>MKUB01000099.1:10425-11092 GCA_001898545.1 Sphingomonadales bacterium 63-6 | reverse complement strand
TAAACGTGGCCCCGACAAGTGTCCTCGCCAAGTTGACCGCCGGAGACGCCGTCCAACTGGTGATCGACTCGAAAAACCAGACTTTGCTGGTGAAAAACCAGGATGGCGAAGTGTTAGGGCAGGTTGAGCCCCGGATGGCGATCCGGCTCATCCGGTTCCTGGAAGCGGGCAACCGCTACACTGCTGCTGTAACCAGCGTGGGCGAACGCGAGTTGCGCCTGATTATTCGTGAAACTTACCAGCACCCCAGCCAGCGCGGACGGCTTTCTTTCCCGCCCAAGGCCTCGGCTGCCGGGTACAGGGCTTATACCAGGGACAGCGTTTTACGCTATGGCCTGGAAGATGACGAGGAAGGGCTCGACTCAGAGGGTGAGGACGAGGAAGAGGGTGATACCGGCGAGGAAGAGGCCGACATCTCCGAAGACTTTGCCGAGGATAACGACCAGGACGATATTTAATCCTTGTTTTGGAATCCGAAGAATTAAAAGAGCAGTGGCCGAAATGCCACTGCTCTTTAGTTTTTTAATGAAGTTGCATGCCAGGCCGGTTGGCGCTTAGCGCCCAATAACGAAGGTTAGCACAACCAGGGCGATAATCATAAGGACGGTCAGAATGAATACCGTCAGCAGGTCGGAGCGGATAAAAGCGTATTCTTCCTCACGGCTGA
>MKUB01000099.1:10059-10301 GCA_001898545.1 Sphingomonadales bacterium 63-6 | reverse complement strand
CGCCTCAAGCGCGCGCGGCTTATCATCCAGTCCATAGGTCGCCGTTTCGAACGGGCCGATCCGTGGATCGATCTGAGCGATTATCCGGAGGTCTGGCCGGAACTCGCTCGGCGGAATCTCCAGGCGGCCTGACCTATGCCGGTTGGAGAGGGAGGCGGCCGCGAAAGCGGTCGCCTCTTTCGCATGTCCTACAGGCACGCGATGCGATAGCATGGTGAAATGATGCTGCCTTCGCCCCTTGT
>MKUB01000099.1:738-10017 GCA_001898545.1 Sphingomonadales bacterium 63-6 | reverse complement strand
GGCGACCTATCTGATTTGTACCCTGTCAACCTTGTCAACTTCGGCGGAACTACGCGCCTTTTTCGCCATGTTCGAATCGCCGCACTTGCGAAAAGCCGCGCGAGGCGCAATGGACCCGCGCCATGACCAATGAAGCACTGATCGCAGCCGCACAGACATCCAAGGCATGGCCCTTTCAGGAGGCGCAACGCATTGCCAAGCGCTTTCCGGGCGGCAAGCGCGATGCGGAGGGCAATCTCGTCCCCGTGATTTTCGAAACCGGCTATGGCCCCTCGGGCCTGCCGCATATCGGCACTTTTCAGGAAGTGCTGCGCACCACGCTGGTGCGCCGTGCCTATGAAGTGCTGACCGGTGGGCATCCCACGCGCCTGATCGCCTTTTCCGACGATATGGACGGGCTGCGCAAGGTGCCTGACAATATTCCCAATGGCGATGTGCTGCGGGCCAATCTGCACAAGCCGCTCAGCCGCATTCCCGATCCTTTCGAGCAGGGACATGCCAGCTTCGCCCATCACAACAATGCGATGCTGCGCGATTTCCTCGACCGTTTCGGCTTCGATTACGAATTTGTCGCAGCGTCGGACCGGTACGATTCCGGCGAGTTCGACGATGCGCTGAAGAATGTCCTCAAGCATTACGATGCGATCATGGGCGTGATGTTGCCGACTTTGCGGGAAGAACGCCGCAAGACCTATTCGCCTGTGCTGCCGATCAGCGAGAAGACCGGCCATGTGCTGCAGGTGCCTATCGAAGTGGTGGATGCCGAAGCGGGCATCGTCCGGTTCGAGGATGATGGCGAGATGGTCGAGCAATCGATCCTGGGCGGCAAGTCCAAGCTGCAGTGGAAGGTCGACTGGGCGATGCGCTGGGTCGCGCTGGGCGTGGATTACGAAATGTGCGGCAAGGATCTGACCGACAGCGTCACACAGTCCGGCAAGATCGCGCAGATTCTCGGCGGGCGTAAGCCGGAAGGTATGATCTACGAATTGTTCCTCGACGCCAATGGCGAGAAGATTTCCAAGTCCAAGGGCAATGGCCTGACCATTGAGGAATGGCTGACCTATGGCAGCGAGGAATCGCTGGGCTTCTATCTGTTCCGCGAACCCAAGAGCGCCAAGCAGCTGCATGTCGGCGTGATCCCGCGCGCGGTGGATGAATATTGGCAGTTCCGGGCGAAGATTCCCGAACAGCCGATTGAACAGCAGATGGGCAATCCGGTGTGGCACCTGTTGCGCGCCAATGGCTATCACGGGGGGGACGGCGATACTTTGCCGGTCACCTACGGCCTGCTGCTCAATCTGGTGGGCGTGCTTGGCCCCAATGCCACTCATGCGCAGGTGTGGAATTATCTGGGCAATTACGTCCATGATGCCGATCCGGCTCAGCACCCCGATCTCAACGTGCTGGTGGACAAGGCGCTGGCCTATAATCGCGATTTCGTGGCCCCCACGCTGGTCCGCCGGGCGCCTGCCGCCAATGAGGCGGCCGCGCTGGAAGCTCTGGATGCGGTGCTGGCACAAGCGCCCGAGGATGCCAGCGCCGAGGATCTGCAGACTCATGTCTACGAGATCGGCAAGGATGAGCGCTTCGGCTTCGAAAGCCTGCGGGACTGGTTCAAGGCGCTTTACGAGACGCTGCTCGGCTCCAGCCAGGGCCCGCGCATGGGCAGCTTCATCGCGCTTTATGGCGTGGCGAATACCCGGCGCTTGATCGCGGAAGCGCTCGGCCGGTGAGGAGCCCGGAAGATCCCCGTAAGCTCGCCCGTGAATTGCTGGGCCGCGAACTGGCGGATCTCGATCCGGACGAACAGCAGGTGCTGTGCCATGTCGCGGAAGGGACCATAAACGGCCTCGACAGCGATGAGATCGCGCAGGCTCACGCCACCATGGGAGACCGTCTGGCGGACAGGGTGGCGGCGATTGGCGGTAGCTGGGGCTTCATTATCTTCTTCGGGCTGGTGCTGCTGGCCTGGGTGGTTCTGAACAGCCGGGCGGTGGAAGCCCTGGGGTTGCGGCCTTTCGACCAATATCCCTTCATCTTTCTCAACCTGATGCTGTCCATGCTGGCCGCGGTGCAGGCCCCGATCATCATGATGAGCCAGAACCGTCAGTCGGCCAAGGACCGGATCGCCGCGCGGCACGATTATGAAGTGAACCTGCGCACTCAGCTTGAGCTGATCCGCCTGTCCCACAAGCTGGACCGGCTGGCGCGCGAAATGGGCCATGTCGAAGGTCAGGCTGCTGACAGCGTAAGGGAATAGTTCTCCTTGCCGATCCGTTGCTTGCGGGTAAGCTGGCATCGGGGAAGAAGAGGAGACGGGAAATGACGCAGGCGCGTTACTCATCGGTGGCCATGCTGTTCCACTGGCTGATCGCCATCGCGGTGATCGTGAACTGGCGGATCGCGGAATCGACCGAAAATCTCGAAATCGCTGAAAAGATGCGCGTGATGGACCAGCACAAGGCGCTGGGGATCGTGATCCTGATCCTCACCGTGCTGCGGCTGCTATGGCGACTCGCCAAGGCGCCGCCGCCGCTGGCTTCCACGCTGAAGCCCTGGGAACGGACCTTCGCCAAGACGGTGCATATCCTGTTCTATGTGCTGCTGATCGGCCTGCCGCTGGGCGGCTGGCTGGGCCAATCCTTCTATGGGCTGGCGCTGGATGTGTTCGGCGCGTTCACACTGCCGGCGCTGCCGGTGGGCAAGAACCCGGAACTGGGCCACACGATCTTCGAAGCCCACGCAACGGGCGGCACGGTGATACTGGCTTTGATCGTACTCCATGTGCTGGGCGCGCTGAAGCACACGTTCATCGACAAGGACGGCAATCTGTTCCGCATGCTACCCTTCGGTACGCCTAAGGCCTGATCGCCAGGCCTCGTTTTTCGGGAGCCTGAACGAACAAGTCCCCCACCGTGAGGCGGGGGACTTGCCCTGACTGCCGGGCCACTCTCCCGGCAGCAGGAGGGTCTTCACCAGAAGAAGTCGTAGATCACATCCACCACTTCGCCCGAATAGGTGTCCACCAGCAGGGCATCGTCATAATAGCGCACCCAGCGATAGGGGCCGTAGGCTGCCGGCAAGCGGTACTGCCACGGGTCGTTGATCCAGTACCGGTTGGAATAGAACAGGGCATCCAGGAAGAAGCCGGTGTCCAGCCGCCGGTAGTAGTAATTGCGATAGGGCGCGTAATAGATTCCCACGCGGAAGGTGCTGCGATGGCTGTTGCGATAGCCGCGCCAGTCATAGCGATTATTGTCGCGCCACCGGTGATCCCACTGCCGGTGATCCCGGTCGCGGCCCTGATAGGAGCGGTTCCGGTCATTATCCCGGTAGGAACGGTTGCGATCGTTATCGCGCCACTGGCGGCCATTCTGGTTCCAGCGATCCCGATCCCGGGCCTGATCCCGGTCACGATCCCGGTTCTGATAGCCGACCGTGCCCTGGGCAGGAGGCGCGCCGCCGGGGCGACCGGCGCCGGGTGCGCCTGCACCGGGGCCTCTATCAGGACGATCAGGGCGCCTGTCCGGGCCGCGATCCGGCCGGTAATTGTCCCGACCCGGCGTGCCTGCTTGCGGGGCTGGGCGAGGGTTGGGAGCGGGACGATAGTTCGAGTTCGCAGGCGGCTGGGGACGTTCGGCCCGCTGCTCGGCGCGCGGCTGGGGCTGGCGGCGGGGATTGTCGGGCCGGGCGCTGTCGCGCTGGCTGTTCGTCCATCCCTGGCCTTGCCCCTGGCGCGGTTGCTGGCGCGCACCGCGATCCGAACCGCCCCGGTCACCCGGCCGGCTGGACGCATTCGTGCGATTGTCATTGTCCCGTGCCCATGTAGGGGCGGGAAGCGCGGCCACCACCATGGCGGCGGCGAGGGCTGCGAAACCACTCGTCTTGAGCAGTCTTGCGATAGTCATGCGGCATCTCCTTCCGTCAGCCCGCCGAGTGGTATGCGGCCCTGTGTGAAGGGGATTTATGCCTGTTGCGCTGACGGGAGACTGAACCGGCTTGATAGCCTTTCGTTCAGGTTTCTCCGTCTGAATATTAAAATTCGGCGTGATTTCAGAATGCGCCACCTGCGTCGGATTCCAGCGAGAGGTGCAGAAATTTATCTATTCGGCGCCTGATCGCGCTAACCTTGGATAAGGGTTGGACCTTGCCCGCGCCGAGGGATAGGGGACGGGGCCATGCAGGTAACACGGCAGATTGGCCCATGGCTGAAGGGCCTCGCACAGGACGAGGATCTCGAACTGCCGCAATGGCGCCGCCGCCTGGCAATGCTGATCGGGGCCTTGCTGGTGGGGCTGGTGGCGCTGCTTTTCGCCCGCGCCGGCGATCTGGCGCAGGATGCGTTCAGCCGCATGACCGGGGCGAACCCTTTTCTGCCGCTGCTCGTTACTCCGCTCATTTTCGCCATGGCGGCATGGCTGACCGGCAAGATCGCGCTGGAGGCGCGGGGATCGGGCATCCCGCAAGTGATCGCGGCGGCCCGCAATCCGGAAGGGCCGGATGAGCAGCGGCTGGTCGGGCTGCGAGCAGGCTTAGCCAAGATCATGCTCACCGTGGGCGCACTGTTCGGCGGAGCCTCCGTCGGGCGGGAAGGGCCGACAGTGCAGCTTGGGGCTGCCATCATGGTGGCCTCCCATAAGCTGCTGCGGGTTCGGGTGACGCCCGGAGTGCTGATCGCAGGCGGCGCTGCCGGTGTGGCCGCCGCCTTCAACACGCCGCTGGCGGGGATCGCCTTTGCGATAGAGGAACTGGCAGTGGCCTATCAGCAGCGCGTGGCAGTGCTGGCGATGGGCGCGGTGATGATCGCGGGCCTCACAAGTCAGGGCATTGCGGGCAATTATATCTATTTCGGGCAGGTCGGCGCGCATCTGCCGCTGATTACGGTTTTGTGGGCAGCGCCGCTTCTCGGCATCGCGGGGGGCGTGGCGGGTGGCCTCTTCTCCCGCCTGTTCCTGGCGCTGCGCGGGCCGGGTGGGCGCTGGACTGCGCGGCTGCGCGCGCGGCCTGTCCTCACCTCGACACTATGCGGCGTGGTGGTGGCGGTAATCGGAGTGGCAACCGGCGGAGCTACCTGGGGTACGGGTTACGAGCCGACGCGAGAGATGCTGGCAGGCATGGGAGGCGAGGCATGGTTCGGCCCGGCCAAGCTGATTGCCACGCTTGCCACGAGCGCCAGCGCCATTCCGGGCGGCATTTTCGCACCGTCGCTTGCCGTGGGGGCGGGGCTGGGCGAATTGATGACGCCGCTCTTTGCGCCCGAAGAGGCTGGGGCAATCGTGCTGCTGGGCATGGTCGGCTATTTCGTGGGGGTGGTTCGCGCACCTCTGACAGCGGTGATTATTCTGGCCGAAACCACCAGCAGCACCGGCATGATCCTGCCGCTCTTCGCCACGGCCCTGATTGCGGATTGGGCGGGCGCGAAAGTGTGCAAGCAGCGGCTTTATCACACGCTGGCAAAGGGCTTCATGCCGCAACCTGTTGCGGATCAGAGCCCGCCGGAACCGCCCGCGCCGGAGGAGCAGAAGCCCCATCCGGCCGGGAAGTAACGGAGCCGTCGCTCAGCGCGACAGTTTCTTGTAGGCCAGCTTGGTCGGCCGGTCCGCGGCATCGCCCAGGCGGCGGCGCTTGTCTTCCTCGTAAGCGGCGAAGTTGCCTTCGAACCATTCGACATGGCTGTTGCCTTCGAATGCGAGGATATGCGTGGCCAGACGGTCCAGGAAGAAGCGGTCGTGGCTGATGACCACGGCGCAGCCCGCGAAGTTTTCAATCGCGTCTTCCAGCGCGGCCAGCGTTTCCACGTCAAGGTCGTTGGTCGGTTCGTCGAGCAGCAGCACGTTGCCGCCCTGCTTCAGCATCTTGGCCATATGGACGCGGTTGCGTTCACCGCCCGAGAGCTTGCCGACATTCTTCTGTTGGTCCGGACCCTTGAAGTTGAACGCCCCGACATAGGCACGCGTGCTCATGTCCTGACCGTTGACCTTCATGTAATCCAGCCCGTCGGAGATTTCCTGCCAGACATTGTTGTCCGAATTCAGGTGATCGCGGCTCTGGTCGACATAGCCGAGATGAACGGTGGACCCGATTTCAACGGAGCCGCTATCGGGCTGTTCCTTGCCGGTGAGGATCTTGAACAGGGTGGACTTACCCGCGCCGTTCGGCCCGATCACGCCGACGATGCCGCCCGGAGGCAGCATGAAGGACAGGTCTTCGAACAGAATCTTGTCGCCATAGGCCTTGGAAATGCCCTTGGCCTCGATCACCTTGCCGCCGAGGCGCTCGGGCACCTGGATGACGATCTGGGCCTTGCCCACGGCGCGGTTGTCCTGCGCGTTCTGCAGTTCCTCGAACTTGCGGATACGTGCCTTGCTCTTGGTCTGGCGGGCGGCGGGCGTCTGCCGGATCCATTCGAGTTCGCGCTGCAGGGCCTTCTGCTTGCCGCTTTCCTCGCGGCTTTCCTGCTCAAGGCGCTTGGCCTTCTTCTCGAGATAGGTCGAGTAATTGCCTTCGTAGGGGTAGTAGCTGCCCCGGTCGAGTTCGAGAATCCATTCCACTACGTTGTCGAGGAAGTAGCGGTCGTGGGTGATCATCAGCACCGCGCCGGCATATTCCTTGAGGTGGTTTTCCAGCCACTGGACGCTTTCGGCGTCGAGGTGGTTGGTCGGTTCGTCCAGCAGCAGGATCGAGGGCTTCTGGATCAGCAGGCGGGTAAGCGCCACGCGGCGCTTTTCACCGCCCGAGAGGCTTTCCACGCCCATGTCTCCGGGCGGGCAACGCAGGGCTTCCATCGCGACTTCCAGCTGGTTGTCCAGCGTCCAGCCGTCCACCGCGTCGATCTTGGCCTGAAGGTCGCCCATTTCTTCCATCAGGGCATCGAAATCGGTCTCGTCGGTGGGGTCGCCCATTTCGGCCGAGATGGCGTTGAACCGTTCGACCAGATCGGCCGTCTCGCGTGCGCCATCCTTGACGTTTTCCAGAACCGTCTTCGCAGGATCGAGCTCCGGCTCCTGCTCCAGATAGCCCACGGTGATGTTCTCGCCCGGCCAGGCCTCGCCGGTGATATCCTTGTCGATGCCGGCCATGATCTTGATCAGGGTCGACTTACCCGCGCCGTTGGGGCCCACGATGCCGATCTTGGCGCCCTGGTAGAACTGCAGGTTGATGTTGTTCAGCACCGGCTTCTGCGCGCCGGGGAAAGTTTTCGTCATGTTTTTCATGACGTATGCATATTGGGCGGCCATGTTCGTCCTTTGGGGTGGTCCTTCGCGGACAATCGGGATGTATGAGGATTTGAGCGGCAAATAGGGATTGCAGGGCAGTGGGGCAAGCATGGAAACCGTCCCGGATGGCCACGGAGGGCCTTCGATGCGCCAATCTGTGCTAAATCGGGGAAAGCCGCGCAAATCCCATTTGTCATATTTGTGTCGTTCCCCTAGCGGGGCACGCGCAAGCCTGCAGAAGGAAAGGGTCCGATCATGGCGATGAGGCAGATTGCCGTTTTGCCCTATCGCACGGATTCCCCTGCGGTGGATGCGCCTATCAGTATCCTGCTGGTCACTACCCGGGGCACGGGCCGCTGGGTGATCCCCAAGGGCGGGCAGGTGGGCAAACTGCCTCCGCATGCCAGCGCCGCGCAGGAAGCGGAAGAAGAAGCCGGCGTGCTGGGCGCGGCCTGTCCCACATCCATCGGCTCTTTCCGTTATCGCAAGAAGCGCGCTTCCGGCGCGACGGTGTGGACCGATGTGGATGTGTTCCCCTTCGCCGTGACGGAGGAACTGGACAGTTGGAAGGAACAGCACGAGCGCGAGCGTCGCTGGTTCACTCTGGCTGAAGCTGCCGAGGCAGTGGACGAGCCGGACCTTCGCGCTCTTATCCGCAGCTTCGGTGCCCGCGAGTTTCGCGCCGCCGCCCAGGGGCGCATCATCATCAATACGATCAGCACGGTCGGTAAAAAGACGGGAATATCTGCCATGTTCGGCTGGATTCAGAAGCTGCTGCCGCAGCAGGGGAATTTCTTCGAGCTGTTCGAACAGCACGCCGCCACGCTGGTGGCCGGCGCCGATGCCCTGGCGCGACTGGCGCAGGGCGGGCCGAACAAGGTCGAGCATATTCGCGAGATCGAGGAACGCGAACACGACGCCGACGATATCACGCGCGAAGTGCTTCACACTGTGCGCCGCACCTTCCTCACTCCGTTCGACCGGGGCGCGATCACCGACCTGATCGGCGCGATGGACGATGCGATCGATGAAATGCAGCAGACGGCAGGCGCCGTGGACCTCTATGAGATCGACGAGTTCGAGCCGGAAATGCGCGACATGTGCGCCATTATCGTCGATGCTGCGCGGCTGACGGCGGAAGCGATTCCGCTGCTGCGCCGGATCGTCGATAATGGTCACCGCCTGCACGAGCTGACCGAGCGGCTGGTGCGCATGGAAGGCCACGCCGACGAAATCCACGCCGCCGGTCTCAAGCGTATCTACAAGCAGCTGGGCAAGAAAGATCCGATCCAGTTCGTCGTCCGGCAGGAGATGTTCAAGCGGCTGGAGCGCGTGGTGGACCGGTTCGAGGATGTCGCCAACGAGATCGACGGTCTCGTGATCGATCATTCCTGATCGCAGGCCCGGCCGATGGAAACCACGCTCGCCCTGCCGCTGCTTATCGCGCTGATTGCCCTGGCGCTCGCCTTCGATTTTCTCAACGGCCTGCACGATGCGGCCAATGCCATCGCCACGGTCGTTTCCACCCGGCTGCTTTCGCCGTTCAATGCGGTGCTGTTCGCGGCCGCCGGTAATTTCGGCGCCTATTGGCTCGTCGGGCTGCATGTGGCTGAAACGGTGGGCAAGGGCATTGTCGACAAGGATGCGGTGACGCCGGCCGTTGTGTTCGGTGCGCTGGTGGGCGCGATGTTCTGGAACGTGGTCACCTGGATCAAGGGCATCCCTTCATCCTCCAGCCATGCGCTGATCGGCGGTCTGCTGGGGGCGGGCATCGCCCATGCGGGGCCGGGCGTGGTGGAATCCGATGGCACAGTGAAGACCGTGGCTGCGATCTTCCTGTCGCCTATGATCGGCTTCGTCTTCGCCATGGCGCTGATGGTCGTCACCAGCTGGATATTCAAAGGTACAGCCCCGCGCCGCGCCGATGGCATGTTCAAGGGGCTGCATCTGCTGTCCTCCGCAGCCTATTCGATCAGTCATGGCGGCAATGACGCGCAGAAGACCATGGGGATCATCACGGTGCTGCTCTATTCCACAGGCCATCTGGGCGGGGAATTCCATG
>MKUB01000099.1:0-393 GCA_001898545.1 Sphingomonadales bacterium 63-6 | reverse complement strand
ACGGCAACGCCGCGGTCGCGCGCGAGCCGCGCAACCTCGCGTCCCGTCATGTGCCCCGCGAGCTTGAGGTCGAGGATCAGCGCATCGATCGTCTTGTCTGCCAGCATCGCGACAGCCGCTTCGCCCGAATCGACCGTCGCAACGACGTCATAGCCACCATGCTTCAGGGTCCGCTCATTGTCGAAAGCGACCAGCGGATCATCCTCGACGATCAGCAGCCGTTTGAAGCAGGACGGGCGGGACGCGAAGCGCATTTTACCTACCTTCCGTCCGCCGCATGACTCTGCGTGCGCGTCCTCGCAAGATTGCTTTTGCTTGCCATCGACGAAGCGACACTTTTCCGGCTATGAGCGTGGCCATATTACAGCATTCCTTTTCCCGAATAACGATATG
>MKUB01000098.1 GCA_001898545.1 Sphingomonadales bacterium 63-6 | reverse complement strand
TTCCTAGGACTCCTCCGGGGTTCGGTGGCAGACGCGGATCTTCCCGCGTCGCGTGAACGCGATCGATCCGCCCGCCACGACAGCCCGCGAATGGTCGCCGCGAAACTCGTCACCGGTTCGCTGCGCGCGCAGGATCTCGGTCCTGCCCTTCGGCAGCCAGGTGACGGCCATTTTCAAGCCTTCATCGATGAAGTCGACATCGGCGCGTGTGCCGTCGTCGCAGTACATGATGCGCTGCGCGATTAGTTTCGACGTCAGATGCTTTTCATGCGCCGGCTCGGTAGGCTGGGTCGGCGCTGGATTACACGCCCCTATAACCGCCCCGGAGACGAGAACGACGCCGAGGCGCGCGATCGCCAGACCGGCCCGATTCAGGCCGCACAAGGTTGTCACATTTGAAATCGACGTGTCAGACATCGGTCTCTTCCGACGAAGCGCCCTGTGGCGTTCGAAGGCAGGGCAGTTCATCGCGTGCCTTCCTGCTCGCAGATCCGGGTACGGCCATCGCCTTCCACGATGGTGAGCTGCGACCCCTTGAAGGTCGCGGTGGCTGTTTCGCCGACATATTGCAGGCCCTGCGCTGGCGCGGTCAGCATCATCGGCGGTCCCCCGTTGGAGCGCCGCAAATCGATCTGCAGGCCGTTGTCCTTGTAATCGACGAACAGCGGTTCCCCGTCGGAACAGCGATATCTATGCCGCCCCATTTCCCCGGTCGCCACGGCGCTGTCGGACGAATGGATCTGCTGCTCCGTTGGCGGGGCTGGCGGCTTTCTTTCCGAGCACGCCGCGAGCCCGACAACGAGGATGACGGCGGGCAGCACCCGCTTACAGTGCATCATCATCGCGCCTTCCTCCTGTAGCGGAAGGGGACGCGCTGACGATTGATAGCCCGGGCAGGCTGACCTACCCGCCAGCGGAGATAGGTTGCGAGGCGATCGTCAGATTCGACCATCAGGGATCGCAGGCGGCGCAACATCATCGCCGCGAACGGCAGGGAGAGCGCCCCGCGCAGCGTGCAGCTATGCGTTAGCCTGGTGCCGCCATCGTCCCCCGCCAGCTCGTACCGCTCTTCGAGCGTGAACAGATAGGGGATGCCGCAGGACCAAGCGAAGGCGTGCGGTTTATCGAATCGATCAATCCGTGCTGGCGTCCGAATTGGCCGGGTGATGCCCTGGATCGCAAAGGTGCATTCTGTGTCGCCGAGCCGGGACGGATCATCGAGAAATACGAGCGGACTCCACGCCCGGCGATGATCCGGATCGGTGAGTGCCGACCAGATGCGCAGTGGCCCGCCGTGAAGCATCGAGCTGGTTATGGTGCGAGGCATATCCCCATCTCCCAGAGATGGGCGGGGCGATCGCGGATCGCCCCGCCCATCCATCAGGCCAAGTTGTTCACGAAGGTCTGACCGTGGTCGTCCCCTTCATGCTCCTCATTGTAGTGCTCGGGTTTCTCGATCACTTTCTGCCCGAACCGGGCATAGAGTGTCGGCAGCACGAACAGCGTAAGAAGCGTCGCCGAGATCAGACCGCCGATGACGACCGTCGCCAAAGGCTTTTGAACCTCTGCGCCGGCGCCTTCGCCCAGCGCCATCGGCACGAAGCCGAGGCTGGCGACTAGCGCGGTCATGATGACGGGTCGCAGACGCTGCATCGCGCCAACATGCGCGGCTTCCTCGCGGCTCATCCCTGATCGGATCAGATCTTGGATCGAGCTGACCATGACGAGGCCGTTGAGGACCGCGATGCCCGAGAGGGCGATGAAGCCCACTGCCGCCGAGATCGAGAAGTCCATGCCCCGCAGGAACAGCAACAGGACGCCGCCCACCAGCGCGAAAGGCACGCCGGTGAACACGATCGCGGCGTCGCGGACCGATCCCAACGCCCCGTAGAGGAGCAGCAGGATCAAGATGAAGCAAGCCGGAATGACCAGCTTCAGCCGTTCGCTTGCCGATTGGAGGTTCTCGAACTGGCCGCCCCATTCGAGATAGGTGCCGGCAGGCAGCCGGAGTTGGCTGCCGATCGCCGCCTGCGCATCCGCCACGACGGATCCGACGTCGCGGCCACGCACGTTGGCTTGCACCACCACGCGCCGCTTGCCGTTCTCGCGGCTGATCTGGTTCGGACCATCGACCACCTTGATCTCGGCGACGCTGGACAGCGGTACATAGCCGCCGCCTGCCACCGGCACCTGCACCTGTTGGAGCAGGCCGATGTCGGCACGCTGCGCCTCCGACAGGCGGATCACCACGGGGAAGCGACGGTCGCCCTCGAAGATCTGGCCCGATGTTCGCCCGCCGATCGTCGCAGTCACGGTGTCCTGCACATCCTGAGCCGTAACGCCCAACCGCGCCATCGCGTCGCGGTTGACGCGAATGTCGAGCATGGGAAGACCGGTCGTCTGCTCCACCTTCACGTCCGCTGCGCCTTGCGTTCTGCGCAGCACCGCCGCGATTTGCTCGGCCGTCCGGTTCATCTGGTTGAAGTCGTCCCCGAACACCTTCACCGCGATGTCGCCGCGCACGCCGGCGATCAGCTCGTTGAAGCGCATCTGGATGGGCTGGGTGATCTCGTAGGCATTTCCCGGAATCTTCGCGAGATTACCCTCGATCCGGCTGACCAGCTCCTCCTTGGGAAGCTCAGGATCCGGCCAATCCTTGCGCGGCTTCAGGATGACGAACATGTCGGTCGCGTTCGGCGGCATCGGGTCGGCCGCCAGCTCGGCGGTGCCCGTCTTGGAATAGACGAATTGCACCTCCGGCTGCTTCGACATCATCCGCTCGATCGGCACCTGCATCGCCTGGCTCTGCTGGACCGACGTTGCCGGAATGCGGAGCGACTGGATCAGCAAATCGCCTTCGTCGAGCTGCGGCAGGAACACCGAGCCGAGCGTAGTGAAAGCAAGCGCCGCCACCACAAGGCTTCCCACACCCGCACCGATCGTCAGCGTCGGGCGCTTCATGGCCCGGTCGAGACCGGGTTCGTAGCGCTTCTTCAGCCACGTGATGATGCGGCCGTCCTTCTCCTCGACCTTCTTCGACAGCCAGATCGCAATCATCGCCGGCACGAAGGTGAGAGAGAGGATGAAGGCGAAGGCGAGCGCGATGATGACGGTCAGCGCCATCGGTCCGAACGTTTTACCCTCCACGCCGGTCAGCGTGAGCAGCGGTACGTAGACGAGGATGATGATTGCCTGCCCGTACACAGAGGGACGGATCATCTCACGCGCAGCGGCTGCCACGGTCGCGAGCCGTTCCTTGACGCTGAGCAATCGGCCTTCATGATGCTGTTGCTCGGCAAGCCGGCGCAGCGCGTTTTCGACAATGATGACGGCGCCGTCGACGATCAGACCGAAGTCCAAAGCCCCAAGGCTCATCAGATTGGCCGAGACCCCAGCGCGCAGCATACCAAAGCCTGTCAGCATCATGGTGATCGGGATGACCAACGCCGCGATCAGGGCCGCACGGAAGTTGCCGAGCAGCAGGAAGAGCACGACGATGACCAGCACCGCGCCTTCGGACAGGTTTTTCGCGACCGTCTTGATCGTCGAATTGACCAGCTCGGTGCGGTTCAGCACCGGCTGAATTACGACGTCAGGAGGCAGCGAAGCGTTGATCGTCTTCAGTTTCTCAGCGACCGCGGTCGACACGATGCGGCTGTTCTCGCCGATCCGCATGATCGCCGTGCCGACGACGACTTCGGTACCGTTCTCCGATGCCGAACCCATGCGGATCGCCTGACCCGTCTTCACAGTCGCAACTTGTTCGACCGTGATCGGCACGCCGTTACGTGTCGCGATCACGGTCCTGGCCAACTCGCTGGCATTGCGAACGAGCGCATCCGAGCGAACAGCCAGACCTTCGCCATTGCGATTGACGAAGCCACCGCCGACGCTGGTGTTATTGCGCTCCAGCGCATTTCCCAGGTCCGTCAGCGTGATGCCGAGCGAGGCCAGCTTCTGCACGTCGGGCACGACGAGGAACTGCTTGGCGTAACCGCCAATCGAGTCGACACCGGCGAGGCCCGGTGTGGTCTTCAGAAGCGGCGTCACGATCCAGTCCTGCGCGGTGCGCAGGTAGGTCGCCTTGTCCTCTTCGGTCGTCAGTCGCTCGCCCTCTGGCGTGATGTAGCTGCCATCGGGCTGTTGGCCCGGTTCACCGGGCTTGTGCTTGTCGTCCTCGCGATGATCGAGACGAACGGTGTACATGTACACCTCGCCCAGGCCTGTCGCGATCGGACCCATTTCAGGGTTCACGCCGTCGGGCAGATTCTCTTGCACGCCCCGCAGACGCTCGCCCACCTGCTGGCGGGCGAAATAGATGTCCGTCGCGTCTGAAAAGACCGCCGTGATCTGCGCGAAGCCGTTGCGGCTCAACGAGCGCGTATATTCCAGGCCGGGGGTGCCGGCGAGCGCGGTTTCGATTGGAAACGACACCTGCTTCTCGACCAGCTCGGGCGAGAGGGCAGGCGCGCGGACGTTGATCTGGACCTGATTGTTGGTGATGTCCGGCACCGCGTCGATCGGTAGCCGGTAGAGGGAAAAGGCGCCGATGGCGGCGACGATGACGGTGAGGAGCAGGACTAGCCAGCGCTTCTCGACCGCCCAGGTTACGATACGGGCGATCATGGCTTAATCCTCGTGGCTCGCTTCGCCCTTGCCGATCTCGGCCTTGAGCGTGAAACTTCCGGTGGTGGCGATCTGTTCGTTGCCGGTCAGGCCCGACCGGACGATCACCGTGTCGCCCGACGCATCGCCGAGCTGGACCGGGGTCGCCTTGAAGCCGGTGGGCGTGCGCACGAACACGACCGACTTGCCCTCGAAACTCTGGACCGCCGTCGTCGGCACGCGGACCGCCCCGCTCCCGCCGCTGCCCGTGAGCTGCACGGCTGCCGTCACAGGCTCGCCGACCCGCCATTCGCCACCGCGATTGTCGAGGGTGGCGAGCGCAGGCACGAGCCGCGTCTGCGGATCAAGCGCCGGCGACACGAAGGTCACGCGGGCGGTCGCCTGACGGCCTGCCGCCTTTACCAGCACCGTATTGCCGGGACGCACCCGGCCCGCATCCTCGGGCTTGAGATTAAGCGCGATCGACACCTGGCTCAGGTTGGCGATGCGATAGAGTTCGGCATCCGCCGCGACCGTTTGTCCCAGCGTCACGGGGCGCGCAATGATCTGGCCCGAGATCGGCGCGGCAATGCCGAGCCGGTTGAGCCCGCCGCCGCCGACACCCGCCGCCGAAACCATGCTCTGCGCCTGCGTCAGGGCGATCCGCGCCTCCGTCGCCGCTGTGCGGGCGGCGATCAGATCCTGTTCAGGGGAGACTCTCTGCGCGAACAGCCGCTGTTCGCGCGCGAGGTTCGAATTAGCGAGCTGAAGCCGCGCCCGCGCCGCCTCGACCTCGCCCTTGATCTGCGCCGCCTCGCGGCTTTCGATGACCGCAATGGTCTGGCCGCGTCCGACCGATTGGCCGAGGTTACGGGTGAGCGCGACCACGCGTCCCGCAATTGCGGCCGAGACGACCTGCGTTCCCTGTGGGTCGCCCTCGATGATCGCGGGCAGCTCGATCGTCCCGGCCCCGCCGATGATCGGCCGTCCGACCTGGACGCCCGCTGTGGCGATCTGGTCGGCACCCAATGTGACGACGCCTTCACCGGCATGACCGCCTTCAGCACCGCCCTTTTCCGTGCCCGCTGCCGTCTCATTGGCAGCTGCGCCTTCGGCAGTTGCCTCGTTTCCGCCATCCTTGCCGCCGCAGGCAGCCAAGAGCAGGGCGAGCGACGCCGCGCCCGCGAGATAAAAGCTCTTCATCACTGATTCCCCCCATTGGGCGCACGAGCGGTCAGTCGCTCCACTTGCGCGCGGGCATTCTGGTAATTGGCAAGCGCGTCGATCGCGGCGACCCGCGTTTCGGCGAGCGTGCGTTCAGCATCGAGCAATTCGAGCTGGCCGAACTTGCCCTCGCGATAGCCGATCCGCGCGATGCGGGCGGCCTCCTGTGCAGCCGCCAGCGCCGGCCCCGACGCCGCACGAGCCGTCGTTGCGGCATTGGCCGCCTGCGCCTGCGCGTCCGTGATCGCCTGTTCGATGTCGAGCGCGGTCACGCGGCGCTGCGCATCCGCCTGGGTCCGCTGCGCGGTCGCCTGCGCAATCGCGGCGCGACCATTGTTGAACACCGGGATCGGGATCGACACGCTGAACACCGCCGCCATGTCGTTGGTCGCTTCCAGGCGGCGGATCGACGGCCCGACGTTCAGGTCAGGCACGCGATTGGCGCGCGCGAGCCGCACGCCGGCTTCGGCAATGGAGAAATCCGCGTTGGCTGCCGCCAGCGCGAGTGTGCCGGTCGTGTTGACCGGTGCCAACGGCCCATAGACGTTCACATCGGGAAGGCGATCGAGCAGCGTGTCATCGAGCAGGCCGTCGATCGGCCGTCCGATCCGACGCGCCAGATTGGCGCGGGCCGCCTCGGCCAAGCGAAGCTGCCGCTCCACATTGGCGTCGGCATTGATACGCGCGACATCCGCGCGCTGTTGCTCGAGTGGCGATGCCCGCCCTGCCTGCACGCGAACGCTCGCGGCCCGCAGCGCATCGCTGGCGATCCGGGCCTGATCGCGGGCTGTCATTACCCGGCGATCGGCCGCGACCGCTTCGACATAGAGCTGCGTTACCTGAAGCCGGACATCCGCCGCGATGATCGCGGCCTGGATCTCGGCCCGGGACAATTGCGCATTGGCTACCGCGACGCGGGCGCCGCGCTTGCCGCCTAGCTCGATCGGGATCGCAAAGCCGACCGTGGTTTCCGCGCTGCGGACCCCCCGATACGGCCCGGAGCCGATGACATTCTCGACTTGGCCTTGAACCACCGGATTGGGCCGCAAGCCGGCGACTGTGCGACCTGCACGGGCCGCGTCGATTCCAGCTGTCGCCGCTTCCGCAGCAGGGGCCGAACCGCCCGCTGCACTGACCGCTTGGTCAAGCGTGTAGACCGGCGCATCCTGCGCAACAGGCGCGGACGGTCCGACCTGCGCCTGCGCCATCGTGGCGCAAGACGCTGCGGCCAGCATGGCCGCGAGGATACGATTCATGAAAATAGGACTCCTGACGATGATCGACAGGGGCGCGCCAACGCACGCCCAAATCGGACGTCAGGCTTGGGGGGGCCTCAAATGGACCATGCCGGTGCGGCCGTCGAGCGACGCAGAGGCGGAGATTGTCGGCTTGGGCACTGTGAGGACGGGGGTATATTCCATCGTCGTGCGCGCAGGCGCGCCGACGTCGTGTCCGTGACAATAATTGTGATGATGCGGGACATTCTTGTCCGAGTCCGATGGCACCTGATCGATGTCACCGGCGGTATGGACCGTGAACTCAACGCCCGCGATGCTTCCCCCCGCCAGATCGGCGGCATGGGCCATGCCGGAGAAGCTGGTCAGGACCAGCATCAGGCATGTCAGGAAAGGCAAAAAGGCTCGCACTAGCTTGCCTCTATCACGGAAGGGTTTTCATGTCATTGCACTAATTCGAACCAAGGGTCACTGAGCCGGAACCCGAGCGGGATCGGTCGCGCCCGTTCCAGGCGAACCCGACCGCAATGGCGACCGCCATCAGGAGTTGCGCCAGCACCGATTGCCAAGTGGGAAACACGCCGAGCATCGACAGCCGTGGCACGTCCGCGAGCGGTGCGATGTTGATAAGGCCGGCTTCCTGGAGCGCGGCGACGCCTTTACCCGCCAGCACGACGGTCAGGACCGCCATGAGCCAGGAGCTATAGCGGAAGAACTGCGCGATCGGCAGCTTGCGACTGTAGCGAAGCATGGCCCAAGCGATCAGGCTGAGCAGTCCAATCGCCGACCCGGCCCCCGCGAGAAGCATCCCGTTGTCACCTTGCGCCGAAAGCGCGGCATAGAACAGGATCGTCTCGAAGACCTCGCGATAAACTACGACGAACGCCAGCCCGAACAGGAACCAGCCCGACCCGCCCGAGAGCGCCCGCGACATCTTCTCGCGAATATAGCGCTGCCACTGATCGGCCTGCGCCTTGCCGTGCATCCAAATCCCGACCGAGAGCAGCACGACCGCGGCGAACAGCGAGCCAAACCCTTCCGTCAGCTCCCGGCTCGCACCGCTGATCCCGATCGCATAGGTGGCGACCGCCCAGGTGATCCCGCCCGCGATGATCGCGCTGACCCAGCCGCCATGCACGTACCGCAGCGCCTCGCCGCGCTCGGCTTTACGCAGGAACGCGATCATGGCGACAACGATGAGCAGGGCTTCGAGCCCTTCACGCAGCAGGATCGTGAACGCGCCCAGGAACGTGGACGCTTCGGTGGCGGCATCAGGCGCGAGCGCCGCTTCCGCATCGTCGAAAAGGCCGCCCAGTACTGCGACCTTCTCCGCGAGATCATCGGGCGACGCGCCCCGGTCGATCGAGGCGCGGAACTCCCCCATCGCGCCCTCGATTCGACCCATCAGCGTCGCGTCGCGCGCGGTGAGTGTTGGCTCGATCGGCTCGAACCCATCGAGATAGGCCGACAGCGCCAGCTCTTTCGCCATGCGCGCATCGCCGCGCCGCGCAGCCGCCACGCTTTCGGCGAGTTTGGCGCGGGCGACCGCGAGCGAGCCGGGAGCCTGTTGTATCACCTGTTCGGGATGACGACGCAGGAACGCGAGCACTGGGTCAGCCTTGGCGTCGCCGATCGCCGCGCCGAGCGCGGCCGGGGTGAGCGCGACCAGGGTTTTCAGGTCCGGAATGCGCCGGCGAAGGGTCGGGTCGGATTTCCAAAGCCGCTCGCCTTCGCGCGCCTGCGCATCCGTGAAGGCGAAGCTCCCGGCTCGGAATGCTAACGCCCAGCGCTGATCGTTGGGCAGATCGGCGAAGCTCTGCATCGCGGTCCCGTCGATGCCTTGCGTCACCACCTGATAGAGCGCGAACACGCTGCGCTGGCGCGCGCGCTCGGCATCGGTGAAAGCAATCGGGGGCGTAGCGAGCTTGGCGGCGTCAGGGCCACGGCCGTTGCCCGTCATCCCGTGGCAGGACGCGCAGGATTGTCGGAACAGTGCATCGCTGGAGACGAGGTTCGGAGCCTTATCGGGCGCGAGCGGCACCGGGTAGGCGCGCAACAGATCGGCCGCGAGCCCGTGCGCCAATGTTGCCACCTGTTCAGTCGGTCCCTTTTCCGCGATCACCGCCTGGAGGTTGGCAGCCCGCTGGATGAGGGCTTGACGCTCCGGCTTCGCCGGCAGGCCCTGAAGCCGTGTCGAGACCGACGCGGCGAACTCCGTCATCTCGGCATATTCCGACGTGCTCTTGATCCGACCGTTGGCGACCGCGCCGCCATAATCGACGGCCATATAGTCGAGCAGCCGCCATGCGGTTTGCACGTCGCCGGGTTCGGCGATTGCCGCAGCAGGGATCAGCAGCGCCGCGAGCGCGGAGAGCAGCCGCAACGAGAGCATTGCCCGGATCAACGCGAGCAGACGCACTACCGCTCTCCCAATTCGCGCCGAGCGCCAGTGACGATTTCATAAGCGGAGTGGAGGAACAGGAGGGCGATGAGGCCGGCGACGGCGAGGTCCGGCCAGGCGCTTCCTGTCCACGCCACCAGACCGGCCGCGGCGATCACCGCCACGTTGGCGAGCGCGTCGTTGCGGCTGAACAGCCAGATCGCGCGAACATTGGCGTCCCCTTCCCGGAAACGCGCAAGCACCAAGGCGGACACGACATTGATCGCGAGCGCGACAACGCCGATTGTGCCCATCAGTTCGGCATCGGGCGCGGTTGCGTTCAGGGCGCGCCAAATCGCGAAACCGATTACGCCCACGCCAAGCGCACCGAGAAACAACCCCTGCGTCAGCGCGACCTTTGCCCTCGCCCGTGCGGACCAGGCAAGCGCGAGAAGACCGATAAGGCTGATCGACCCGTCCCCGAGAAAATCGAGGGAATCCGCTTTCAGCGCTTGGCTATCGGCGATGAACCCGCCGAACAGCTCGGCGACTCCGAAGCCGAGGTTGAGCACCACGACGGTCAGCAGCGCACGGCGATAGGCCGGATCGGTTTGCGCGCGCGCGGGCTCCCCGTGGCACCCGCAGCTTTCGGTAGAAGCATTCATGCGGCCTTCCTTACCACCTCCAGTCGCTGTAGAAGCAAGCGAAATGTGCGACACGTTCGCATAAGCAAGGATGGCATGATGAAGCCGGTGATGATTGGGCAGCTCGCCAGCGAGACCTCGACGAAGGTGACGACGATCCGCTTTTATGAGTCGATCGGGTTGCTCCGATCCGCCCCTCGCACGGCGTCGGGTCGCAGAACCTACGATGCCAGTGACATTGAGCGTTTGCACTTCATCCGCAACGGTCGCCGGCTTGGCTTCTCCGTCGACGAGATCCGTTCGTTGATGGGGCTGGCGCAGAACCCGGACCAGGATTGTGGTGCCGCCTCAGCTATCGCTGCTCAGCACCTCAAGGATGTGGAGGAGAGACTGGCGCAACTCGCGGTGTTGCGGGATGAGTTGGCAATGCTCAGCCAGAGCTGCACCAAGGCGCGCATGGCCGATTGTCGGATCATGAAGGCGATCGGCAAAGGCCACCCTCAAGCCGATCAATAATAATCGGCCAGCCTGAGCTCGCGCACATCACCCGAGGCCATCGTCAGCTTTACGAGGGTGCCAGCAGGCCGGGAGCGCACTTGCCAGAGCTCCCCACGCGTATAGTTCGCATCGATCGAATGGCCGTTCACCGCCACGATCCGGTCGCCGACCGCCCAGCCAGCCTTTTCCGCGGGACTGTTCGCCGCCACATGAACAACGGTGAGCGCCGTTGGTGAGGCTGCGAGGCCAAGGCCGCTACGGTCCTTCAGCATCGGCAGGCGACGACGAGGACCGAGTGGCCGGAGCCACACGAATCCGGCGGTCACGTCGAACACCACGTCGAATTGAGCGATCAGCGGTAGGCCGACATTGCCAACCGTGCTGGTGGAGAGCCAAGCTCTCATCCCGAGTGTGGGGACGTTCGAGACGCCAAGCCCTTCGATGTTGATGTTCTGGATCGTGAAAGCATCGTTGATACGCACACCATCGACGCCGCCGATCGCCGCGGTCGAGACGAGCTTCCCGTTCAACAGCCCTTGATCGCGGGCATAGGCCGACGAGAGCATCAGCGCGGCCGAGCTGCCAAGATCGATCATCAAGGGCACGGGAGGCAAACCCGAGACGGAAGCTCGAATGAACAGCTCCTGCTTGGCACCGCGCCCGAGCGCGACAGCGCGCCAGTCGGGACCGGCGAGAAACGTGCCTGACTTGACGACCGCCATACGCCTTTTCGCGAAATCGAGCGCGATGCAGCTACCCGTGAACATATCGGCACCGAGGAGGATATCGATCGG
>MKUB01000097.1 GCA_001898545.1 Sphingomonadales bacterium 63-6 | reverse complement strand
CTGGCTGCTCGACGGTGTGTTCATCGGCGCCACCGAAGGGCGCGCGCTGCGCAATGCGGCCCTGTTCGCCACTGCCGCCTATATCGCCACGGACCTCGCCTTGCGCCCCCTTGGCGCCACCGGAGTCTGGCTCGCATTGCTGGTGGGCTACGCTTATCGCGCGCTGGCGCTGGGTTTCCACTGGCCCCGCCTGCTCGCCCGCCTTGCACCGGGGCGCGATGGCGCATAGAGCGCCGGGCGATTCCATAGTCTCTTATCCGGAGCCGCCCATGTCCGATATCAAGCGTGTCGTCCTCGCCTATTCCGGTGGTCTCGACACCAGCGTGATCCTCAAATGGCTGCAGGTCACTTACAATTGCGAAGTGGTCACCTTCACGGCCGATCTCGGCCAGGGCGAGGAACTGGAACCCGCGCGCGCCAAGGCCAAGCTGATGGGCGTGCCCGACAACCACATTTATATCGACGATCTGCGCGAGGAATTCGTGCGCGATTTCGTCTTCCCCATGATGCGCGCCAATGCCCGTTATGAGGGTGACTATCTGCTGGGCACCTCCATCGCCCGCCCGCTGATTTCCAAGCGCCTGATCGAGATCGCACGGGAAACCGGCGCCGATGCCGTGGCCCATGGCGCCACCGGCAAGGGCAACGATCAGGTGCGCTTCGAGCTCTCGGCCTATGCGCTGGAGCCCAACATCAAGGTCATCGCCCCGTGGCGCGAATGGGACCTGACCAGCCGTACCGCGCTGATCGCCTGGGCTGAAGAGCACCAGATCCCCGTGCCGAAGGACAAGCGCGGGGAGAGCCCCTTCTCCACCGACGCGAACCTGCTGCACACTTCTTCGGAGGGCAAGGTTCTGGAAGATCCGTGGGAAGAAACCCCGGATTACGTCTATTCGCGCACCGTGAACCCGGAAGATGCGCCGGATACCCCGGAATATATCACCATCGACTTCGAGAAGGGCGATGGCGTTGCCCTGAATGGCGAAGCGATGAGCCCGGCCACTTTGCTCGCCGCGCTCAACGATCTGGGCCGCAAGCACGGCATTGGCCGCCTCGATTTGGTGGAAAACCGCTTCGTCGGCATGAAGAGCCGCGGCATGTACGAAACCCCGGGCGGCGAGATCTATGCCCGCGCCCATCGCGGCATCGAGCAGATCACGCTGGATCGCGGCGCAGCTCACCTCAAGGATGAGCTGATGCCGAAATATGCCGAGCTGATCTATAACGGCTTCTGGTTCAGCCCCGAGCGGGAGATGCTGCAGGCCGCCATCGATCACAGCCAGGAAAAGGTTTCCGGCACGGTCCGCCTCAAGCTCTACAAGGGCAGCGCCAATGTGGTGGGCCGCAAGAGCCCCAACAGCCTCTATTCCGAACGCCACGTCACTTTCGAGGACGATGCCGGCGCTTACGACCAGAAGGATGCGGCGGGCTTCATCAAGCTGAACGCCCTGCGCCTGCGCCTGCTGGCCCAACGCGACCGGGGCTGAGGCCCGCTCTGCCGGGCGCGATTCTTGCGGCAACGCAACAAAATCGCGCCCTAAAGCAGGGTTTTCTCGCAGCCGCAACGTGGATTGCCGACTTATCCACGCTAATCCACAGCCAATTCGGCTGAAAGTGGATAACTTGCCCCTGCGCGGCTTGAACGACTCACTCACCGGGCGCATTTTCCAATCATCGAGACGGGAAATCCGGACCGAAATCGAAGAAAGCCGCAAGGCCGGAAACGGTGGAGGACCAGGAAGGCCCCTCGCGAAACGATGATTGAAAGCAGGCACTTCGGAAGCAGGCAGCATCGCGAAAGTCCCCGGATGGACGCGTGGCCGGTGAAAGGGCGCAGGCGGAAAATCATCGGTTGGCCGGAAAGTCCGGCCTTGCATGGATGGAAATGCCCGGCTTCGGCCGATGCAGGACCAAGTGAAGCGCAAGGCCCCCAACGGACTGGAAAGCCGCGGAACCGCCGGGCGGGAGCGAGAGTGCCTTCGGGCACGATCCACCGCCTGACGGGACCGGATGCCGGCGCGAGCGCCGGGCGACAACGTCCTCTCGGGGTCGTCGAACGCCGGTAACGCAGCCGGTGCAGTGAGGGTGGCAGCGATGCCGCCCTCATTTGCATATCCGGGCATTCCACTCCTTTCACCTCCCTTCACCGCCGTCCTTCGTCATTGCGAGCGGCAAAGCCGCGCGGCAATCCATGGCCTCGCGCATTTCGCTCTGGATTGCCGCGGGGCCTGGGGCCCCTCGCAATGACGACCGGAAACTTGGCCAGCATGCCCCTCAACGCCTGCTCGAGGCCGATTCGCCCCACAATTCACTCACTCAACTCACCCTCCCGCCGTGGATAACCCGCTCCATTCACCGCAGATTTAGGCAATGAGTCGGTGAACCGTTTCACCTCAGCGGCAAGGCGTTAGGGCCGGGTTCCCTCCCCCGCCCGATGCTGTATGCGCCGCTCCCGATGCAAAGCGGTTCGATCTTCAGCCAGCGCAAGCGCACCCTCACCCGGCCTTTTGCCGGAGCGGGCGCCGCCCTGCTGCTCGTGGCTCTGGGCACCAGTGCCCCCGGCCTTGCCGAAACGACCGTTCCGGCCCCCATCGCTTCCGCAGCCCTGCTGCCCGTCGCCATTCAGGCCAGCGCCCTCGAAACCGGGCTCAACCCGCTTTCCGATGACGCGCAAATTGCCGAGGATGCGGGCGAAACCATCGGCGCGGGCCTTGCCAGCTGGTATGGCAAGGAATTCAAGGGCCGCCGCACCGCCAGCGGCGAAAAGTTCGACCCCACCGAACTGACCGCCGCCCACCCCAGCCTGCCCTTCGGCAGCCTGGTGCGCGTCACCAACACCAAGACCGGCCAGAACGTCGTGGTCCGCATCAACGATCGCGGCCCCTACACGCATAAGCGCCTGATCGACGTCAGCCAGGCCGCCGCCCGCGAACTGGGCCTGATCGGCCCCGGCAGCGGCCATGTGAGCATTGCCCTGCTCGACAGCTGAGCGGCGCCTTTTCCAATCTTACATCGCTGATCTCATCGCCATTCCCTTGCGGCAGGCCATGGAGCGCGCCGGACGGAGTGCCGCCGGGCCGCCTTCCAGCCCTCGCGAGTGTCCTTCGTGGCGGCGTGAGCTGGGGGATGTTACACCTGTTACACATCCGTTGGCCCCGGAAAGTGCCGTCCGGCTCTTGATCTCATAGGGCAGGTTCTCGGGCACAGCGTCCTCTTCCCTGTCCTCCTCGGCCCTTTCCTTCCCGGCCCTCTCCTCTTCAGCGTCACACAGCGCATCGAGCTGAGCGCAGAGCGCCGCATGGGCCTCATCCCATTGCGCCCCGGCATGCTCGCGCGCTTCAGCCGCAGCCTCTATCCGCGCATCCAGCTGAGAATCATCCCAATCGGCGGCGCCGTCCTCGGCATCCTCCTCAAAGGCTTCGGCGTCCTCTTCCTGCTCCGGCTCTTCCCACTCGTCCCCCGCAAGGGCATCCAGGGCAGCGCGCTCCACATGGTCGCCACGGGAAGAAAGAATCTCACCCTGATCCAGCCCGCCCAGTCGCGCCAGGAGCATGTCGAACGCCTCGGCATCGCCCGCCTCTTCCAGCTGTTCCTGCTCGAACATTTCGCAGTGCCGGTCGAGCCGGGCGAGATGGGCCAGCAGCAGCCTGCTTTCATAACGGCGGCGATAGCCGACCACTTCCCCGCCATGGAATACCGGTTCGGCAATGCCTTCCAGCGCGCGGTCGGCCAGCACGGCTTCGGCATGGTCGCGCGCCAGGGCCAGCGCCCGGTCCCACACGCGCGCGAACAGAGGATCGCGCCGCCGCGCGCGATAGGCCGTCATGGGCGAAATCCCGCTCGCCGCGCAGGCCATGCGCACATTGCCGCAAGCCGCCAGCCTGTCGCAAAAGCGCGTCTGGCGGGCAGGCGTGAAGGCCGTGTGGAGGTGGCGCCCACCTGTCTCGGCTTCCCCGCCCGCCATTCCGGCAAAATCCGCCTGCGCCGCATCCGGCCCTTCCCCCGGCAGGCCGATATCCCGCCCGCTCCCGATCCATCCGCGCCCGGCGGGGTGGGATTTGTGGGCATGCGGAGTGGGCGACGCGGGCGCAGCGGCCGAGGTTCCCTCCCCCTCCTCTCCATCCGTCCGAGCCTGCGCCTCCCGCGCCTGCTGTTCCGCCCAACGCGCCCGATAATCAGCCTCATAGGCGCGCTGCGGCTTGCCGTCAGAATCGTCCCAGAAGGCTGCCCCAATGAAGAATTTCACCTCTTCCGGCGGCGGAAGGACCTGATGGGAGACAGATTTTTGAGTGGTATGTGCTGACATGGTTCACCTCTTTATAGAGAAAGAACCAATTCAGTTATACAGCGCGGAGCGTGTAGGAAAGAATATCCTCCCCACCGGGGGAGGGGGACCCCCGAAGGTGGTGGAGGGGCACGAGCCCGTTTTTCCTGAAGATGCAACTTGAACAGCAGATAATCATTTAGAACGAGCGTCCGATGGCCCTTCGCCACCCAAGCGTTCGTTCGCGGCATGAAATCAAGGTTACCACTCTTCGGGTGGCTTTAGCCTTCCTGCGTCCCATTCCCGTAGCGTCATTTCCGCGCTCAACCCAATAAGCCCATGACCGCCCAAAGCAATTTCCTCTAGTCTCTTGCGAGCCAATACAGGGGCGTCATGCAACAGAAATCCGGCGGCCCACCTCGCAACGGACGGATCGGAATCTTCCATTAACGTCTTGAAAGTGGTGAAACCGCCATCCGCTTGCGTCCGAATTTCGCGATATGCAGCTATGATTTGTTCGAAAGCCTTGTTGACGTCTCGGCCACTCCTAAGTTCACTATGACGCTTTGCAGCGGCTGCGAAACGCTCTGCAGGGCTATCCAAAGAATAGGCTTGCGGCGGCGGCACTCCTACTTCCCACCCCTGCCCAACGACGAGGCACTATCGTGGCGGACGGACTGAATCAAAGGAGCTTCTCCGAAGTTAAGGGTCGGCGCGCAGCCATCTATTTACCGAGCATAGGCGCCAGATATTGGCCGGTATAGCTGCGCGGTTCCTTCACGACCTGTTCGGGTGTGCCGGTGGCGACGATCTCTCCGCCGCGCACGCCGCCTTCGGGGCCGAGGTCGATGATCCAGTCCGCCACCTTGATGACGTCCAGATTATGCTCGATCACCACCACGGAATTGCCCTGATCCACCAGCCTTTGCAGCACTTCCAGCAGCTTGCGCACATCCTCGAAATGGAGGCCGGTGGTCGGCTCGTCGAGAATGTAGAGCGTCTGCCCGGTGGAGCGGCGGCTGAGTTCCTTGGCCAGCTTCACCCGCTGCGCCTCGCCGCCTGACAGGGTCGTGGCCTGCTGGCCCACCTTGACATAGCCCAGCCCCACTTCGTTGAGCATGTGCATCTTGTCGCGGATGGGCGGCACGGCCTTGAAGAACTCCTCCGCATCCTCGATCGTCATATCGAGCACGTCGGCAATGCTCATGCCCTTGAACTTCACTTCCAGCGTTTCGCGATTGTAGCGCTTGCCGTGGCATTCCTCGCAAGTGACGTAGACGTCGGGCAGGAAGTGCATCTCGATCTTGATCAACCCGTCGCCCTGGCACACTTCGCAGCGGCCGCCCTTGACGTTGAAGCTGAAACGCCCAGCCTTGTATCCGCGCGCCTGTGCTTCCGGCAGGCCCGCGAACCAGTCGCGGATCTGGGTGAAGGCGCCGGTATAGGTCGCCGGATTGCTGCGCGGGGTGCGGCCGATGGGCGACTGGTCGATCTCGATCACCTTGTCGCAATGTTCCAGCCCGGTGATCTTGTCATGCGCGCCCGCGATCACTCGTGCGCCATTCAGCGCGCGCGCCGCACCGGCATGCAGCGTATCAATGGTGAAGCTGGACTTGCCACTGCCCGATACGCCCGTGATGCAGGTGAAGGTGCCCAGCGGGATGCTGGCGGTGACGTTCTTCAGATTGTTCGCCCGCGCGCCCGCCACGGTGATCTTGTGGCCATTGCCCTTGCGGCGCTTCTTGGGCACCGCGATTTCGCGCGTTCCATTGAGATAGGCGGCGGTCAGGCTGTCCTCGCTGGCGAGAATGTCCTTCAGCGTGCCTTCGGCCACAACCTCACCGCCATGGACGCCCGCGCCGGGGCCCAGGTCGACGATGTGATCGGCGGCGCGGATCGCATCCTCGTCATGCTCCACCACGATCACGGTGTTGCCGAGATCGCGCAGGCGTTTCAGCGTCACCAGCAGCATGTCATTGTCGCGCTGGTGCAGGCCGATGCTTGGCTCGTCCAGCACATAGAGCACGCCGGAAAGGCCGCTGCCGATCTGGCTGGCGAGGCGGATGCGCTGGCTTTCCCCGCCCGAGAGCGTGCCGCTCGTCCGGTCGAGATTGAGGTAATCCAGCCCGACATTGTTGAGGAAGCCCAGCCGCTCGTTGATTTCCTTGAGGATGGCCTTGGCGATCTGGTTTTGCTGCGCCGTCAGCTGGTGCTGGAGATTGCCGAACCATTCTACCGCATCGCTGACCGAGAGGGCGACGGGCGTGGCAATATCCGTGCCTGCGATCTTCACCGCCAGCGCCTTCTCATTGAGGCGCTTGCCATGGCAGGTTTCGCAGGGCTGTGCGGTCTGGAACTTGGAGAGTTCCTCGCGCATCCAGGCGCTGTCGGTCTGCCCCATGCGGCGGTTGAGATTGCCGATCACGCCCTCGAAAGCCTTGCGCACGGTATATTCCTTGCGCCCATCCTTGAAGGTCAGCTCCACCGGCATGCCGCCCGTGCCGTGCAGGATGATCAGCTTCTGGTCCGGCTCCAGATCCTTCCACGGCGTTTCAAGGCTAAAATCATAGGCCTTGGCCAGGCTGGAGAGCACCTGCATGTAATAGGGCGACGGCGGATTGCTCTTGGCCCAGGGCACCACCGCGCCCTTCTTCAGGCTCAGTTCCTCATTCGGGACGACCAGCTGCGGATCGAACAGCAGCTTTTCGCCCAGCCCATCGCAGGCCGGGCAGGCGCCCTGCGGCGCGTTGAAAGAGAACAGGCGCGGCTCGATTTCCTCGATAGTGAAGCCGCTGACCGGGCAGGCGAATTTCTCGCTGAAAACGATGCGATTGGCAGGAATGCCCGCGCCCTTGAGCTGGCCGCCCGCGGCGTTGGTTCCGCCCTGCTCTGCCTCGCGGCCGGGCACCGTGCCATCGGCTAGATCGACATAGGCCAGCCCTTCGGCCAGTTTCAGCGCGGTTTCGAAACTGTCGGCCAGCCGCGTCTCGATCCCTTCGCGCACGGCGAGGCGATCCACCACCACTTCGATGTCATGCTTGTATTTCTTGTCGAGCGCCGGGGCCTCGGCAATCTCGTAAATCTCGCCATCGATCCGCACGCGAGTGAAGCCGGCCTTCTGCCACTCGGCCATTTCCTTGCGATATTCACCCTTGCGCCCGCGCACCACCGGGGCAAGCAGATAGAGCCGCGTGCCTTCCGGCAGGGCCATCACCCGGTCCACCATCTGGCTGACCGTCTGCGCGCTGATCGGCAGGCCGGTGGCCGGACTATAGGGCACACCCACCCGCGCCCAGAGCAGGCGCATATAGTCGTAGATTTCCGTGACCGTCGCCACCGTGGAGCGCGGATTGCGGCTGGTGGTCTTCTGCTCGATCGAGATGGCGGGCGAGAGGCCGTCGATGTGCTCCACATCGGGCTTCTGCATCATCTCCAGGAACTGGCGCGCATAGGCGGAGAGGCTCTCCACATAGCGGCGCTGCCCCTCGGCATAGATCGTATCGAAGGCCAGGCTGGACTTCCCCGAGCCGGAAAGCCCGGTGATGACGATCAGTCTGTCCCGCGGGAGGTCGATATCCACGCCCTTGAGATTATGCTCGCGGGCACCGCGTACGGAAATGGTGGTTAGTGACATGAGCGCGATCTGGGGGCTGGAGGGCAAAGAGTCCAGTGACCTTCAAGGCAGGCCACCGGACGCCCTTTTGTTCCGCAAATGTTCGCGCCCGTCAAGGGGGCGATAGCTGACCTTATTTGGCGACACCCAGACCCCTCACCATGATCCATTCCTGCGTATTGCCCGGATTGGCCAATTGGCCCGAGAGCACCCCGGCCATTTCATTGGCCGTTGGGCCATAGAAAAAGCCTGCCAATGTGAGGCCCCCATCTCCGGCACCAAGCGACGGGGTGCCCATGGCAAAGGAGGATGAACTCGCGCTCACCTGCCCATTGAAGGAAAGGGAGGACGGAAGAGAGAGAGCCTGCGACGTCTGGCTATTGCGAATTATCGGGTTGAGCGACCCGGTAATCGCCAGCGTGGCGAAATTCACATTGGCGCCGAAAGTCCCCGATACGTCGTAATAATTCCCTTCACCCGTAATACTCTTGCCGGAACCCAGGATTATTCCCTTGTAGGAGGCCGAGCCCGTGACGGGGAAGATGCTGGGGTCCGTGAGTAGCCCATAGGTGAAGTAATTCTTGCCGACTTCGACATTGCTTGAACCGTTCTGCGGCGTTTTTGTGGTCCAAATGCCATAGGAACTATATGTCAGCGCAATCGTGGGGTTGCCCGCGCCGGGATTGGCGACCCGTAATTCATTAAGGGTCTGTCCCTCCTGCTTGCGATAGACGGTGTAGGATGCGTTGCTTTCCCCGCCGACCTTGTCCGCGGCGGAGAAGTCCATCATCGGCGAATTGCTCTGCAAGAAGCGGTAGGAACCCTTTTCGAAGTTCACGACCACTTCATCCAGACTTGGCGCCCAGACATCGGTCTGAACCGCAGCGGGCTTATTGCCCGCATCCAGAACAATGCCAAAACTCGCCGTTGCTATCTCGGGGTAAGTGTAAAGGCCGGTTCGCCACGCGAAGCTCTGATCGCCCGCAATCGAGAGCAGGCCATCGTTGCCACCAGCCCCGGCGCGCCGACCGGTCAAAGTGCCGGTTATCGAATATCCGTCCGACGAGCCGACAAAGGTTGCCCCCACTTCTTCCGCAGATGGCCCGTAAAAGCGCCCCTGCAAACTGTTCCGCAACGGAAAGATCGACAGCGTGCCCGAGAATGAGTTGGCAGAACCGTCCAGCGTAGCCTCGCCGTCATATATGGCGGACGGATTGGCCTGGCCGGTGAAGGGGTCAATTGTCGAATAGCGGCCGTTGAGTTCGATCTTCCCAGTATCGAACCGCACCTTCATTACACCGTCACCGGAGAAGGACACAAGGTCATAAGGCGAAACGATCACGCCAAGAATATCGGTTGTGAAATTGCCCTGGCCGCTGCGCGGTACTGCCGCCGCCGGGGTGACAACGCCATAGGTGAAAGCGTCCATGCTGCCCGAGATCGTGCTCGCGCCTTCGGTGGTGTGCTGCCAAAAGCCGGCCCCGACATATTTATAGCGCAGAGGTCCGCTGGTGCCTGGACGGGTCAAGGTCAGCGTATCGGTGCTGCTGCCGCTCTTCCTGACATAGACATCGATCAGACTATTGCTGAGCGACGCATCCTTGTCTCCCGGGCCGAAAGACTGAGACCGTCCCTGGTTCGTGATCGTATATCGCTGGCTTGACGAATCATAGGCAATGACTGCGCTGGAGGCCTTGGCGCTGTTGGAACCTTGGGTGCCGTTCTTGTTGAATGTGGCGGCTCCGCCGGCTGCGTCGTTCCGGAAACTTTCGCTCACCAGTGGAGCGATCAGATCGTCATTAGTGCCGGTCGAGGGCGTCGGTGTCGGCGAGCCCCCATTTCCCCCGCCCGTGGGAGTAGGCGTTGGCGTGGAATTCACTCCGCCGCCGCCGCATGCCGCCAGCATCAGTCCCAGCGCGGCGAGCGAAGCCCCGGCCGCGAAACGCGCGTTCACCATCTGTATGCCCCCATTCCCGACGGCCCGCAGAGCCGCCAAATCCCTTGAATGACCTGGAAATCCCCTATCGTCGTTCAATGAAACCGCGGCGACTGACAAGGGCTCTGCCGCGAGACTGCATCCGATACGGAGGGAGTTGCTCCCCTTTGGCAGCAATCCTGTGACTTGGGCCGAATAATCGGGCAATATCACCGCAGTGCCGCCTCTACCGGCGGACACAGGGCTAAACCATCGAGCACCAGTCTTTCGTACCCGAAGGAGAATACGCCATGGACGCTTCGCAATCGCCAGAACCCCCTGCCCGGCCAGAACCTGCCGCCCGGATCGATGCCGCTTTCCTGCTGCTGCCCATGCATAATTGGCGCTGGTTCATGCTGCGAGGCGTGCTGGCGGTGATGCTGGGGATCGTGGCGCTGTTGATGCCGGGGCTGACCGTATTCGCCTTTGCCCTGCTGTTCGGGGCCTTCAGCTTTGCCGACGGCATCCTCTCGCTGATCGCGGGCATCAAGGGCGCGCAGAGCAAGGCCGATCGCTGGGGCGTGCTGGTCTTTTCCGGCGTGGTGGGGATCGCGGTGGGCGTGATCTTCTTCATCTGGCCACTGATGGCGGCGGCGACCTACGCCTTCTTCCTGGTGTTCACTCTGGCCTTCTGGGCAATGGTGACGGGCGTGATGGAAATCGCGGCTGCTATCCGCCTGCGCCAGTCAATCGAGGGGGAATGGCTGCTGGGCGCGGCCGGTGTCCTTTCCGTGCTGCTGGGCATGGCCATCCTCTATATGCTGATGACCGCGCCGGGCGCATCGCTCATCTCGCTCGGGTGGCTGATCGGCCTTTATGCACTGGCCAGCGGCGTGGCGCTGGTGATGCTGGCGCTGCGGCTGAAGGGCAAGGCCGCCTGACACGCAAATGGCGGGAACAGAGTTTCCCGTTCCCGCCATTCGTTTATGGTTTGAGCAAGGCTGCCCGACCCGATCAGGGCGGCGAGGTCTTGGTGCCGAAGACATTGCCGTAAGCCACGAAATCGGTGCTGTTATAGGTCCCCTGGACATTGAAGACATAGCCCACTTCCGCAGCGCCCGGCCCGAAGAAGGCGCCGGTGAACCCGCCGGAACCCGAACCGGAAAGGGAGCCGCTGAAGGCCGGGCCGCCTGACGCAATCGTCCCGCTGCCGCTCACCGAGCCGAAGCTGGCATAGCCCGCGCTGCCCAGCGCATCGACCCCGGCGAGGTTGATCAGAGTGGAGACGGTGCCACTGCCGAAATTGGCGCTGAACGTGGCCGATCCGTTGCCATCCCCCACGGCGAAGAGCGAGGGGCTGGTGCCATTGGGCACGAAGACCGCGCCATAGACATCGGAATTATAGGTCGCGTTGCCTGAGGTTGGCATGCTGTTATTCGCGGTCTGCTGGCCGAACACAAAGGCCGCGAGCGGATTGAAGCTGCTGCTGTTGATATTGAAGATATTGACGCTGAGCTTCGCATAGGTGCCGAAGCGCGTGTAACTCAGCGGCACTCCGTTGATCTGCGGCACGTGCAGCTCAAGCACTTCCTTGGGCAGGGTTATATCGGTGGTGGGGACGCTGATCTGCCCCTTCTGGAAGATCGCCAGCCCATTGCCGCTATTGGCCGCATCGAGATCGGCCGTAGTGAAGAAACCGACCACCGACCCCGATT
>MKUB01000096.1:10825-11569 GCA_001898545.1 Sphingomonadales bacterium 63-6 | reverse complement strand
GAGCCAACGCGCTTGATGTCGCCAAGCGCATTCGCGCCGCGATGGATCAGATCGTTCCCAGGCTTCCCTACGGCGTTGAGATCGCCTATCCGTTCAATCCAACGGCGTTCGTCAGCGAGGCCATCCACGAGGTCTACAAGACCCTGTTCGAGGCGGGCATTCTGGTTTTGATCGTCATTCTGGTATTCCTTCAGGACTGGCGCGCCGTCCTGATCCCCGCGACCACGGTTCCCGTGACGATCATCGGCGCATTCGCCGCGATGGGCGCGCTTGGCTTCTCGGTCAACATGCTCACGATGTTCGGCCTGGTTCTGGCCATCGGAATTGTCGTCGATGACGCCATCGTGATCGTCGAGAACGCCGCTCACCACATCGACCGCGGCGGACTCGACCCCAAGAATGCGACCATCAAGGCGATGTCCGAGGTGATCGGGCCGGTCATCGGAATTACCCTTGTCCTCATGGCGGTTTTCCTTCCCACCGCGTTTCTTCCCGGCATCACCGGCCAACTCTACCGGCAGTTCGCGTTAACGATCGCCGCGACCGCCATCATCAGCGCTATCAACGCCGTGACCCTCAAGCCGGCGCAGTGCGCGGTCTACTTGCGGCCGACGCCCGAGCATAAAAACGCCTTCTATCGATGGTTCAACCGGATTTACGATCGTTGCGAGGCATTTTATGCCGGGATCGTTCGACGGGCGGTGCGGAACTGCACGGTGATGATGCTTGTTTTTGTCATTCTCT
>MKUB01000096.1:1061-10589 GCA_001898545.1 Sphingomonadales bacterium 63-6 | reverse complement strand
GAAGTGACTGCGATGGAAGCCTATGCCGGTGCTTCCGCCCCGTTCAATTTCAACGGGTTGGTGCGCCATTACTTCCTGCGCGCACGGCCTGAAATGGGCGACCTGATGGTCACTCTGCTGCCCAAGGGCGACCGTTCGCGCGCCAGCCACGATATTGCGGTGGAGATGCGCCAGAAGCTGGCAAAGATCGCTTTGCCGCAAGGCGGATCGATCAAGGTGGTGGAAACCCCGCCGGGGCCGCCGGTGATGGCCACTCTGCTGGCGGAGATTTACGGCCCGGACGAGGCGACCCGCCGAGCGGTTGCCTTGCAGGTGGAGAAGATCTTCAGGCAAGTGCCCTATATCGTCGATGTCGATAATAGCTTCGGGGAAGGGCGCCCGCAATTGCGGCTGGTGCCGGACCGTTCGCGGCTTGACCATTATGGCCTTTCGGAAAGGCAATTGTTCGATTCCATCGGGGCGCTGATGGGCAGCCAGATCGTGGGCTATGCGCCGCAGGGTATGGGGCGCGATCCGCTGCCGATCCAGGTCACGCTCGATCAGTCGGCGCGGGCATGGTCCGCCAGCCTCGCCGCCACACCGGTCGCGGTGACGAATGCCGGCGGTGCGCCGCAGCTGATCCAGCTGGGCGAGTTGGTCGATGCGCGGATGGAGCGGGGCGAGCCTGCCGTGTTCCGCCGCGATGGACGCGGGGCGACCATGGTTCAGGCCGAACTCGCCGGACGCTATGAGGCGCCGATTTACGGCATGCTGGCGGTGGACAAGGCAATCGACGAATTCGACTGGGCCAAGGCGGGCCTGCCCAAGCCGGACATTTCGCTCAACGGCCAGCCCGAGGATGAGCGGCACCCGACCCTGTTGTGGGACGGTGAATGGGAAATCACCTGGGTCACTTTCCGCGACATGGGCGCGGCCTTCATGGTCGCCCTGCTGGCGATCTATGTGCTGGTGGTCGCGCAGTTCGGGAACTTCAAGATCCCGCTGGTGATCCTGACCCCCATTCCGCTCACCCTGATCGGCATCGTGATCGGCCACATGCTGTTCGGCGCGCCTTTCACGGCTACCAGCATGATCGGCTTCATCGCGCTGGCGGGGATCATCGTGCGCAATTCCATCCTGCTGGTGGACTTCATCCGCCATGCGCGCCAGCCGGGCAAATCGCTGCGCGATACGCTGCTGGAGGCGGGCACGATCCGCTTCAAGCCGATTGCCCTCACGGCTGCGGCGGCCATGATCGGGGCGGCGGTGATCCTGACCGATCCGATCTTCCAGGGGCTCGCGATTTCGCTGCTTTTCGGCCTTGCATCCTCCACCGCTCTCACGGTGCTGGTCATCCCCGCCATCTATATCGTCTTGCGCGATGACGGGTTGCCTGCCACCGGAGAGGAATGAAAACGCCGATCCCCTTGGACCTGCTGCGCGCCAACGCCGAAAACATGGCCGGACGGCTCCGTATTCTGTCGCATCCGGACCGGCTGCTGATGCTGTGCCGCATGTCGGATGAGGAAGTGACCGTGGGCGAGCTGGTGGAACTCACCGGCATGTCGCAATCCGCCGTCTCGCAGCATCTGGCCAAGTTCCGCGACATGGGGCTGGTGAGCGTGCGGCCCGATGCGCAGACCCGTTATTATCGGCTGGTGGATGACGATGTGCGCCAGATCATCCTGGCCCTTTGGGAAATCTGTCAGGCCGGAATGGAGGGCACGCCGGAATCCTGCGCCACCGGCTGAACTTGCCCGCGTTACATTCACCAAGTTGACTCTGTCCTTTTCTGATTGCACAAACTCGCCGACGACGCCCGCAGCGGGCGCAATCATGAATGGCAGAGGGCCGGATGGCGAAGAATAACCGGATTACGCTTTACGATCTACAGATCGCGGCGGGCTGCACGATCAGCCCCTTTGTGTGGGCCACGAAATATGCCGTGGCTCACAAGGGTTTCGAGATTGATATTGTCCCCGGTGGTTTCACCGGCATCATGGAGCGGACCGGCGGCAAGACCGAAAGGCTGCCCGCCATCGTGGACGATGGCGAATGGGTGCTCGATAGCTGGCTGATCGCGGAATATCTGGACGAGAAATACCCCGATCGCCCCACGCTGATTCCCGATCCCAGCCTGCGCGTGCTAACCACGATGATGGAAAGCTGGCTGTGGCAGGTGGCCATCGGCCCCTGGATGAGCTGCTTCATCAAATCCTATCGCGACCGCTCGCTGCCGCAGGACCACGAATATGTCACCGAAAGTCGGGAGCGCATGTTCGGCCGCAAGATGGAGGACATCATCGTCGGCCGGGAAGACCGTCTGCCGCTGGTTCCGCCGTCGCTCCAACTGATGCGCAACGCGCTGGCGGATAATCCCTGGTTCGGCGGAGAAAGCCCGAATTACGCCGATTATCGTATGCTCAGCGTGTTCCTGTTCGCCGCTGCCGTGGCCGACACGCCCGTGCTGACCGAGGACGACCCGCTGCGGGACTGGATTGAGCGCGGCTTTGACCTCTATGGCGGCCTGGGACGCCATCCGGGCCTGCTGCCCCTGTTCGGTTTGCAACTGCGAGAGGGCGATCCCGAGCCTTTCCAGAAGGGTCCGCAGATGGGCGGTCTGGCGCGCAGGAACACCGGCCCGGCGTCCACCAGCGCGGAAACAGCGATGCTCAAGGGCTCGCGTTAACTATTTGCCCGACACTGTCCCGATACCGCACAGGCAAGGAAATCCGGCGCCTTAACATGAATTAACCATAAATGTTGGAGAGGGAGTAACCCTATTCCCCTTATCTCCCGGCAGGCTTGGCCTAGTCTATGGAGATCAAGGAATGCGGAGTCATTCCCGGGGGGATCGTTTCCTTCGTGCATTGCGGGATGATCGTTCGGGCAACGTGCTCGCGATCACGGCTGCCTCGCTGATACCGATGATGGCTCTCATCGGTGGCGGCGTGGACGTCAGCCGTGCCTATATGGCGCGAACCCAGCTTCAATCTGCCTGCGACGCAGGGGTGCTTGCTGGCCGCCGCGCCATGAGCAAGACGGGCGATTATGGCAATTCGGAAAAGGCGAAGGCGAACACCATGTTCACCTTCAACTTCAATCCCTCCACTTTCGATGCCACCAATGTGAGCTACGTTACGGAGGATAATGACGATGGCCAGGTGCTGGGCACCGCCACCGCCACTGTCCCGACGCTGGTGATGAAGCTGTTTGCCAAGCGGACTATCGATCTTTCGGTCGATTGTATGGCCGAATTGCAGATCGGCAATGCCGACATCATGTTCGTGCTCGATACCACCGGCTCAATGGGTAACTCCATCAGCTGGGGCGAACCCACCAAGATCGAAGGTCTGCGCTCAGCCGTGCGGGACTTCCACAAGACCATCAATCAGGCGGTGAACGATAACCGCACACGCATCCGCTATGGCTTCGTGCCCTATTCCATGACGGTGAACGTCAAGGGCCTGCTCGAAAATGGCGACATGCCGTATGATTTCATGGCCGACACGACCAATTACCAGTCGCGTCTGGCGGTGTTCAATACGCCGGTTTATGAACAAAACGTCCAGGATCTCGGGACGGTCAATGAGACCTACGGTTCCGCCATCAGTTCGAGCAATTGTACGAAATATGGCGATAATAAGTATCCCAGCTCTTCCGGGAAAAATCCCGATGTCTCCGGCACCGCGCCTAATCCGGTCACGACCAAGGAGTATGACTGGGTCAGTTGGAAGAAGACGGGCAGGAGCGGAAACACGGACATTGGAACCTGCGTGCGCCGTGTCTGGACCACTCGTACAACTTTTACGCTGGATGGCTATAAGTTCACGACCTGGCGTTATACCGAGGCCCCGATCGATACATCGCAGCTGAAGCGGTTCAACGGTGTAGCGGTTGCCACCAATGTTACTAACGCGATGACGGATTCCGCCGGCGCCTATGATCCGGTACGCTTGGCCAAGATGAATGGCAGCACGGCCAGCGGCGTTGGCTCCACCAATTACAGCTGGAGCGGCTGCATCGAAGAACGCAAGACGATGACGCCGACCACCACGCTGCCCACTTTCAACCCGTGGCCGGAAGACGCCTACGATCTCGACCTCAATCTTACGCCTTTCGACGAGGATTCCCGCTGGAAACCGCATTGGAATTCCATCGAATACAGCCGCAGCAATTACGATTATGAGGATTCGACCAGTTCACGCAGCACGGCTTCGGGTAGTTGCCCGTCGCCCATGATGCTGCTGCGTCCGGTGGAACTGTCCGACAATGTCAATGACGTCCCCGCCTGGCTGGATACATATCTCAATAATCTGGTCGCTACCGGCAATACCTACCACGATGTGGGCATGATCTGGGGCGGTCGCCTGACCAGCCCCAGCGGCATCTTTGCCAGCAATGTCAATCTGGATGCCGACAAGATCAATGTCAGCAAGCACATCATCTTCATGACTGACGGTATCATGGAGCCGACTGCCTCGGGCTATTCGGCCTATGGTATCGAGAACCTCGATAGCCGCATCGCGCCGCGCAATTACGCCAGCACTATCACCACGCGGCACAACCTGCGCTTCGCTGCGATGTGCAACGCCATCAAGGCTCAGGGCACGACGATCTGGGTGATTGCCTTCGGCACCAGCATGACCAGCGAATTGCAGAATTGCGCCAGCAATGGCCGCGCCTATTATTCCAGCAATACGGAGCAACTGCGCAATACCTTCAAGTTCATTGCCGCCCAGGTCGCCGATCTGAGGCTTGGCAGATGATCTGCCGCTTTCGCGCTATCCTTGGCGGCCGGTTGGCCAGCGATGCGGAAGGGGCAACCTTGCCCGAATTCGCCATCGTTCTGCCTACCTTCCTGATGCTGCTGTTCGGCATTTTCGATGTTGGGCAGGGGATTTACGTCCAGTCTGTATTGCAGGGCGCGATCCAGGACGGTGGGCGCGATGCAGGGCTTGAGAGCGGATCAAGCCAGATGAGCGCGATTGACCGTTATGTCCGCGCACAGATGGACCCGGTGGCGATGAGCAACCCGGTCTATGTCTTTACGCGCGAGAATTATTCGGGCTTCAACGATGTCGGCCGGCCCGAGGATTTTACCGACACGAACAAGAACAACCAATACGATCCGGGCGAGTGTTTCGTGGATGAGAACGGCAATGGCGTGTGGGATGCCGATGTGGGTAAGGGTGGCCTTGGCGGGGCAAATGACGTGGTGCTCTACACCGTCACGCTCAATTATGACCGCGTGTTCCCACTCTGGAAACTGATTGGCGGGGATCAGCGGGCGACGGCTTCCGCCTCCACCGTGTTGCGCAACCAGCCTTTCGGGCCGCAGGCCACGCGCGTGCAGAAACAGATTTGCGGATGAAGGTGCTGATGAAACCCCGCATGGCCGGTCTGGGCCGGTTCGCTCGCCGCCTGTGGCGCGATCAGAAGGCGCTGGCGCTGATCGAATTCGCCTATTCGCTGCCGATCCTCACCATGCTTGGTATGGGCGGTGTGGAAATTGCCAATCTTTCCATCACACATATGCGCGTCAGCCAACTTGCCTTGTCGCTGGCCGATAACTCGTCGCGTGCGAAGCAGGAAATCGTGGCTGGTGTGCCGCATATGCGCGAATATGACGTGAACGAGGCGTTCAAGGCTTCCGCCCTGCAATCGGGCGGGCTCGATGTGGTCCATAACGGACGCCTGATCCTCTCCAGCCTGGAAGTGAATGCCCAGGGCGGGCAGTGGATTCACTGGCAGCGCTGCTATGGCAGTGCCAAATACAACTCCAGTTATGGCAAACAGGGCGACGGGGTGACTGGCACCAGCTTTCCCGGAATGGGGCCTGCCGGCAAAAAGGTGAAGGCCGAAAGCGGTTTCGCCATCATGTTCGCCGAAGTGGTGTATGATTATAAGCCGCTTTTGTTCGCCAGCCTTGTCCCGCCGCAGGCGATCCGCAAGACGGCTGCTATGTATGTGCGCGACGATCGCGACCTGACGCAGATCTACAACCCGTCCCCCACCGCGACGGTCAGCTCCTGCTAGTTTTTGGTGATAGCGTCACCGGCGAGGCGGGGTCGGTTCAGGAACCGGCCAGATGCTTCCTGAACAGCGATCTGACCAGCCTGTCTTCCAGAACCCGGCCGATAAGATAGAGCGCGGCGAAGATCCCTGTGAAGACATAAGCGGGCGTGGGGGAAGGCCCTTTGTTTTTCTTCTCCGCCTTGTCCTTGTCATCCTTCTTCGGCTTCTCAGGAACAGGGGCGCCCAAGGCCTTGTCGATGGGGTTCATCGGCACTTCGGCCTTTTCCTCCTTCTTCTTCTCCGCCTTCTCGCTCGTCTCCGCAGGAGGTTTCTCGAATTTCCCCAGGGCAATCGTAAAACCGGCAATGCTCATGAACAGCATGGGCGCCAGGAAGCAGAAGAGCAGGGCGCGGCTGACCAGGTGGTAGCGCAGCACGGGCCCGGTACCGTCGTTTTCGACGGCGAGTATGCCACTGTCGAAAACGGACATTCTGTCCTGCGCGGCCTGATCCTTCTTCTGGAAAGTCAGTATACCATTGGCCCGCTCGTAAGTGGTGTTGGGCTGCTCGAACACAGGGGCCAGCCGATCCAAGGCCTCGTCGCCCGATTGCCCGGGGGCGAGCGGCAGACTGCCCCTGATATGCCAGATCCAGTCGATGAAACGCAGGTTCACGCGGTGTCCTTCTTCGAGAAAATCCCGGATGTATGGATGAGACGCCGTCGCGCGAGAGCGAGAGGCATCACGCCGGGCCGCTCATGGCGCCGGCCGGTGCATCGGGAACCAGTGGGGCAAAAGGGTGAAGGGCGGCTGCGAGAGCAAGCCGCCCGTCGTCACTCGGCGGGTACTGCCACCGGGCGGGCGAACTTTTCCTTCAGGGTCTTCCAGCCTTCGGTGAAGGGATAGGTCATCTGTTCACGGATCGACATCCGGCGACCGCCTTCCATGCCGAGCAGTTCCGCTTCCCCGTCCACGCAAGTGCCGAACATCCGGTCAATGAAGATCCAGGTGCCGGAATAATTGCTGCGGCTGGCCTCGAAATCCTGCGAGTGGTGCAGACTGTGATGTTCAGTCGTGTTGAACAGGTAGCGCCACCAGCGCGGTGAATTGAAGCGGACATTGATGTGCTGATAGGAACCGACTGCCAGACCGATGGCGCCCGCAAGCAGCGCTGCACGCGGCAGGAAATCGAAAAATCCACCAATGCCCAGCCCGATGAGGAACAGTTCCACCGGATTGCCGACAGCGCCTTTGTTGACGTTCAGCTGGGTGATGTAGTGATGGACGGAATGGGTCAGCCAGAGCGGGTACCAGTTGTGCATTCCGCGATGCATCCAGTACTGGCCAAAGTCGAAGATGAAGGAGATCAGGAATGCCTGCAGCAGCAGCGGCATAGTGGTAAACCAAGCGAGTTTATCGAGATCGAAATTGTTCTGGATCGCTTCGATTATCGCATCGTCGCCGAAATAGCGGCTGGCCAACCTGACCAGTGTGTAGCTGATGCCGACATAGAACAGGTCGGTCGCCAGTTCCTTCCAGGTCAGCCGCCAGCTGTCATAGCGGGGGTTGATCCATTCAAGCGCCAGCAGAAAAACTCTGAAGCCGATACCAATGGCGATGGCTGTTGACGCCTTGGCGATGGAGTCCGGTGCGTAATACCAGAAGGCTATCAGCGCGAATAATATGGTCGGCTGGAACCACGTAAAAATGAACTGCTTTACAGGACCGCCTTCGACTCTGGGGATATTCTCCCAGCCCACAGTTACGGGTGCATCCGCCCCAATCACTCTGTTGCCTACGCGAATGCCATCCATATCGCCTGCCTTATGATGTCAGTTTGTTCATTCCAATACCACTAAACTCACGAATCGTAATATCACAGATTCGTTACCTGTCTACAGGATTAATGAGTCCTCCTGCCGTTTTCGGCAGGCAATTCCGTAACCTGCGGGTTGAAGCTGAGAGAATGGAGCGCAAGGAAAGCACGAGGAGGTCCTGCAAGAGATCCGCAATATGGCGAAACGGCCCTAGCGTTACGAAGTGAGCCCTCGCGGCACGCGCGCGTGGGAGGGGAGCGGGGGCGCTATTTCTGGGTGAAGCCTGACACTCTGGGCTTCGGCAGTGTGAGCGGCGATTACGAATTTGCGCCTGGGGGATTGCAGTTGGAACGGCGCCCAGATCAAACCGGCGATCATAGAACCCGCCACTGCAGCCAGAATCGCGTAAGCCTGGGTGCGCTGATTGATCTCCAAACGGGCCAGAATATTTGGGCGTCGCGGATCTATCATCTCTGACGTGGCGGGCAGGGTGCCTTCTTCTCCCTCCATCGGGAAACCCCTTCCCAAATAGAGGGCCCATAATATCTAAACTTTATATTCATGGATTTGGAGGAGATTTTTCGAATTATATAGTAATTCTTGGTAGAGATTGATGCCCGTTTCCCCGGATCGAAGTCTTGCCATACCGGCCGCCGATCTTGAATGGCGCGGGATCGGAATCCCTGTTGTCATTGCCTTGTTTCTGGCGGCCTATGCAGTGGTGGTTTTCAGTGCAGGGCCCCACGCCAAGGCGGCCTCCTATCTTTTTCTGATCGCAGCACCCCTTATGGCTGCGGGGATGTGCCTGTGGCGCATTCATCGCTGGAAGGAGCGGCAGGGATGGGCTGAACTGACGCTCGCCATGCTGCTTTGGGCAGGTGGGATGGCCAGCAACATGGCGATCGACCTTCTGCAACCGCGCTTAGGCGACGTGCCTGGCATCAGTATGGTGCTCTATGTGCTTTACGGCGTGCCCCTGATTTTTGCCGTAGCGAGCCCGGTTGAAGAGCGATTCTCCATCCGGGCAATCGATGCCGCTTTGGCCTTGGTGCTGGGGGGCTTGTTCTGGATTCACATTTTCAGCTTCGCTTCTTTCGATTACGCCAACAAGGAGGGTATTTCCGCAATCCGCTGGCTATTCGATATCGAGAATTCGTTCGTAGCGCTTTTTGCGCTAGCACGATGGCAAGGCTGCCTTGATCCGACGCAGCGGGCCTTCTTCAAAACACTCACCGGTTACGCGACGATTTATCTGTTGGTCGCGGCTTTCATCAATCATTGGATCTCGGACATTGATTTCGGCACGCCTTATGATCTGGTCATCGGCGTGCCTTTCCTTTGGCTCGTGCACGCAATCAGCCGGCATCCTGTGGACCCTGAGGCGTCGTTGCGGCCGCCTTCGGATAGTTTTGCCCTGGCGATACGTGCCGGAAGCCCATTGATGCTGCCGGCGACATTGCTGGCTGTGTCGACCACCCTGCTGTTCGAGGCACCGGCATTCGCTGCGCTGGGCTTCGTCGTGGCGACGTTGGGGTATGGCTTGCGGACCATCCTTGTGCAGATGCACGGCATCGCCGAGCAGGAACGGCTCGGTCGCCTGAGCCATCTGGATGCGCTGACTGGCCTCCCCAACAGGCGGCAATTTGACGAAACGCTCCAGCGAGACTGGTCCAGCGCGCGCCGATCTGCTTCTTCCATTGCCGTATTGGTGATGGA
>MKUB01000096.1:0-1004 GCA_001898545.1 Sphingomonadales bacterium 63-6 | reverse complement strand
CGAGCAGCGTGTTGATCCGGTTCAGGCCTTTGACCGCATGGCCGAGCGGCAGCGCCTGCCCCTCCGACGCCAGACGACGGGAAAAGTCGCCGGCCTCGGCAGCCTCGACCAGCGCCACGATTTCGGCGGCGAGCTTGAGGTCACCGGTCATCTCGCGCCATTCCACGGCCGTGCCGAGACTGCGGCCGTCGGCACGCATCATCGCGGTCAGGGTCAGACAGATCGTGCGACGGCCGAGCGTCAGGCGCACCGGCTGGCCGCCGAGCGGTTGGTGCTCGCCCTGCACGCGCTCCATGACGCGGCCCAGCATGTCCTTGGCGGAACAGCCCGGAAAGGCGGCACGGAAATCCTCCTGTGCCTCGCCGAAAAAGCGCAGCAGCGCCTTGCTGACATAAACGACGCGGCCGTCGGGGTCGCAGAGCATGACGCTGGCCCGGCCATGGTCGAGTGCGGCGCGCAACCGCTCTGCTTCCTGGCCCTGCTCGTGGATGGCCGCCAGCGCACGCGAAAGCTCCGCGCCTTCACCGGGGCCGGATGGATCGGGAAGCGCGATCTCCCCGCCTTCGGCGAGGCGGGCAGCAGCCGCGGCGCTGCGCGCGAGCGGGCGGGTCGCGCCCCAGGCCGCGAGGCCGCCGAACAGCGCGACCACCGTCACCGCGGCAACTCCCAGGGCGGGAGCCCCAGCGACGGCGGCATAGGATGCCAGGCTTCCGGCGAGCGCGGCCGAACCGGCGGCGAGCAGCGGCTGGCTGACCGAGAGACGTGAGAAGGGGCCGAGCGCGCTGCCCATATGGTTCGATCGTTTCTTGTTCTCGCCCGCTTCTTGAACGCTACGCTCGGGCTGGTCTCAAAGAAGGTCAGGCGGCCCGGCTGGTCTTGATCTGGGCCTCGGCGCCGCCGTCACGGATCACGGCCGCGAGGTCGAGCAGCGCGACGATATCGGTGTCGAGCAGAACGAGGCCTTCGATCAGGCCATGCTCGTCACGCTCCAGGTCGGGAGCAGG
>MKUB01000095.1:2877-14291 GCA_001898545.1 Sphingomonadales bacterium 63-6 | reverse complement strand
CTCGCCTGAGCCCTGACGGAAGGAATCGATCCATGAGCAAGGGCAACAGGGATGCGCTGCTGATCGCGGCGAAGGGCGGCACGATCCTGGTGCGGATCGGCCTTGTCATCGGCATGATCGGCCTTGGCGTGGCCATGGCAGTGAGCGTGGTGGACAACAGCATCATCGCCGAGCACGTGAAGGTTCAGATCGAACCCGCCAGCATCGGCGACATAACCGGCGGAGTCGTGTTGTCGCTATTCCTGGCGCTGATCTCGCTCGGCCTCACTTATGATTTCGTCACCCGTCTGGCGCAGGTGATCGACACGGTTGGGCGCGGCGATCCCTTCACGCTGGAAAATGCCGCGCGGCTGCGGCGGATGGGCTGGTTGGCGATCATCGTCCAGGTGGTGAGCCTGCCCCTTGCCATGCTCGCCACTTGGCTGGAAAGCAATGTGGAGAAAGGCAGCTTCCAGCTGGACAGCGACATCTCCCTCACCGGTATCGGCCTTGCCATCGTGCTGTTCATTCTGGCCCGCGTCTTCACCCGGGGCGCCGAAATGCGCGAAGAGCTGGAAGGGACCGTCTGATGCCAGTCTTCGTGAAACTCGACGACCTGCTCCACGCCAGGCGCATGACGCTGACCGAACTGGCCGAACGCATCGACCTGACGCTCGCCAATCTGTCGATCCTCAAGACCGGCAAGGCCAAGGCAATCCGCTTTTCCACTCTGGAAGCGATCTGCCGCGAACTGGATTGCCAGCCGGGCGACTTGCTTGGCTATGAGAACGGCGAAGACGCAGAGGGCTGAAACTGCACCGTTCCCACTGCCTTTCTTGACAAATACCCCGGAATCGCTAGAGGCCCGCCCTGACCGGCAGGCCTCGCGCCTTTCGGTCATCCGTCCGAGACAGTTGGTGGAGGCAATCTGGCCTCCTTAATTCCCAGCCTAGACGGGAAAGAGTTTCAAGGCATTCGCCCCGTGCGGTGCCTTTATCGCGCCCTTGTCCAATCGGATGAAGCGCACCTCCTTCCCATCAGCGGACTCGCCCGTGCCATTAATTCGGCATGGTCAAACGTAGCCGGTCGTCCGGAGCCTAACCGGGCGGCCATTGTGAAGGAGTAAGGCATGGATCGTTCGCAAAAAGCCGACGCGGTTGCCCAGCTCAACGCGACTTTCAACGAGGTCGGCGTGGTGGTTGTCACCCGCAACCTCGGCCTGTCGGTGGCCCAGTCCACCGCACTGCGCGCGAAGATGCGTGAAGCTGGCGGCTCGTACAAGGTTGCGAAGAACCGTCTTGCCAAGCTTGCCATCAAGGACACGGATTACGCCGGTCTCGACGATCTTCTGTCGGGCCCGACGGCGCTGGCGACTTCGGTCGACCCGGTTGCCGCCGCAAAGGCAGTCGTGGACTTTGCCAAGACGAACCCGAAGCTCGAAATCGTGGGTGGTTCCATGGGCAATACGCTTCTCGACGAAGCCGGTGTCAGGGCGCTCGCGTCCCTGCCGTCGCTCGACGAGCTGCGGGCAAAGCTTGTTGGCCTCGTTCAGGCTCCGGCGACCAAGATCGCTCAGCTCTCCACCGCTCCGGCGGCGAAGCTGGCGCGCGTCTTCGGCGCCTATGCCGCGAAGGATGCCGCGTAAGACGTTTTTTCAGCGTTCACCCGGTGCATCCTGGCAGTCAGGAACCCGGGCCAAGCTATCAGATTGGAGTAAGTTCAAATGGCCGATATCGCCAAGATCGTAGAAGAACTGTCGCAGCTCACCGTTCTCGAAGCTGCTGACCTCGCCAAGGCTCTCGAAGAAGCATGGGGCGTTTCCGCCGCTGCTGCTGTCGCCGTTGCGGCTCCTGCCGGCGGTGGCGCTGCTGCCGAAGCAGCTGAAGAGAAGACCGAATTCGACGTGATCCTCACCGGCGACGGTGGCAAGAAGATCAACGTCATCAAGGAAGTCCGCGCCATCACCGGCCTGGGCCTGGGCGAAGCCAAGGCTCTGGTTGAAGAAGCGCCGAAGCCCATCAAGGAAGGCGTCTCGAAGGCTGAAGCCGAAGAGATCAAGAAGAAGATCGAAGAAGCCGGCGGCACCGTCGAGCTCAAGTAATCTTCTTCCGGTTCGCCGGACGAATTACGCGAAGGGCGGTGCCGCAAGGTGCCGCCCTTTTCGTTTGTGCGCAGGCCCTTGGGATGCGCCCTTATTGATTAGCATCCTAATTGTGTTACCCTCCCCCTCTCGAAAGGGGAGAGATATGATTTCTGGAAAAAGCGGCCTGCTGGCCATGGCGGGCCTCATGGCCGTGGCATCCATCGCGCAGGCGGAAGAAGCGGACCTGACCCACCTGCCCAAGGTGTCCACTACTTATGCCGCGCCGAAAACCTCCTGGGGCGAACCCGATCTGCGCGGCACCTGGCCGATCGATTATCTGAACGGCACGCCGATGCAGCGCGCGCCGGAACAGGGCAATCGCATCTTCATGACCGACGCGGAATATAAGGAACGGGCCGACCGGATTACCGCGCTCGCCTCGCGCTATGACAATGAGGAATCGCAGGATCGCCTGGGTCAGGGCCATTGGGTAGAAATGGGCGAGGTCAATCGCCGCACTTCGCTGATGGTCGCCCCGGCCAATGGACGGCTTCCGGAAATGACTGCGGAGGGAAAACGCCTTTCCGCCCTGATGCGGTCAAGCTGGCGCAAGGACCAGACCTTCGACGTGCCGACCGATTTCGACAGCTGGGACCGCTGCATCACGCGCGGCCTGCCCGCATCCATGCTGCCGATGATGTATAATAACGGCATCCGCGTGTTCCAGTCGCCCGGCATCGTGGCGATCCAGCTGGAAATGATCCACGAAACGCGGATCATCCCCACCGACGGCCGCCCCGCTCTGCCCGCCGCCATCGGCAACTGGATGGGCGAAAGCCGGGGCCATTGGGAAAACGGCAATACGCTGGTGGTGGAAACGGTGAATTTCCGCCCCGGCGCGTCGGCCACCAATATCGTGACCAGCGGCTCCCCGCCGGAAAACGACACGCCGATCAGCACCAGTGCGAAGCTGGAGGAACGCTTCACCATCACCGGGCCCGACAGCGTGACCTATGACATGACCTGGACCGATCCGGTCATCTTCACTCAGCCCTGGGCCGTGCGCCTCGACTGGAAGCGCGACGATGCCTACCAGTTCTTCGAATATGCCTGCCATGAAGGCAATGTGCAGCTCCGCAACTACGTCACCGCATCGCGCGCCACCCGCGCGGGCGTGACGCTGGACGAGGTGGAGTAACCTTCACCCCTTACCCAACGAAAAAGGGCCGGAGCGCAATGCCCCGGCCCTTTTTCATTCGCCTGTCGGGCGCCTGAGCGAACAGGCGGCCCCACACTCACTTGTGCTGGCGCTTACTTGATCGCCTTGAGGTAGGCGATCACTTCCTGGCGCTTGGCTTCGTCCTTCATGCCGGCGAAGCTCATCTTCGTGCCGGGAACGGTGCCGCGCGGATCGGCGAGATATTTGTCCAGAGTGGCGTCGTTCCACTTCAGGCCCGATTCCTTCATCGCCTTGCTGAAGTCATAGCCCGGAATGTCACCAGCCTTGGTGCCATAGACGCCAGCCAGCGAGGGGCCGATGCCATGCTTGCCCTTCTCGGCCGAGTGGCAGGCCTTGCACATGTTGAAGCCGGCCGGCGGAGTGGCCGGAGCAGCAGCGGCAACGGTCGCGCTGGCGGCGGGCGTCGGCGTGGCGGCAGCCTTGGTGGCCGCTTCGCTCGGCGTCGCGCTGGCGCTGGGCGTTTCGCTCGCAGCGGGAGTCGCTTCTTCAGTGGCGGTGGCGGATTCTTCAGCAGCCGGGGCAGCGGTGGTTTCCTCCGCAGTCGGCTCCTCGCTATTGCCGCCGCCGCACGCGGCCAGAAGCAGCGCAAGCCCCGTCATCGAAGCGAGTTTCACAGAATTCATCTCCAGACCTCCTGCGCACAATCATGCGATTCCATAAATCGCGGCGGGCCATGCACGGAAGGTCTGTCTCTGCCAAGCCCTAACTGGCGGTATTGCGTCGATTCAGCCCACTCGCAGCCTTGCCCTGTGGCATGGGCGCCTCAGAATCCCCCAATTACCCGGGCGGTAACGATTGTTACTTCCTCCTATCACGCCCTGAGCCTATCCGGTCCGGCCTCATGTTCCGGGAAGACCTCCATCCGACATGGCGATCCGAGCTCGCCGCCACGCTGCGCCTCGCGGTGCCGCTGGCGCTGGCCGGCATGTTGCAGATGGCGACCCATGCGACGGATGTGATCTTCGTCGCCCGGCTGGGCGAACAATCCCTTGCCGCAGCCAGTCTGACCGTATCGATCTTCGGTGTCGTTACCTGGAGCCTGTCGGGCCTGACCGGCTCGGTCGCAGCCCTGATCGCAGCGGAGCTTGGCCGGCGCAAACACGCCGTCCGCGAAGTGCGCCGCTCCACCCGCATGGCGCTGTGGGTCGCCATCGCCAGTTCGGCGCTGGGCATGGCCATATGCGCCCAGGGCGAAACTTTGATGCGCCTGTCCGGGCAGGACCCCGCTGTCTCCGCCTTGTCGAGCGAATATCTGGGCCTGCTGCTCTGGGCCATGCCTGGCATGGTGGCGGCCAATGTGCTGCGCTCTTTCGTGTCGGCGCTGGGCAGGCCGATCTATGCCACTGTCATCACCGGGCTGGGTGTGGTGGTGAATTGCATCGGCAATTACGCTTTGGTGTTCGGGAATCTGGGGGCGCCCGCCCTTGGCCTCGACGGGTCCGGTATAGCGACGATCTGCGCCTCTCTGTTCACTCTGGGTGCTTATGTGCTCGCGATCCAGCACAACCGAATCCTGCGGCGCTACTATATCTGGGGCCGTTTCTGGCGCCCGGAATGGCCGCGCCTGGGAGATATCGGCCGGATCGGCGCTCCGGTGGCGATTACCGTTCTGGCGGAGGCAGGCTTCTTCAGCGGCGCGGCTTTCCTGATGGGGCGGATCGGCCCGGCGGAGCTTGCCGGGCATGCGCTGGCGCTCAACCTCGCCTCCTTCACCTTCCAGGTGCCCTTCGCCATCGGCCAGGCCGCCGCGATCCGCGTGGGCTTCCATTACGGGGCGAAGAACCTGCCGGCCATCGGGCTGGCGGGCTGGGCCGCTGTGGTTTCCGGCACCGGCTTCATGCTGGTTGCCGCCGCCACGATGCTGCTGCTGCCGCGCCTGCTGTTGTCGATCTATGTCGATGTGGACGATCCGGCGAACCGGGTGATGGTGGGCTTTGCAATTAGCTACATGGTGGTGGCCGCCGCCTTCCAGCTGGTGGACGGGGTACAGGCCGTGGCCATGGGCGCTTTACGCGGCCTGCAGGATACGCGCCTGCCGATGGCCTATGCGATCTTCGGCTATTGGGTGCCGGGGCTCGGCTGCTCGCTACTGCTGGGCTTCTATACGCCGCTGGCAGGCGTCGGAGTATGGATCGGCCTTGCCGTCGGGCTGGTGGTGGTGGCCGTGCTGATGCTGCGGCGCTGGATGCGCCGCGAGCGGCTGGGCCTTCTGCCCGCCTGATTATCCCGTTTTCCGGAATCGACGACCCGCAAAATTTCTTCCCGGAATCGCCTTGACCCACCTTTGCGGCGCACCCATATGCGGGCCGCTGGCACTCTCATGGTAGGAGTGCCAACACTGTTATCAATTTTTTGGAAGAGGTCATCACCATGGCATTCCGTCCGCTGCACGACCGCGTGCTGGTCCGCCGTATCGAAGCCGAAGAAAAGACGGCTGGCGGCATCATCATCCCCGATAGCGCCAAGGAAAAGCCGAGCGAAGGCGAGATCGTCGCCGTCGGCACCGGCGCTCGCGCCGAAAACGGCACCATCACCCCGCTCGACGTCAAGGCTGGCGATCGCGTGCTGTTCGGCAAGTGGTCCGGCACCGAAGTCAAGGTCGACGGCCAGGATCTGCTGATCATGAAGGAAAGCGACATTCTGGGCGTGATCGCCTGACCATGTCGTGAGTCCCTGCAAAGGCAGGGACCTTATGCGTTCATGTGGAAGATCCCTGCCTTTGCAGGGACTCACGAGAAACTAGAGGAATTGAACAATGGCTGCCAAGGACGTGAAATTTTCGCGCGACGCGCGCGAACGCATCCTCAAGGGCGTCGACACGCTCGCCAATGCTGTGAAGGTCACGCTGGGCCCCAAGGGTCGCAACGTCGTGATCGACAAGAGCTTCGGTGCTCCCCGCATCACCAAGGACGGTGTTTCGGTCGCCAAGGAAATCGAACTGAAGGACAAGTTCGAGAACATGGGCGCCCAGATGCTGCGCGAAGTCGCTTCGAAGACGAACGACCTCGCCGGTGACGGCACCACCACTGCCACCGTGCTGGCCCAGGCCATCGTGCGCGAAGGCATGAAGTCGGTTGCCGCCGGCATGAACCCGATGGACCTGAAGCGCGGCATCGATCTGGCCGTCGGCAAGGTGATCGCGAACCTCCAGTCGCGTTCCAAGGCCGTGACCGGCTCGCAGGAAGTTGCCCAGGTCGGCATCATCTCGGCCAATGGCGACACCGAAGTCGGCCAGAAGATCGCGGAAGCGATGGACAAGGTCGGCAAGGAAGGCGTGATCACCGTGGAAGAGGCCAAGGGCCTCGAATTCGAACTCGATGTCGTCGAAGGCATGCAGTTCGACCGCGGCTATCTGTCGCCCTATTTCGTGACCAACCCCGAGAAGATGACCGTGGAACTGGATAATCCCTATATCCTGATCCACGAGAAGAAGCTCTCCAACCTCCAGTCCATGCTGCCGATCCTCGAAGCGGTCGTGCAGTCGGGCCGCCCGCTCCTCATCATTGCCGAGGACATCGAAGGCGAAGCGCTGGCGACGCTGGTGGTCAACAAGCTGCGTGGCGGCCTGAAGGTTGCTGCCGTCAAGGCTCCGGGCTTCGGCGATCGCCGCAAGGCCATGCTGCAGGACATCGCGATCCTCACCGCCGGTGAAATGATCAGCGAAGACCTGGGCATCAAGCTGGAAAGCGTGACCGTTGGCATGCTCGGCCAGGCCAAGAAGGTCACCATCGACAAGGACAATACCACCATCGTCGATGGCGCCGGCAATGCCGACGAGATCAAGGCTCGCGTCGAACAGATCCGCGCCCAGATCGAAGTCACCACCAGCGATTACGACCGTGAAAAGCTGCAGGAACGTCTGGCCAAGCTGGCTGGCGGTGTTGCCGTGATCAAGGTCGGCGGCGCTTCGGAAGTCGAAGTGAAGGAACGCAAGGACCGCGTCGACGACGCTCTCCACGCGACCCGCGCTGCGGTTGAAGAAGGCATCGTCCCCGGCGGCGGCACGGCTCTGCTCTATGCCACCAAGGCTCTCGAAGGCCTGGCTGGCGCGAATGACGACCAGACCCGCGGCATCGATATCGTCCGCAAGGCGCTCTATGCACCGGTTCGCCAGATTGCCGAGAATGCCGGCCATGACGGCGCGGTGATTTCGGGCAAGCTGCTGGACGGCAATGACGAAAACCTCGGCTTCAACGCCCAGACCGATGTCTATGAAGACCTCGTGAAGGCCGGCGTGGTCGATCCGACCAAGGTCGTGCGCACGGCTCTGCAGGATGCGGCTTCGGTCGCCGGCCTGCTGATCACCACCGAAGCGGCGATCAGCGAACTGCCGGAAGACAAGCCGGCCCCGGCAATGCCCGACATGGGCGGCATGGGCGGCATGGGCTTCTAAGCCCGCGCTTCTTCGCAAAAGACAGGAAGGGCCGGGGAGCGATTCCCCGGCCCTTTTTGCTGCGCGCCGCTGGCTGCCCCAATTTTCGGCCCCATTTTCGGCCCATTGCCCCCGTGGAGCGCGCAAAACACTCCATTCATCCGATGAGACGAGTCGATTCATCGACCGCTTGATTACAAAGCAAAAAAGCGTGATTAATGGTTTCCCAAGAAAGTTCGGGGCATTTTAGACGCATGAAGATCGGTAGGTTCGGACGGGTTTTGACGGCGCTCGCACTGAGTGCGGCCGCCCTTTTGCCTGTCCAGGCCGGTGCCGAAAACTTCGAAGCCGCGTTCGACAAGACCTTCGGAACGGAAGTCCGCGCCCCGCGCGTGTTTCAGCGCGATGCAGCTTCCCCGCTCGAACAATATGTCGCCAAGCTGGCCGACGGCACGAATGGCCGCATCGGCGTGGCTGCGGTGGATCTCACCACGGGCGAACAGGTTTCGGTGCTGGGCAGCCAGCGTTTCCCCATGGCCAGCACCAGCAAGATCGCCATCGCCGCGACCTTCCTGGAAGGCGTGGACAAGGGCCGCTGGAAGCTGGACGACAAATTCCCGCTGATGGTGCCGCTGCCTTCGCAAAAGCTTTCCACCAAGGTCGCACCGGTAAAGGCAGGCAGGATGCTGCCCGCACGCGAGCTGATCGACCTGATGCTGGTGCACAGCAACAATCAGGCGACCGATGGCCTGCTGGCCGTCATCGGCGGCCCCCGTGCGGTGAATGAATGGATCAAGCGCGCCGGGATCGACGGTTTCAGCCTGGATCGCGACATTGCCACGCTGGTGCGTGACGAGATGGAATTCGATCCGTCACTCTATATCGACCCGCGCGATTCCGCCACGCCGCTGGCCATGGTCCGGCTGTTGCAGGGCCTGCATGACGGCCGCTGGCTGAGCAAGGAAAGCCGCGAATTGCTGATGGTCACCATGGCCAATTGCAAGACCGGCCCGAACCGCATCAAGGGCCAGATGCCCACCGATGTCATGGTCGCTCACAAGACCGGCTCGCTCTACAACACGTCCAGCGATGTCGGCATCATCACCGGACCCGACGGGCATTCGATTGCCGTGGCGATCTATGTGACCGGCGGCGGGATGAACCGGGGCTACCGGATCGACCGGATCGCCACCATTGCCCGCGCCCTGTATGACGGGTTCTCCGAACCCCGCCGCGTGCAGCTCAGCGCCCGTGGCTATGGCGCCGCTGGCGACGCGAATTAATACTTCCGATCTGAAGTAAATTCTTTCGAGCGTGCTGCCGTGAGGCGGCAATTACGCTGGTAATGCTGCCATCGCGCCGGCAAGAGGCACGCCTTTGCTCAGCCCGGAAGTCTTTGAAATTACTGCCAGATTATCCATCGCAGCAATGCGCTGGGGATCAGTGATTGAATCGCTTCCGAAGGCGATGCGAGAGGTGCTCGACAAAGCTTCCTCAATCGTCACCCTGAACTTGGTTCAGGGCCCATTTTTCCTGACCGAGTTGCTGTTTGTGGGGAGCGATGGATGCTGAACCAAGCTCAGCATGACGATCGTGACTGGCAAAGGGCTCACCGCATCGTGAGTTCGCAAGCGGGATAGTCGCCAGACAAACAAAAAGGGCGCAGCCTTGCGGCCACGCCCCTCTTGTTCGGTATGATTCCGAAATTACTCGGAAGCAGCAGCCGACGAAGCGTCGGTGGCAGCAGCCGAAGCATCGGTAGCAGCAGCCGAAGCGTCGGTAGCAGCAGCCGAAGCGTCAGCAGCAGCCGAGGAAGCGTCGGTGGCTTCTTCCATTGCCGGTTCTTCGGTGGCTTCTTCGGTGGCTTCCGACTTGCAAGCAGCGAGGGTCAGAGCAGCGCCGGCAGCGGCAGCGGCGAGAATGATCTTGCGCATGAATAGTAATCCTTGAACAGCGAGTAGACTACGCACGGCAAGCTGCCGCACGCAAAGCCTGCCGTCTCAAGCAGACTTCGGGGGGGACAAATAATGTCCAAATCAGGGGGATGCAAGCATGTTAGCTGCAAGCGCGAAGTGTCGGGGCGTTCCCGAACCCTTTCCGCCCCCCTTCTGCCGCCGGAATACGTCCAATTCATGACAGAATTTTCCCGTCGCACAATGGCCAACGAAACAGGCTGACCAAGCTTCGGCACACTGCTACCACCGGGCCATGTCAGCCCAAACGCCAGCCCAAACCGAGCCAAAGCGGCATCTCTACCTCGTAGACGGTTCATCTTACATCTTCCGCGCCTATCACCGCCTGCCCCCGCTGACCGACCCGCAGGGGACACCGGTCGGCGCGGTTTACGGCTACACCACGATGCTGTGGAAACTTGCGGACGATCTGCACAAAGCGGACGGCCCGACCCATCTTGCGGTGATTCTCGACAAGTCCGGCACCTCGTTCCGCAACGATCTGTATGAACATTACAAGGCGAATCGCCCCCCCGCGCCGGAAGATCTGGTTCCCCAGTTCCCCTTGATTCGCGACGCGACGCGCGCCTTCAGCCTGCCCTGTATCGAGGAGGAAGGGTTCGAGGCGGACGATCTCATCGCATCCTATGCCCGCGAAGCGAACCGGCAGGGCTGGGACGTCACCATCGTGTCTTCCGACAAGGATCTGATGCAGCTGATCGGCAATGACCCGGTGACGGGCGCGGAAATCGACATGCTGGATACGATGAAGAATCAGCGCATCCATATTCCCGAAGTGGAGGAAAAATTCGGCGTCCCGCCCCATAAGGTGGGCGACGTGCTGGCCCTGATGGGCGATTCGGTGGACAACGTCCCCGGCATTTTCGGCATCGGGCCGAAAACCGCCACCAAGCTGATCCAGGAACATGGCGATCTGGAAGGCGCGCTGGCCGCGGCGGAGGGAATGAAGCCTTCCAAGCTGCGCGAACGCCTGCTGGAAGGGGTTGCCATGGCCCGCCTCAGCCGCGAACTGGTGGAACTGAAGCAGGATTGCCCCCTGCCTCTGCCACTGGACGCCTTCGAACTGGGCGAGATCCCGAAAGACCCGCTGGCCGCCTTCCTTGAGAAGCATGGCTTCATCAGCCTGCTCAAGCGGCTGGGCGATGGGCGCGGCAGCCCGGAACGCAAGACGCAGCTCAACCCCGCCAAGGCCGAGCGCAAGGGCGAGGTCGCCTCTGCCGAGGGCAATCGCCAGCCGCCGCCGGACATGCCCCCGGTGGACCGCTCCGCCTATGTCACGGTGCAGACGCTGGAAGCGCTGGAGGACTGGATCGCCCGCGCCCGCGATGCCCGCGTGGTCGCCATCGATACGGAAACCAGCGCGCTGGACGCGATGCGTGCCGATCTGGTGGGCATCAGCATGGCGCTGGGGCCGAACGATGCCTGCTATATCCCGCTGGGCCATGGCGGGACCGATATGTTTGCCGAACGCGCCGATCAGGTCGATCTGAAACCCGCCCTCGCCCTGCTGAAGCCGCTGCTGGAAAGCGATGCAGTGCTGAAGGTGGGCCAGAACATCAAATATGACCTCAACATCCTCGCCCGGCATGGCATCGCCGTTGCGCCGATCGACGATACGATGATCATCAGCTTCGCGCTGGATGCGGGCCGCGCGCTGGACGGTATCGGCGGCGGGCACGGGATGGACGAGCTTTCCCAGCGCCATTTCGGCCATACGACGCTGACCTTCAAGGATGTCTGCGGCACCGGCAAGAAGGCGATCTCCTT
>MKUB01000095.1:0-2859 GCA_001898545.1 Sphingomonadales bacterium 63-6 | reverse complement strand
CCGGCGAGTTCGCCGAACAGCTGGGCGCGCTGGAAAAGCAGATCCACGAGCTGGCGGGCGAGGAATTCACTATCGGCAGCCCGCAGCAACTGGGGCGCATCCTGTTCGACAAGATGGGCCACAAGGGCGGGAAGAAGGGCAAGAGCGGCCAATATTCCACTGACCAGTCCGTGCTGGAAGGGCTGGCGGGTTCCGGAGTGCCTATTGCCGGCAAGGTGCTGGACTGGCGCCAGCTGGCCAAGCTCAAGAGCACTTATACCGATGCGCTGCAGGCCGCGATCAATCCCAACACGGGCCGCGTCCACACCAGCTACAGCCTGGTGGGCGCGCAGACCGGGCGGCTTTCCTCCACCGATCCCAATCTGCAGAACATCCCGATCCGCACCGAAATCGGGCGCGAGATCCGCAAGGCCTTCGTGGCCGAGCCGGGCAATGTCCTGCTGGCCGCCGACTATAGCCAGATCGAGCTGCGCCTGGCCGCCCATATGGCCGATGTCCCCGCGCTGAAGGAAGCCTTCGCCCGGGGCGAGGATATTCACGCGCGCACCGCGAATGAAATGTTCGGCCATGTGGACCGCGACACGCGCGCCCGCGCCAAGACGATCAACTTTGCCATCCTCTACGGCATTTCGCGCTGGGGGCTGGGCACCCGCCTGGGCGTTCCGGCGGATGAGGCGCAGGCCATGATCGACCGCTATTTCGAGCGGTTCCCCGGCATCCAGCGCTATATCCACGAAACGCTGGAGAGCGTGCGCGAGCGTGGCTATTCCGAAACCCTGTTCGGCCGCAAGACATGGTTCCCGCGCATCCGTTCCGCCAATCAGGCCGAACGCGCGGGCAGCGAGCGCGCCGCGATCAACGCCCCCATTCAGGGCACCAGCGCGGACATCATCAAACGCGCCATGGCTCGCATGATGCCTACCCTGCGCGAGGCCGGGCTGGGCCATGTGCGGATGCTGCTGCAAGTGCATGACGAATTGGTGTTCGAACTGCCCGAAGGCGATGCCGCCGCTGCCGCCCCGATCATCGAGAGGGTAATGGCCGAGGCCGCCGGGCCTTCCGTGAAGCTGGACGTGCCGCTGGGTATCGAGATCGGCACCGGCAGCAATTGGGGAGACGCGCATTGAGCCCGATTTTCGGCGGCGACCTGCATGTAGTGGCTCAGGAAGCCACCAGTGCGGCCATCGTTGCTGGAATCGCGATTGGCATCGCCCTGGCGCTGCATTTCGCCCTCTTCGCGATTGCAGGGCGAATCACGCGCCTGTCGCAGATGAAGTCCGACGAACTGGTGCTGGAGCGGCTGCGCCAGCCGCTGCGCTGGTCTCTGGTGGCAGTGGGCCTGTCCATCGCGGCGGAGGCCCAGCCCACGCTGGCCCATCTGTGGCAGAGCGTGGCCCGCTTCGTGATACCCGCCCTGCTCGGCTGGGTCGCCTTCTCGCTCATCAAGGCCTTCGCGCTGGCCATGGACAGCCGGGCGGAACTTTCCGCCGACGACCAGACCGCCCGCAGCCGCCGCACACGCATCGCGATCTTTTCCCGCACGGCGGGCTTCGTGATCGTCTTCGTCACCGTGGCGCTGATGCTGCTGGGCATTCCCGGCGTGCGCAATGTGGGCGTCACGCTGATGGCATCGGCAGGCCTTGCGGGCCTTGCCGTGGGCGCGGCTGCCCAGCCCGCGCTCAAATCGCTGATCGCAGGCATGCAAATGGCCCTGACCGAGCCTGTCCGCATCGGCGATCTGGTAGTGATCGAGCATGAAACCGGCCGGGTGGAAGATATCCGCCTGACCTATGTAGTGATCCGCACATCGGACGAGCGGCGCCTGATCGTGCCGACTTCCAAATTCCTCGACACCAGCTTCCAGAACTGGACCCGCGTTTCCGGCGGGCTGACCGGATCGGTAGTGCTGCCCATCGCATCGGGCCATGCAATCGCCCCCATGCGCGAGGCCTTCCTCGCCGCCCTCGCCCAGCGCCCGCAATGGGACAAGCGCACGGGCGAATTGCAGGTGTCCGACGTGACCATCGATGGCGTGCAGCTGAAACTGGTGGTCAGCGCGAAGAATGCCGGCGACCTCGCCCGCCTGCGCCTCGACATGCGCGAGGCCATGATCGAATGGCTGCGGGAGAATATGCCGGAGGCGTTGAAGGGGTAGGAGCCTACCCACTTCCCATATCGTCATCCCAGCTTTCGCTGGGATGACGCTTCAACTCAGGCACCCGCCCCTCCCCCTGAGAGGAGAAGCGGGGCCCTTGATCAATCGTGCTTCCGGCTGCGAGTGGATTCCACCATGCCTTCATGGATGAAGCCGATCGGCTGGATTTCAGCGGCGCGCTTTTTCAGCTCGCCCTTCATCTTCTGATATTCGGCTTCCATTTCCGGCGTCACCGTGGCGCGGGAATCCTTCAGCGCTTCCTCGAAATCGGCAGCGCTGACGGTCTGAACATCCACCCCGGCGCGGCGGATGGCGACGAGGCCTGCACGGCGGACGACATCTTCCAGATCGGCCCCGGTGAAGCGGTCGGTCTGTTTGGCAATCGCCGTCAGATCGACATCCTTGGCCAGCGGCATGTCGCGCGTATGGATCTTGAGGATATGCGCGCGGCCTTCCTCATCGGGCGTGCCGACATAGACCAGTTCGTCAAACCTGCCGGGCCGCAGCAGCGCCGGATCGACCAGCGCCGGGCGGTTGGTCGCGCCGATCACCACGATGGACTGCAATTCCTCCATCCCGTCCATTTCGGCGAGGATCGTGTTCACCACCCGCGCCGTCACCTGCGGCTCGTTGCCGCTGGTGCCGCGTGCGGGCACGAGGCTGTCGATCTCGTCAATGAACAGCACGCAGGGCGCGACCTGCCG
>MKUB01000094.1 GCA_001898545.1 Sphingomonadales bacterium 63-6 | reverse complement strand
TATGGCGGCGGAGGTTCTTCCTCGGGCGGCTCGTCCTCAGGCGGCTGGGGCGGCGGTGCTCCTGCCGGTGGCGGCAGCAATTTCGGGGACGATCTGGACGACGATATTCCGTTCTGATCGCCGCTCTTTATCCGGAAAAGCGGGCCGGCTCTCAGTCGGCCTTCTTTCCCTTCAACGCGGCCAGCGCGGCAAAGGGCCCGCTGGCGCTTTCATCCAGAAGACCCGCTTCCTTCCTCACCGTCTCGGCATTGGGCCCGGTGGCATAAGGATCAATAGCCAGCGCCAGCCCCTGCGCCACGGCCTCACCAAGATCGAACGATGTGCCCGTGTAGGGAATCTCGTCCAGTTCCTCGGCCTCCAGCTCCACTTCCTCCCCTTCAGCCACTTCCGCATGTGCTTCCTCAACAAAACGCAGCGTGAAGTCTTCGCGAATCGTCGCGGGCAGGTCATCGCCGGTTACGGCGCAGCTCTGGACGATCTCGGCATTCAACGTGCCCTTGGCCTCCACCTCAGTGCCGTCTTTTACCAGCGACACATCGGCTTCCAGCTTGCCGATGGAGATCAGGCCGAAGCGGCGGGCCAATGCCGCGCGCTCCGCCTCGTCAGCTTCCAGATGACGCACGCGGTCGTCCACCGAGCGGATATCCACCATGCGGGAAAATTCTGGGGCCTGCGTCATGTTCAGATCTCCGCTGCCAGAATGCGCTCCGCAGGAATGGCGCAGAGCCGGTCATAAAGCGCGCGCAAGCCTGCCGCCGCCGCCTCGGGCGATGCGCCATCCAGCAGGCGCAGGTTGCGGGTCACGGCTTCCTCCAGCGCATGGTTGTCGTCCTGGGCCAGCGCTTCGCGAAAGGCGCCCAGCCTGCCGCCCAGCGCGGACATCAGCTTGCCCATATGTTTGCCCACCACGACATCGCCCACGCCGCTCTCGCGCAGTTGGCCTTCCATGTCGTCGACGAACAATTCGGTGAGATAGACGCAAGGATGGGCCATGTTCTCGTCCCGCTCCAGCCGCAGCAGCACCATGGCGAGCGCGGCGGTGATCATGTCGAAACGTCCCTCCAGCGTGTCAGCCACGTTCCGCTGGGCGTACCATTCCTTGTCGCGGGCGATTTCCACCACGCGATGCCACAGCGCCTGGACACCCTGGCGCGGGTCTTGCGAGCGGGCGAAGAGGCGGGACAGGAGTTTCACGTTTCTGGCTGGTCCTTCTCGTTCAGCCGCGATTAAATCCACGCGGCCGATGGCTCTGGCCCCAAGCGCCATTGCGCAAGGGGACGCTTGTCCTTAAGGCTCGCGCCGATACTGCTTGCTAAAGCGCAAGGCAAATTGATTGCAGGACGGCCGGTGTTCCACTGGCGAGGTTCGGAGACCGAATAGATGATGCCCAAGGTTCGGATCGCTGCGATTGTGACGCTCGCGGCCTTGTTGGCCGGCTGCAGCTCCATCGCGGATCATCGCGGCTACATCGCCGACGAGGCGCTGGTGCAGGCCGTGCAGCCGGGCATCGATAATCGGGAATCGGTTGAAGGCACTCTTGGCCGTCCGACCTTTGCCAGCGAATTCGGTAATCCGATCTGGTATTATGTTTCCAGCACAACCTACCAGAAGCCGTTCCGCAAGCCGCGTATCGGGCAGCATTCGGTGCTGGCCGTGACCTTTGACGAGAAGGGCAACGTGGTCTCCGCAGAGCGCTGGGGCATGGACAAGGTCGCCAAGATCAGCCCCGAAGGGGACAAGACGCCCGTGCTTGGCAAGGAGCGTGGCTTCCTTGAAGATCTGTTCGGCAATATCGGCCAGGTCGGCGCTATGGGTTCCAATGCTCCCAGTGGTCCAGGTCCGAACGGCAGCTGATTTCGCCAGGCTATCCGGCCGCTTGAACGGCTGGGGGTGAGCGCCCATATTCGCCCCATGAGTGAAAGCGACAATCGCCACGGCCTGGTCCAGTGGCACGGCACTACCATCATCGGCGTGAAGAAGGACGGGAAGACCGTCATCGCGGGCGATGGACAGGTTTCCATGGGCAACACCGTGATGAAGCCCAATGCGCGCAAGGTGCGCCGCATCGGGGCGGGCGGCAAGGTGATTGCCGGTTTCGCCGGGGCGACCGCCGATGCCTTTACCCTGTTCGAGCGGCTCGAAAAAAAGCTGGAGCAATATAGCGGCCAGCTTCTGCGTGCCGCAGTGGAATTGGCGAAGGATTGGCGCACCGACAAATATCTGCGCAATCTGGAAGCCTTGATGATCGTGGCCGACAAGGACACATTGCTGGTGCTTACCGGCAATGGCGATGTGCTGGAGCCCGAGGGCGGCCCGGAATCGCAGATCGCCGCAATCGGATCGGGCGGCAATTATGCGCTGGCCGCGGCTCGCGCCATCGATGCTTACGAACAGGATGCAGAAGTGATCGCCCGCCGCGCCATGGCAGTGGCTGCCGACATCTGCGTCTTCACCAATGACCGCGTGACGGTCGAGGCTATCTGAACCCCATCATGACTGACACATTGACTCCCAAGGCCATCGTCGCCGCATTGGACGAACACATCATCGGCCAGGCCGAAGCCAAGCGTGCGGTGGCCGTCGCCTTGCGCAATCGCTGGCGCCGCCAGCGCCTCGGCGCGGAATTGCGCGATGAGGTGACGCCCAAGAATATCCTGATGATCGGGCCCACGGGCTGCGGCAAGACGGAAATCAGCCGTCGCCTCGCCAAGCTGGCCGATGCTCCCTTCGTTAAGGTGGAAGCGACGAAGTTCACCGAAGTGGGCTATGTCGGCCGCGACGTTGAACAGATCGCCCGCGACCTGGCCGAGGAGGCCGTGCGGCTGGAAAAGGAACGCCGTCGCGAAGCCGTGCGGGATGCCGCCAGCAAGGCGGCGATGGATCGCCTGCTCAAGGCGCTGGTGGGCGAGAATGCCTCCGAAGCCACGCGCGAGAGTTTCCGCCAGCGTATCGTCCAGAACGCCATGAATGACGTTGAGGTCGAGATCGAGGTGGAGGACAGCCCCGCGATGCCGATGGATATTCAGGGCATGGGCGGGAATGTCGGCATGATCGACCTCTCCCAGATGATGGGCAAGGCCTTCGGTCGCCAGAACCTCAAGCGCCGCAAGCTCAAGGTTCCCGATGCGTGGGACAAGCTGGTGGACGAGGAAGCCGAAAAGCGCATGGACCAGGACGATGTCGCCCGGGTCGCGCTGGCCGATGCCGAGACGAACGGGATCGTCTTCCTCGACGAGATCGACAAGATCGCCGCTTCCGATGTGCGTGGCGGTTCAGTGAGCCGGGAAGGGGTGCAGCGCGATCTGCTCCCGCTGATCGAAGGCACCACAGTGGCCACCAAATATGGGCCGATGAAGACGGACCATGTGCTGTTCATCGCCAGCGGTGCGTTTCATGTGGCCAAGCCGTCCGACATGCTGCCCGAACTGCAGGGGCGCCTGCCTATCCGGGTGGAACTGCGCAGCCTGACCGAGGAGGATTTCGTGAGAATCCTCTCCGAAACGCGGGCCAATCTGGTGGAACAGTACAAGGCGCTGATCGGCACGGAGGAAGTCACGCTGGACTTCACCGAGGATGCCGTGCGCGAAGTGGCCCGGATCGCCGCGCAAGTGAATGAGAGCATCGAGAATATCGGTGCCCGCCGCCTGCAGACGGTCATGGAAAGGCTGATCGAGGATCTGAGCTTCGAAGCGGAAGACCGGCGCGGCGAGAGCGTGACGATCGATGCGGACTATGTCCGCGAGCGGCTTGCCGACCTCGCCGGCAATAGCGACCTCAGCAAATATATCCTCTGAGGGGATCCCCTCTCCGCCTGCCCCGGTAATTCAGCGGGGCAGGCGGAAGAAGGGAAACGGAAAGAGGCGCGGGCCTCTTTCTTCTTGCAGCTCTATTTCTTCGCGGCCTCATCGCCTTCAGCCATGATCTGCTTCACCAGATCCTTCTGCTGAGGATACCAGAATTCCAGGTGGCAGTTCTCGCACACACCGTCGATCTGCCCCACCAGTGCACCCGCACGCTGGGCGTCGTGAGCCTTGGCCGCAGCTGCGATGTCACCCATATGGCCAGCAAGGGCGCCAGCCATGCCGCGGAAGCCATCCGGATCGGCGTCGAGGTTCTTCTGCACCTGTTCGGAAGTCGTGCCGCCTTCGATGTTCTCATCGGAAATGGTCACGCCCGGCCGGTTGACTACCAGCTTCTTCAGCATGCTCATTTCAGTGGCCGCGTTCTGGAGCCGTGTGGCCGCATCGGCCAGCTTGGCCCATTTGGCATCGTCCATCAGCTTGGGATCGATCAGCGCATCGCTGGCCATGGCCGCGTTGCCCACTGCCCAGACTTCATCCGCGATCACGTCGATATGCTGAGTCATCGCCTCATGCACGGTCATCGGCACGTCTTCGGCGGCAGGTTCCTTGCTACAACCGCCAAGCGCCAGCGTGGCAGCGGCCAAGGCGAAAATCATGCGATGCGATGTCATGGAAGGCTCCTCTCTGGGAAGGCACATATCTAGCGCCCGCTATCGGGAGTGGGAAGAATTTCCGCAGGCGTATCGCGCAAACGCGGAAGGCCTGCACCTGTTCCGCCGAGACGGCTGCGGAGCGTGAAAAATCGCGCTCCGGCCCGGCAAGGGACATATTCGATGAATGGCCAACAGGAGGCCGCCTCGAAACTTAAGCAGTATCAGCCTTGGGGATACCAGTATTTTGCGTGGCAAGCCTCGCACACCTGATCCAGCTCGCCGACTAGCAGGCCGGCATTTTCCGCGTCGCGCGCCTTGGCGGTTTCGGTAATTGCCTGCGCATGCTTGGCCAGCCCCGCGGCGAAATCACGAAAGCTCTGCGGATCGGCGTCGATATAGGATTGGACATCCTCCATCGAATAGGCGCCGGGCTCCTCGACCTTTTCCTGTCCCGGAGCGGCAGCGCGGATCGTGCCTGCCGCCGCCATCTTGTCGGCTTCCAGCTTGAGCGCGAGGGCTGCCTTTTCCAGCCGTGCCCATTTTGCATCGTCCATCTGGGCCGGGTCGAGCCCGCCCGAATCGCTCATGGCGTTATTGCCAACGTCCCAAAGATCGTTCGTCGCGGCGTTGATTTCCTGCTGCATCGCGCCGCGGACATATAGCACATCGCCATCGTTAGCCTGCGCGACACCCCACGCCAGCACAGAACCGGCCATCAGTGCCGGAACGGCGAACATTGCATATCTGCGCATTCTCTTCTCCCCATGCCGCTATTGGGCGGCGCTATCCAGTTCATCACTTTCGATCAGCTGGCGAGCCCACATTTCGGCATAGAGCCCATCGAATCGCAGCAGTTCGAGATGTGTACCCTGCTCCGCCAGGCGTCCATCTTGCATGACATAGATCAAGTCACTGTCCGCAATCGTAGAAAGTCTGTGCGCGATGGAGATGGTCGTGCGGTCCCGCGCAATGCGGCGCAGCGTGGTGAGGATTTCCTGCTCGGTACGGGTGTCGAGCGCGCTGGTCGCTTCGTCGAGTAGCAGGATCGGCGGATTCTTCACCAGGGTGCGGGCAATGGCGACGCGCTGCTTTTCTCCGCCGGAGAGCTTCAGGCCGCGCTCGCCCACCTGCGTTTCAAAGCCATCCGGCAACCGTTCGACGAAGGGCAGGATCGCGGCGCCTCTGGCGGCGGCAATCACATCCTCCATATGCGCACCGTCGCGACCATAGGCGATGTTGTAGCCGATCGTGTCGTTGAACAGCACACTGTCCTGCGGGACGATGCCGATGGCGGCGCGCAGCGATTCCTGCGTAACTTCTTTGATGTCCTGCCCACCGATGAGGATGCGTCCTTCCCACGGATCGTAGAAGCGGAAGAGAAGGCGCCCGATTGTGGACTTGCCGGCGCCCGAAGGGCCGACGATGGCGACCTGCTTGCCGGCGGGAACCTCCAGGCTCAGCCCGTGCAGGATCGTGCGCTCCCTGTCGTAACCGAACACCACATTGTCGAAGACGACGGTAGGATTGCCGGAGATCAGCGCGGGCGCACCGGGCGCATCGCTGACTTCCACCTGAGTATCGATCAGGTCGAACATGGATGCCATGTCGATCAACCCCTGGCGGATCGTGCGATAGACCATGCCGAGGAAGTCCAGCGGCCGGAACAGCTGCATCAGGAAGGTGTTCACGAACACCAGATCGCCAACGCTGAGCTGCCCCTTGCTCCATCCCCATACGGTATAGGCCATGGCGCCCGCCATCAGCAGATTGGTGATCAGCGCCTGGGCGATGTTGAGCAGGGCGAGCGAGTTCTCGCTCTTCGTCGCGGCCTGCATGTAGCTTTCGGCGGCATGGGAATAACGCTGCTGCTCGCGTTGTTCGGCACCGAAATATTTTACTGTCTCGTAGTTCAGCAGCGAGTCCACCGCACGGGCAAGGGCTTGCCCGTCCAGCTCGTTCATCCGCGCGCGCAAGCTGGCGCGCCATTCGGTGATGGTTGTGGTGACGAATATATAGGCGACCACCGCAAGGAAGGTCGCAATCACCAGAGAGACGCCGAAATTGAGGTAGAAGATCACCCCAATCGCCATCAGCTCGATGAAAGTCGGGGCGATGTTGAACAGGAGGAAATAGAGCATCGTGTTGATGCTCTTGGTTCCCCGCTCGATGATCTTCGTTACCTCCCCCGTACGGCGGGCGAGGTGGAAGCGCAGCGATAGCTGGTGCAGGCGCCGGAAGACGTCCTCCGCCAGATGCTGCACCGCGCTCTGGCCGATCCGTTCGAACACGATGTTGCGGACATTGTCGAAGGCCGTGGTGGTGAAGCGCGCTGCCGTATAGGCCAGTACCAGCGCCAGCGCCGCCCACATCGCCTCGGTGGCGGGGGTGGCCATGGTATTCACCGCGCCCCGCAGGAAATAGGGCATGGATAGCACTGTGACCTTCGAAAGAAGGATCAGCGCCACTGCCCCGGCCAATCGCCAGCGTACACCGGCCCGCTCGCGGGTCCAGAGATAGGGCAGGAAGCGGCGCACTGTGCGCCAGTCGGCATGCTTGCCTTGGAGGTTCGTGGATTGAGCGCGTGGAGGCATGGGCCAGCAAGTGGGCCTTATGCCGCCAAAGGGCAATGGCTGCCCGGCGAGCTTTTCCTTTCCGGCCGCAAAGTCCGCCCGAACCGGCGGGCAAGGTCAGAGGCTGCCCATGCCCCCGGTTGCCGAGTTGAACCAGCCTGCGCCGGGCGGCAGATCGAACAGGACCTTGCGCTGCTTGAAGTCGATCGCCACGCGCTTGAACAGTTTCAGCTCACTCATCCCCAGCACCATGGCGGGCCTGTCACCCAGCCCCAGAGCCTTGAAGCTGGGAGAATCGACAAAGGCGATAGGCAGATTACTCACCTTCACCCGCCCGATAGTGACGGACTTGGCCATGCGGATGCTGCTGGATTCCATAGTACCGTTGATGTCCGTCATCTGCGCCTGCCCCAGTTCGCGCCCGCGCAGTTTTTCCTGAAGCGCCAGATTGCCCACGCTGCCTTGCGCGCCCGTGCCGACGATGACGGATACTTTCACGCCGTCCAGCTCCGCATCAGTGATGATCAGCTGGCCCAGCACGCGGCGGGCGCGCACCACGATGTCATAGCCCTTGTCCCCGCCCAGCGTATCGGCATCGGCCACGGAGAAGGTCTTCGCCCGGAAGTCGAGCAGCACGCGCTGGTCCTGCAGCGAGTCGAGGCCGAGAATGCCGTCCGCGCTGCCAATATTGTCCTGCGCCACCAGCGGAACAGTCTCGATATAGAAAAGCCGCTTGCCCAGCCCAAGCTCCATCACGGGGGCGACCTCTATGGGCGCGCTGCTGGAAATGCCCACCAGCGTTGCGCTTTTCCGGTCGGCCACGCCTAGTCTGTCCGCCAGTTCCCGGGAGAGGACGGTGGCCTGCGCCCCGGTATCGATCATGAAGCGATACGGTCCCTGGCCTTCCACGGTGACAGGAACGGTCAGGCGGTCATATTCTTCGGTGCCGGTTTTAAAGACGTCCAGATCGCCGGGCAGATCACCGCGCGGCTGGGCGCTGCCGGGATTGGCATCTTGCGGTGCCAGGGTGGTGGTCATGACCGCGACCAATGCGGCCGATGCAGCTGCGATCCAGCTCATTGCCTGCACTCCCATATGCGGTGCTCGTCGAGGCCCCGCTATGGCGGCGTTTATATCATGGATTGGGGAGGGGGGCGAATCACGCGCGGCAAGCCAATATTCATCGTTCTGGGCTAGGGCGGGCTCATGGACAAGCGGCCCATCATCCTTGCGATACTGGCACATAATGAGGAGCGGCGGATTGCGAGCTGCCTTGCGAGCCTGCCGCTCGGCGCTTCCGATGTCGCGGTGCATGTGGTGGTGAACGGCTCGAGTGACCGGACCGCCGAAATTGCGCGCGGCTTTGCCGGGGTGACGGTTCACGAATATCCGGAAGGCGGCAAATCGCGCAGCTGGAACCGGTTCGTGTTCGACACGCCCGACATCGCCGCAGAGTGCTTCGTCTTTGTCGATGGCGATGCGGAAGTGCTTCCAGGATCGGTCGAGGCTTTGGCAAAGGCCCTTGCTGCCGATCCGCAAGCCAACGCAGCGGCCGCCATGCCGCGCAATGGCCGCCATGCGGAAGCCTATCGCCAGGCGATGATCGCGCAGCACGGAATGTTCGGCGATCTTTATGCGCTAAGCGGGCGTTTCATCGATCGGATGCGGGCCATGGGTATTCGCCTGCCTGAAGACCTGATCGGGGACGATGGCCTGCTCTGCGCCATGGCGAAGACCGGTCTTCACAATGAGGATCACTGGCGCGACCAGCGCGTGATCCCCTGTCCGGAGGCTGGTTTTCTGTGCCAGCCCGCCAGCCTGCTGGCTCCTGCCACTTTGCTGGTCCAATACCGGCGGATGATCAATTACTCGGTCCGGCATTTCCAGAACCGCATTATCAGTGACATCATGCGCGGCGAAGGCCCGGGGGGGCTGCCCCGGCGCCTCGCCGCGCTCTATCCGGAATGGCTGCCGCGTTTCGCGCCTCGCCGCCATCCCGTCTGGTGGTGGTTCGATCGCAAGGCGCTTGCCCGCATGGCGCGCGCAGCCGCTTCTTAACTGCAGGCCAATATGCTAGCGGCCCCGGCGATGATTCAGTTGCGCGACACGCTTCTCCGCAAATTGCGGGAACAGCTCCATTTGCGCCAGTCGCGCGCAGTGCTGGGCACGGCCCCGCTGCTTCCCGCCGATGACGGCGTAATTCTCTATTCGATGATCGGCACCAAGGTGCTGCTGCCCTATCTGGTGGCCATCAAATCCCTCCATCAGCATCTGCGCCGTGGACGGATCGTCATTCTCGATGATGGAACGCTTACCCCAGCGGATAAGGCGGTGCTTGCATACCATCTGGGCGATCCGGAAATTCGCCATATTGCCGAAGTCGACCTGGGCCCTTGTCCGCGCGGTTGTGTGTGGGAAAGGCTGCTGCTGCTGCTCGAACTGCGTAAGGATGCCTATGTCATTCAGGTGGATTCCGACACGGTAACTCTGGGGCCGGTGCCGGAAGTCGCTGCCGCGATCGATCAAGGGTGTAACTTCACCCTGAAGGGGGAAGATTCTGCCCGGTGGCTGCCCGTGGACGATTTCGTGAAGACGACGCCCGGGTTCGACCCTTTCTCCCCGGAAACTCATGTGCAGGGTGCAACCGAGGAGATCCTGCCGCAAATCCACGCGGGCTTGCCACAACCTTCCTATTACGTGCGCGGCTGTGCGGGCTTCGCCGGCTTCGCGCCCGGCGGGCTGGGCCGCAAATCGGCGGAAGATTTCAGTCGCGAGGCCGAGGCTATATTGGGCCATGAAAGCTGGAAGCGCTGGGGCAGCGAGCAGGTGATGTCGAACGTGATCGTCGCCAATGAAGGGGAGCCGGTGCTGCTGCCCTATGATCGCTACCTCAATTTCTGGAACGAACAGCTTCCCGCCGATACGCGCTTTGCGCATTTTATCGGCACTTACCGCTTCCACCTCGGCGCCTATGCCGAAGCGACACGTCGGGCGATTGCCGCGCTGAAAGGGTGATCATCCCTTCCGGCCGCGCGCCAGTTCAAACAATTCATTGATCCGGCCGCGCGCGAAGACCAGCAGCCACAGGCCATAGATCGCGCCGCCTGCTGCCACCAGCACGGCGAGCCTTGCCAGTATTGGCATGGCCGGGAGGAAGTGATCGCACAGCCTCACACCCAGAAACATGGCGACGCCTGCCAGCACCGGCGGAGCAAGCGCCCGGATGAAATCGCGCAGGCTGACCTGCAGCACTGGCAGCACCCAGGTGGCCGAGATTGCCACCAGCGCCGGATAGGCGGCCACCCATGCCCATGCGATCCCGGTCACTCCCCATTGCACGCCGATCAGGAAAGCGACTGGCAGCAGCACCGCGCCCAGAATTGACACGCGCGTATATATGCCCGGCCGCCCCGCCGCATTGGTGGCGGGGCCAAACAGTACCTGGACGGTCATGAAAGGCATGGCGAAACCAAGCAGCGCGATCACCGGCGCGGTCTCGAGCCATTTCTCGCCCAGTACGACATGCACGAGCGGATCGGCAGTGGCGGCGAGGCCAAGGCAGAACGGCATGCCGATAAGCATCAATATGCGCAGGGCCTTCAGGAAACCCAGCGCCATGGCGCGAGCATCGTCCTGCACCTTCGCATAGGCGCTGAATGCTACCTCATTGATGGGCGGCACGAATTTGGTGACGAACATCTGGGTGAGAAACAGGCTTGTCGTATAGATGCCCAGCATGTGCGGATTGAAGGCGCGGCCGGCTATCACGATGTCGGCCTGGGTCTGAACGAACCAGAAGAACTGCCCGACCGCTACGATGCCCCCATATCGCGCAAGGCTCCATGCCCCGCGAAAATCGAAGCTGGGCCGAATGAATATCCGCGCGGCGATGGCCATACCCAATGCGCGGGCGGCAAATCCGGTGAGCGGCGCGAGTACAAGGGTCCAGACACCCAGGCCTGCCAGCGCCCCGCCAAGGGCGGCAAAGGCGGAAAGCAGCCCTGAGGCCAGATTGACCTGTGCCTGCTTGCGAAAATCCATCTCGCGGGAGAGCACCGCGTAGCCCAGCGCCAGGAAGGGGTTGGTCAGATAGATCAAGGCCTGCACCCGCAATAGGTTCGCCACTTCGACCTGTCCGTAATAGGCCGCGACGAGTGGAGCGGCGGCGATCTGCAACAGAGCCAGAGTGACATTCAGCACGATCAACATGCCGAAGAGCTGGCGCAGCATATGCGGAGTGGCGTCGCGTTTCTGGATCAGGGCATTTGCCAGGCCATAGCCGTTCATCAGGCTCAGCAGCACCAGCACGACCGAGGTCATCGCATAGAGGCCGTAGTCTGAAGGAGAGAGGATGCGGATCACCAGGAAGGTGGAGCCCCAGGTGATCAGCTGACCCAGAATCTGGGAGCCGGAACGCCATAGGACAGCGCTACGAACCTGATTCCTAAGCGAATCTCGTGGTTGATCGACCTCCATTGGGGTCTGATTCTGGTTGGGGGAGGTGATCGTCATGTGGGCGGCCCTATGCGGCAGAACATTTTACTAGCCGGTAAAGCCCGGATTTCCGCGAGGTTCGAAGATATCGCAACAAAAATGCAAAAAAGGTGTTGCTCGAATCGTGGAG
>MKUB01000093.1 GCA_001898545.1 Sphingomonadales bacterium 63-6 | reverse complement strand
TTCGAACGTTATCGCCGCCCGCTCATGGCTTCGAGGTTGATGGAGGTTCACGGCCAGGTGCAGAAAAGCGAGGAGGGCGTTCTTCACTTGATGGCCGATCACATTGTCGATCGCACCGCATTGCTTAATGCTCTGGGGGAACAGGATACTCCCTCCGCAGGCCTTTCTTCTACCTCGGACCAGTCTCGAGCGCGCCACCCGCGCAATGTGAGGATCATCCCCAAATCCCGCGATTTCCATTGAGATTTTCGGCAGAGGGGGGAGCTTCGCTTCGCCTCCAATCAGATCCCGCCACAGGCGTTAACTTTTTTCAGTGCCATCTGTACCGATTTGGAACGGTGTTTAATCGATCACATAAAACGCGGCATATCGGGATATGGGCCAAATCTCCGTTGAAATATTTCGAGAATCCCCCGTGTCAAACAAGTCCAGACTGACCCTCGCCGTTGCCTTGGCGACATGTGCCATCGCAGTTCCCGCCTTCGCGTCCACGCCGACCGGCACGGATATCCTGCGGGAATGGAACCTTGTGGTGCTGGGCGATCTAGTCTCCTCCTCGGAAGTCGAGGGGCGAACATTCGTAGGTGGCGACCTGTCGGGCAATTCCTCGAATTACAATATTTCGACCATTCCCGCTTCATCCAACGGCACGCCGGGGCTCACGGTTGTCGGCGATGTGAATGGCGGTACGAAGAACCTCAATAACGGATCGGGTGCGATTGTTGGCGGCAACGTCAACAGCGGCTTCAACCTCAATGGCGCGACTCAGACCGTTCAGGTGGGGGGCACGATCAGCAATACGAACGTCAACCAGAACACGGTGACCTCGGGGCTCTCCTCCTCCGATCCGGCCTTTGCGCAGGGGCTGCAGCAGGACAAGAGCCTGATCACCACCAGCATGAACAACCTCTCCTATGATCTGAGTACGCTTTCCACGAACAGCGATTTCTCGATCCAGGGAAACAAGGGCGTCTTCACTGCCCAGCCTGACGCCAATGGCGTTGCCGTATTCAATATTTCGGCTGCCGATCTGGATGCGATCGGGGAAATCCAGTTCAATCTCAACGGCGCCGATACGGCGATCGTGAATGTCTCCGGCACCAGCATCACGCTGAATGACAACTTCCTGGGCGGCACGAGCAATCTGGGGGAAAACGTGATCTGGAACTTCCCGGATGCCGAGACGCTGACGCTGACCACGGCCTTCGGCGGATCGGTGCTGGCGCCCAAGGCGGATGCGCATACCTATAATTACATTCAGGGATCGGCGGTTTTCGGCAGCCTCGTCCAGGATGGCGAGATGCATGTCGGGACCTACAACGGCGGCTATCATTACGAGCCGCCTTCATCCAGCACCTCGGGCGGTTCCTCCTCGGGTGGGACCTCTGTGCCGGAACCCGGTATGGTGGGCCTGTTCGGGGCAGGTCTGGCTGCATTGTTCTTCTGGCGTCGCCGCCGCCTGAAGGCAGCCTGATCTCCTGATGGCCCAATGCCTGCACGGGCCGGCAAAAGGTAGGCCCCATGTGTTCTGCATGCCAGCGTATGCCGTGGCGAACAGATCGACTGTGTGTGGGAAGGTCAAGAGAGAGGCGGGGCTGTGTAACCAGTTGTGGGGACAGGAAACGGCCCCACCTCTTCTCGAAGACTGTACGTACCAGGAGACGGTACGCTAACTACCTAGCAACCCGCGTGCCAGTTTCTTGATGCTGGCCGTTTTAGCCATTTATAATGGTTGCCAACTGGCTAACCGAATAGAGGCTGTAAGGTAGACCGACACATTTCGTCAGGCTGATCGAAATGGGCGTCGAAATCTTGACGCTTCGTTCCATCGCAGTTTGATTGTGCGCAATGCCGTGCCCTGACAATCCACGCAGAACTCGTACGTGACGAACCACGGCAGAACGGGAGCAGGCGGATGAATGGATTTGGCGATGTGAAAGCGGTGCTCACGGCGCGCCTTGCGGAACTGGAACAGCGCGCCGAGGATATCGAAGCGGATTTGCGCCATCCGCTCGAGGCAGATTCAGAGGAGCAGGCCATCGACCTGGCCGATGATGAAGCGCTGGCGGGCGTAGACGATGTCTTGCGGACCGAGATTCTCGCTATCCGCAATGCCCTGCGACGGATCGACGCGGGCACATATGGGGTTTGTGCCAAATGCGGCGCCGATATCAGCGAAATGCGCCTGAAAGCGCTGCCGACGGCAACGCTCTGTATCAATTGCGCATGAGGTAGGAGAGCCCCGGACGATTGCGACCGGGGCTGCCAGCTTATTCGGCCTTGGCGACCTGTGCGTCCTGCATCAGTTGCTGCAATTCGCCTGCTTCGAACATCTCCATCATGATGTCGCTGCCGCCAACGAATTCGCCCTTCACATAGAGCTGGGGAATGGTCGGCCAGTCCGAGAAGCTCTTGATGCCCTGCCGGATTTCCATGTCCTGCAGCACGTCCACGCTGTCATAGGCCACACCCAGATGGTCGAGGATCGCCACCGCGCGGCTGGAAAAGCCGCATTGCGGGAAGAGCGGCGTGCCCTTCATGAACAGGACGACGTCGTTTGAATTTACGATGTCGGAAATACGTGCGTTGGCATCGGACATTGGTCGAATCCCGAAAAAATTGTGTTTTGTCTGACCGTCAGTTGGGAACGGCAGTGGTCAGTTGCAAGGCGTGGAGCGCGCCGCCCATACGGCCACCCAGGGCCTCATAGACAATCTTATGCTGCTGGACGCGGCTCTTGCCCGCGAAAGCGGCCGAAACAACGCGCGCAGAATAATGATCGCCATCCCCCGCCAGATCGGTGATCTCCACCGTCGCATCGGGGAGGGCGGCCTTGATCAGCGCCGCAATATCGTCAGCCGCCATCGCCATCGGATCAGACTTCGCCCATCAGCTGGCGGCGAGCCTCGACAGTCTTTTCTTCAAGCGCAGTGCGTACACCGGCTTCGTCAATGTCGATCCCCGCGCCGACCAGATCGCCCAGCACCTTGCGGATCACATCCTCATGGCCCGATTCCTCGAAATCGGCCTGAACGACCGACTTGGCATAGGCTTCGGTTTCTTCCGGTGTCAGCCCCATCTTGGCGGCAGCCCACAGGCCAAGCAGCTTGTTGCTGCGGGCGGCAATGCGGAAGGTGGTTTCTTCGTCCATGGCATATTTGCGCTCTTCAGCGCGCTCACGGTCCTGAAAATCGGTCATCTAGAGAATCCCTCGAAAGAAAGCTGAAATCAGATAAATCGGCGTGCGATCACGCTGCAAGGGCCGTGCCCTTTGCGAACCAGGGCATGTCCTTTGCCTGACGCGCTTCGTAAGCGGAAATCGCATCGCCCCGGGCGAGCGTGAGCCCGACTTCGTCAAGCCCTTCCAGCAGGCAATGCTTGCGGAAGGAATCGATCTCGAACGTGAAGCGGTCCTGAAAAGGCGTAGTGACGGTCTGGTTCTCGAGATCGATCGTGATCGGATCGGTCTCAGCCACTTCCATCAGCCGGTCGATCGCTTCCTGGGGAAGAACGACGGTTAGGATACCGTTCTTGAAGGCGTTACCGGAAAAAATATCTGAAAAGCTTGGCGCGATCACAGCCTTCACGCCCATGTCCAGAAGGGCCCAGGCGGCATGTTCGCGGCTTGAGCCGCAGCCGAAATTGTCACCCGCCACGATGATCGGCGCGCCCTTCACATCCTCACGATCGAAGACGTTGGACGGGTCCTTGCGCAGGGCTTCGAAGGCGCCGCGGCCAAGGCCATCGCGGCTGATCGTCTTGAGCCAGTGTGCGGGAATGATGATGTCGGTATCGACATTCTTCATCCCGAAAGGATAGGCGCGGCCTTCAACCTGGCGCACGGGTTCCATCAATCGGTCTCCGGAGGTTCGCCCGAGGGAATGGGCGGCAATTGTTCAGGTTCGTTCTTGTGCTTGCGGCGATTGGCGAACAGCAGGGCGGCCGCCACGGCGGCGGAGCCTATGCCGATTGCCGCGCCGGCGATGGCGGCCTTGGTGCCCATACCCATATTCGCGCCCGGCTTGCCGGACTTCGCTTTGTGGGTTTCGCTCTTCGGTGTCTTTTCGCTCATGCCACGAAGATGGGGTAGGCCGCGCCAGCGGTCAATCCACCAGCTCCCTTACGTCGGTAAGGCGGCCGGTGACAGCGGCAGCGGCGGCCATGGCCGGGCTGACGAGATGGGTGCGAGCCCCCGGGCCCTGCCGACCGACGAAATTGCGGTTGCTGGTGCTGGCGCAACGTTCCCCTGCAGGCACCTTGTCGGGGTTCATGCCCAGACAGGCGGAACAGCCCGGTTCGCGCCATTCGAGACCGGCTTCGATGAAGATCCTGTCCAGACCTTCTTCCTCGGCCTGGCGCTTCACCAGACCGGAGCCGGGCACCACAATAGCCCATTTCACATTGTCAGCCTTCTTGCGGCCTTCAAGCACCTTGGCAGCAGCGCGCAGATCCTCGATCCGGCTGTTGGTGCAGGAACCGATGAAGATGTTCTGGACTTCAATGTCCGTCATCTTCTGGCCGGGCGTGAGGCCCATGTAGTCCAGGCTGGCTTGCGCGGCCTTCTGCTTGGAAGGATCGGCAAAGCTTTCCGGCGCGGGAACTACGCCGCCGATGGAGACGGTGTCTTCCGGGCTGGTCCCCCAGGTGACCGTGGGCTGCACATCGGCTGCGTTGATCACCACGCTCTTGTCGAAAGTCGCGCCTTCATCGGTGCGCAGGCTGGTCCACCATGCAACGGCGTGATCCCAATCTTCACCACGGGGCGCGTATTCACGGCCCTTGAGATAGGCGAAGGTCTTCTCATCCGGAGCGACGAGGCCGGCGCGGGCGCCGCCTTCGATCGACATGTTGCACACCGTCAGGCGGCTTTCGATTGACATCTCCTCGAACACCTTGCCGCGATATTCGATCACATGGCCAGTGCCCCCGGCCGTGCCGATCACGCCGATGATATGCAGGATCAGATCCTTGGCGGTCACGCCGGGCAGCAGGTCCCCCTCGACGCGGATTTCCATCGTCTTCGACTGCTTGAGCAGCAGCGTCTGCGTGGCGAGCACGTGCTCCACCTCGCTGGTGCCGATGCCGAAGGCCAGCGCGCCCACGCCGCCGTGGCAGGACGTGTGGCTATCGCCGCATACGATAGTGGCGCCGGGCAGGGAGAAGCCGGTTTCCGGCCCCACGACATGGACGATGCCCTGATTGATGTCGGTCGGCGCGATATAGCGCACGCCGAATTCGGGTGCGTTCTTTTCCAGCGCGGCGAGCTGCTGCGCGCTTTCCACATCGGCGATGGGAATACGCTTGCCGGCAGCATCGATGCGCGCGGTGGTGGGCAGATTGTGGTCGGGAACCGCCAGCGTCAGTTCAGGACGACGAACCTTGCGGCCGCTGAGGCGAAGCGCCTCGAATGCCTGCGGGCTGGTCACCTCGTGAACGAGGTGGCGGTCGATGAACAGGATGCTGGTGCCGTCTTCACGGCGCTCCACTTCGTGAGCGTCCCAGATCTTTTCGTAAAGGGTGCGGGGTCGGCTAGCCATGGCGCGCGACGTAAGCCCGCCGGCCCCGCAAGACAAGGGAGGAAAAATTGGCCGGGCTCAAGCCCGGCCTTGGCAGTTACCGGCGATGGTCACCGGGGCGGCCCTGGGGCGCGCGGTCCCGGTCGGCGATCTCCGCGGCGATCTGGCGCCTCACCGTGTCGATGCGCTGATCCAGAATGCGCAGTTCAGACTTGGTGAAGCCGTTGCGGGCATAGGTCGCGTGGAGCTTCTGCAACTGGTCAACCTTGTTTTCGAGGCGCTGCGCTTCGCGATGCGAGATCAAACGGCGTTCCTGTGCGCGGTCGATCTGGCGGTCGAGCTGGGCGATTTCCTGGCGGTAATTGTCGCGGCCGTGCGAGGGGGCCGCAGAGGCGGGAACGGCCGCGCCCAGCACCAGCGAGGCTGCGATTGCAGGGGCGATCAGCTTGGTGAGACGGTTCATGGCATTCATCCTTAGCTACTTCAAAACCTAACGGGTTAGTCCGTTTGTTCAGAAATAGGGCTGATTAGATGAACGTTTGAGATACGGACGGTCGCGGGATTGCGGCGAATTGTAACAAAGTGTCTTTCTTCACGCTGAAGGCCGAGAGTCATTGAATAGCCGCAAATGGCTGCGTAACTTACAGCCATGTCAGCAGCTCCGTATAAATTTCCGATCACGATCCTGCCCAGCGATATCGATTTCATGGGCCATGTGAACAATGCCCGCTATCTCAGCTGGGTGCAGGATGCCGTGCTCTCGCACTGGAAGAAGCTGGCCCCGGCGGATACCGCTGCCTCGCGCCTTTGGGTCGCACTGAAGCACGAGATTACTTATCGGAAACCCGCCTTCCTCGAGGACGAGGTGATTGCCCGCACTGTGCTGGAACAGGTCCATGGCGCGCGTGCCTTTTACCGCACCGTCATCGAACGCGGGGAGGAAGTATTGGCCGAAGTGCAATCCTGCTGGTGCTGCATCGATGCGGAAACGCTGCGGCCGGCCCGGATCGGGGAAGAGATCCGTCGGTTCTTTTTCCCGTCCAAGGATTGAACTATAGGCTGGCGCGATGAGCGCGCTTTTCCCATTTCTGATCGTGATCGCCACTGCCGTCGCCATGGAAGGCGTGGCATGGGGCAGCCATAAATATATCATGCATGGCTGGGGCTGGGGCTGGCACCGCGATCATCACGAACCGCATGACAATCTGCTGGAGAAGAACGATCTCTATGCCATTGTTGGTGCGGCGCTGAGCATTTCCATGTTCGCCATCGGCAGCCCCTGGGTAATGGGCGCGAATGCCTGGTGGCCCGGCACCTGGATCGGGTTGGGCGTGCTGGTTTACGGCATCATCTACACGCTGGTGCATGACGGCCTCGTTCACCAGCGCTATTTCCGATACGTGCCCCGCAGCGGTTATCTCAAGCGGCTGGTGCAGGCGCACAACTTGCACCATGCGACCATCGGCAAGGAAGGCGGAGTCAGTTTCGGCTTTGTGATCGCCCGCAATCCGGCGGCGCTCAAGGCAGAGCTCAAGCGCCAGCGGGAAGCGGGGATTGCCGTGGTCCGTGAGGCGGAAGGCGCCTGATCAGGATTTGCGCTTCTTGCGAGCCGCATAACGCGCGTCGCGGGCGGCCTTGCGCTCTGCTTCGGTTGGAATAGCGGCCAGCTTGGCAAGCCGTTCCGCTTCTTCCTTCTGCGCCTGTTCTTCCTTGGCGGCCCGCGCAGCAGCGCGCTTGGCTTCCTGCCGAGCTTCCTGTTCCAGCCTGCGGGCATTCAGTTCTGCGATTTCTTCCGCAGTCGGCTTCGGCGCCGCTTTCATCTTTTCGAGGGCCCGGGCTTTTGCGAGGGCCGAAGCGGATGCACGGTCCTGAAAACTGGGGTTCTTGAAACCCTTCATTGAAAAATTCCTATGTGGGATTGGGTATATAAGCTGACCTGTATCACAGATCGGCAAGTCTCGCTGCGTGCTCTTTCACCAGCGCGATCATGTTGGGCACACCTTGCGTGCGATTGGAACTGAGCTGCTTCCTGAGGTCGAAGGGTTCCAATGCAGCGGCAATGTCCATCGCGGCGACTTCCGCTGCGGGCTTGTCCTGCACCGCGCTCAAAACCAGGGCGACGATGCCTTTGGTGATTGCCGCGTTGCTGTCGGCCAGAAAGTGCAGCGTATCGCCCGCCTGCGTGGGATAGACCCACACCTTGGCCGAACAGCCGCGCACCAGCGTGGCATCGGTCTTGAGTGCGTCGGGCATATCCTCAAGCTCGCGACCGAGTTCGATCAGCAGGCGATAGCGTTCGTCCCCTTCAAGGAACTCGTATTCTTCGCGGATGTCGTCGAGGCTGCGCATAGCCGCGCCTCTAGCAATCCTGGCTTACAGGTCTACCCCCGAAGCGATTGCCTCCAGCTTGCGGATGCGTTCCTTGAGGTCCGCCAGCTCGATCCGGGCGGCCCCCTCGCTGGCCCGGCCTTCGATTTCGGGACGGGGGCGGTGGGCGTCCAGTTCCTTGCCCTTCAGTGCCAGCCAGCCTTGCCAGCCGCGCAAGGCCGTGGCGGAAAGAATCATGAGGCCCAGCAACGCGACACAGGCCATCAGCAAATCGTCGCTCAGGATCTGGCTCATCATCGGGCGTCTCCTTACTTTTCGCGCTGGTCGCGTGCGGCCCTGGCATCCTGATCACGCAGGGCCTCGATTTCATTGGCCAGGTTATAGCTGCGATCGGTCACGATGCGTTCGAGCACGGCGAGCCGGTCTTCCGAAGCTTCGAGGCGGTCGAGCAGCCGGGCGTTTTCCGCCTTGAGCGCTTCCACTTCGCCGCTCTGTGCGCCGCGCCGATTATGTCCTTGATCGGTGTGATGGGTGAAGGGCCCGTCGTCCGGCAGGCCGTGCCGGGCACGGATCGCGGATTTTATCACCCGGGCGATCATGGCCATCGCGATGATCGCAAGTACGAATTCGGCGCCATATTGCATTGCTAGAACGCTCCTCCTTGCGCGGTCAGCTCACGGATCGCTCGCACGCTCTATCGAGCGGCGGCATCCAGGGGTTCACGCAAGCTCTCGATCTGGTTGGCCACATCGAAACCCCGGTCCGTCACGATCCGTTCCACAACAGCCAGACGGTCTTTCACCGATGCCAGTTCGGCGCGCAGAGCGGCATTCTCCTGCGTCAGCAGGCGCACACGCTGCATCCCTTCCGAATTAAGCTCCGGCTTGAGGGACTGTCCCCACATTCCTTCCAGCGGATAGCCATGCTGGATGCGCAGCTTGGTGGTGTGAATCCAGCCCATGATGCCGGCAATGCTGACTACGAAGGCGCCGCCCACGATCCAGCCCATATAGGGCAGGAAGCTTTGAAATCCGTCGTTCATACTCAAATTCCCTGTTTCTCGCGGTCGCCATTCGCCAACTCCACAGCGCGCGTGTCGCGCAGAGCCTCGATCTGGCTGGCCACGTCATATCCCTTGTCGGTCACGATCCGTTCGAGCACCCGCACGCGCTGTTCCAGCTCCTTCACGTGGCTGGCATATTGCGCGGCCTTTTCGGCGCTCAGTTCGGCCGTGGCCTGAATTTCCATTTCGGCGATCTTCTGCCGGTGCCGGGTCCAGATGGCGATGATCGGGATCGACATGCCCAGGATCGGTATCAGCAGTGCAAGGCTTCCCGAGTCCATCCCATTTCCCCTTGAGTGTGCCGCGCGTCAGCGCAGGCGTTCGATCTCGGCCGAAAGGCGCGGATTGCTGGAGACGTAATAGCTCTCCACTTCGGCCAGACGCCGGTCGATGTCGCGGAAGCGGGCGCGGATTTCACGCGCGGTCCGCTTGGGCGATTGGCGCACGCCCTGCCAATATTGCTGTTCGGCCTTGTCGACATAGAGGTTCTGCGGCTTCTTCTTCAGCAGGAAGCCGGCGATGATGTAGCCGGGCACAGTGAAGCCCGACATCGGAGTGAAGAAGGAAATGATCAGGCCGATGCGAACCCACAGGACGTCGATCCCGGTGTAATCCGCAATCCCTGCGCAGACCCCGAGGACCTTTCCGTTATGCGTGTCGCGGTAAAGCGTGGTGCGGGGGCTATTCATTTCTTCAGTCCCTTTTCGGCAAGCATGCGTTCCAGGTCGCGCAGCTTCTGATTGTCTGCATCAAGGTCGGGCAGGATGCGGGCAGGGCGGAAATCGGGATTGTCCGCAGCCACCAGGCGCTCCACCGTGTCCATGCGCTCGTCCAGCCGGCGGGCAAGCTGATAGAGTTCTTCCAGCAGCGCCTCATCATCGGTGGTTATCGTGGCCGCGGTCTTCCACTTGGTAATGTAGTGAAAGATGATCCACGGCAGGGCGATGAAGATCGCCACGATAGCAACGAACCCCTCCATGTCTTATTCCCCCTTGTTCCCGTCGCCCATGCCGAGCGCACGCTTCATCTCTTCCAGTTCCTCATCGACCTTGTCCGACCCGGCCAGGGCATTGATCTCGTCGGCAAGGCTCGGCTGCCCGCCCTCGGCAATGCGCAGCGCATCGGCGCGACCTTCGGCATAATCCACCCGGCGCTCCAGCTGGTCGAAGCGGGCCATGGCCTCGTCCACCCGTTCGGTGGCGAGCAGAGTGCGCAGCTTCACGCGGTTCTCCGCGCTTTCCAGCCGAGCCGCGATCTGGGTCTGGCGGCTGCGAGCTTCGCGCAGGCGGTTCTGCAGCTTCTGGATGTCCGCTTCATAGGCGCGCAGCGAATCGTCCAGCACCGCGATCTCTGCCTGCAGCTGCTCGGCCATGTCGCCTGCCTTGCGCTTTTCCACCAGCGCGGCACGGGCCAGGTCTTCGCGGTCCTTCGACAGGGCAAGCTGGGCCTTCTCGCCCCAATCCGCCTGCAGCCGTTCCAGCTTCACCGTATGGCGATGCATTTCCTTCTGATCCGCGATGGTGCGGGCCGCGCTGGCGCGCACTTCCACCAGGGTTTCCTCCATTTCGAGGATGATCATGCGGATCATCTTGGCCGGATCTTCGGCATGATCGAGCAGATCGTTGAAGTTGGCGGCGATGATGTCACGGGTACGCGAGAAAATGCCCATCCAGGGAACTCCTCCAAAGGTTGCATTGCGGGTCGGTTCGGGGCTGCGCCGCGCCCGGTCAACCTCTGAATCGAGGCGGGTGCGGCGGGTCTCGCTTCCGTTCTGAACCGTGGGGCGGATACCGGAAAGGGGAGATTGTGCTCCGTCTATCCGGCCATCCATCCGGGTTGCCCGGTGCTCCTGCCCGATAGGGCTGAGCGGATTCTTGTCTGCCGTGTTCACGCAAGCTCCACAGTGTGTGTCGCCAGGGCCAGCGGAATGGGCGCGGCCTGGAGCTGCTGGCTCAATGCCAGCATGTTGAAAGCCAGCATCGCAGCGATGCTGACGACGGCTGCCTTGCCCAGCTTGGTATGGAAAAAGCGGCTGTCATACATGGTTCGGTTCCCTCCAGAATTCATACCACAACAATAGCAAGAGGCGTGCCAATTCGAGGGGAAGGCCGAAATTCGTTAGTTTTTGCGCGGGGTGGCGCGATGGTGTTGGGAATTATTGCCATGTCTTGGGAAAATTCGCTACAAGCTGGCGCATGGATCGGGGTAATCAATTCATCGGGCAATCCGGCGCCTTTCTGGACGCGGTGGAGCGGACGAGCCGCGCTGCGCCTATGCGTCGGCCCGTGCTGGTCATCGGGGAGCGTGGAACCGGCAAGGAACTGATCGCGGAACGCCTCCACCGCCTTTCCAATCGCTGGGAAGAACCGCTGGTGACCATGAATTGCGCGGCTCTGCCCGAAACGCTGATCGAGGCGGAATTGTTCGGGCACGAGGCGGGGGCCTTCACCGGCGCGACCCGCGCACGCGAAGGGCGCTTTGAGGAGGCGGATCGGGGGACGCTGTTCCTGGATGAATTGGCGACGCTGTCCATGGGGGCGCAGGAACGGCTGCTGCGCGCGGTGGAATATGGTGAGGTTACGCGCATTGGCTCGTCCCGGCCCATCCGCGTGGATGTGCGGATCGTGGCGGCGACCAATGAGGATTTGCCCCGCATGGCGCGGGAAGGGCGGTTCCGGCCGGACCTGCTCGATCGGCTGAGCTTCGAGGTCATCACCCTGCCGCCTTTGCGCGTTCGGGAGGGTGATGTTGCTGTTTTAGCTGACTATTTTGGCCGACGCATGGCTGCCGAGCTGGGGTGGGAGGCGTGGCCCGGCTATGCGCCCCATGTCCAGCGTCAGTTGGAGGATTACGCCTGGCCCGGCAATGTCCGCGAGCTGAGAAACGTAGTGGAAAGAGCGGTTTATCGCTGGGACGATTGGCAAGAACCCATCGGCCACGTCCAGTTCGACCCGTTTGACAGCCCCTGGAAACCGGCTGGCGAACGTGCGCACAAAAGCATCGAGAGTGCGCATAAAGCGCCCCAGCCTGCTTCCAGTGTGCCGGATCATGACCAGGTGA
>MKUB01000092.1 GCA_001898545.1 Sphingomonadales bacterium 63-6 | reverse complement strand
TGCGGCCGCCCGAGCAGGGCGTCAGCAAGCTGCCGCGCCTTGGTGGCCATGCCAGCCAGATCGCCGCTTTCAGGGCCTATGGCGCGGCCTTCTCGGCGGCGGATTTCGTGCGCTGGCCCAAATTCTATACCGACGATGTGGTCTTCAGCCTCCATTCCTTCGGCACATTCGAGGGCAAGCAGGCGATTATCGATTTCTACCGCCCGGTGTTTCAGGACATTCGCGAGGAAGTGATCTTCGAGAGCATCGAGGCCAGCGATCATCACATCCGCGCTGTGGTCACCAGCCGCTTTACCGCCCTGCGCGATGCCCCCGATTGCGTGCTGGGCCCCATGCGCAAGGGGGATGTGATCATCGCTCCGGTGATCGCTCAATATACGCTGCGCGACGGGTTGATCTGCCGCATCGACGTGACCCGCAACGGTGAACGCGGCTATGAACCGGCTGCTTGATGCGACACCGCTTGCGACACAGCGGGCGGACAAAATGCCCAATGGCGCAGCTCAGCTTGCCATTCGGCCCCTGCTTCCTACATAATCGGAAGTTGAAAGGCAGGACTTACCGATGAGTGAAGGACCCGATCCCAACCGCGACCCCGATCGCGAACCGGGTGGCAATCCCTGGATGAAGAATCTCGCCGTATGGGGCGGGATTTTCCTGGCCCTGTTGCTGATCGTTTCGATGTTCGGCGCCGGCTCCGCCCAGCAGGGCAACTCGATGGCCTATTCCGATTTCCGCGCCAAGGTTGCCGAAGGCAGCGTGGAGCGTGTGCAGATCGGGCCCGAGCGGATTTCCGGCATTCTCAAGAGCAAGGAAGCCTTCACCACCGTTCCGGTGGCGAATGACACTGATCTGCCCCGCCTGCTGGAAGCCAATGGCGTGAAGTATGAAGGCGCCGCTCCGGCGGAGCCGAACCTGCTGCTGGCCATTCTGGTGAACGCGTTGCCGTTCCTGCTGATTCTGGGCGTGGCCTATTTCGCGCTGCGCCAGATGCAGAAGGGCGGCGGATCGGGCGCGATGGGCTTCGGCAAGTCCAAGGCCAAGCTGCTGACGGAACGCCATGGCCGCGTGACCTTTGACGATGTCGCGGGCATCGACGAAGCGCGTGAGGAATTGCAGGAAATCGTCGAATTCCTGCGCGATCCGCAGCGCTTCTCCAAGCTGGGCGGCCAGATTCCCAAGGGCGCGCTGCTGGTCGGCTCGCCCGGCACCGGCAAGACCTTGCTCGCCCGCGCTATCGCGGGTGAGGCGGGCGTGCCCTTCTTCACCATTTCCGGTTCGGACTTCGTCGAAATGTTCGTGGGCGTCGGCGCCAGCCGCGTGCGCGACATGTTCGAACAGGCCAAGAAGAACGCGCCCTGCATCGTCTTCATCGACGAAATCGACGCCGTGGGCCGCCATCGCGGCCATGGCCTCGGCAATTCGAATGACGAGCGCGAGCAGACGCTGAACCAGCTCCTGGTGGAGATGGACGGCTTCGAGGCGAATGAAGGTATCATCATCATCGCGGCCACCAACCGGCCCGACGTGCTGGACCCGGCGCTGCTGCGCCCCGGCCGTTTCGACCGTCAGGTCGTGGTGCCGATTCCCGACATCGAAGGGCGCGAGAAGATCCTTTCGGTCCATATGAAGAAGGTGCCGCTGGCGCCCGACGTCAATCCGCGCACCATTGCGCGCGGCACGCCGGGCTTCTCCGGCGCGGACCTCGCCAACCTGGTGAACGAAGCTGCCCTGCTGGCCGCGCGGCGCAACAAGCGCCTGGTCGCCATGCAGGAATTCGAGGACGCTAAGGACAAGGTCATGATGGGGGCGGAACGCCGCTCCATGGTGATGACCGAGGACGAAAAGAGGATGACCGCCTATCATGAGGCCGGCCATGCAATCGTCTCCGTCCACGAAAAGGCTTCGGACCCGATTCACAAGGCCACCATCATCCCGCGCGGCCGTGCGCTGGGCATGGTGATGCGCCTGCCGGAGCGGGACAGCTATTCCTACCACCGCGACAAGATGCATGCGAACCTCTCGGTCAGCATGGGCGGCCGCGTGGCGGAAGAACTGATCTTCGGGCATGACAAGGTTTCGTCCGGCGCCAGCTCGGATATCCAATATGCCACTAGCCTGGCCCGCAACATGGTCACCAAATGGGGCATGTCGGACAAGCTGGGCCCGCTGCAATATGAAGAGCAGCAGGAAGGCTATCTCGGCATGGGCGGATCGCAGCGCACCATGATGTCGAGCGAGACCAACAAGCTGATCGATTCGGAAATCCGTCAATTGGTGGATGGCGCCCACAAACGCGCGACCGACCTTCTCACCGAGCATCGCGACCAGCTGGAACTGCTGGCCCAGGCGCTGCTGGAATATGAGACGCTGACTGGCGAGGAGATCGACCAGCTGATCAAGGACGGCAAGATCGACCGCCCCGAAAAGCCCTCGGGCTCTTCGGTGGTTCGCCCGGTGCATGGCTCGGCCATTCCCAAGGCGGGCAAGCGCTATTCCGGTGGGACGGCTCCGCAAGGCGCCTGAACCTATTCGCTCGGCCCATTCGCAAGGGTGGGGCGAGCCGGGCCATTGAAGCGGCGGGTGGGGAAACCCTGCCCGCCGTTTGGCCGTTAAGAACGGGGGTGGGACGTGCCCGCCCTGTCAAAAATCCCGAACAGACCAAAAGGGAGAATGCGATGAAGAAGCTGATTCTTGCCGCCCCGATCCTTGTACTGGCGCTGGCCGCCTGCTCGCAGGAAACGGAAGACAAGGCCGATACGGCGCTGGACCACGCAGGTGACACCGCCGAAGCCATGGGCGACACGGTCGGCTCCGCGGCGGAAGATGCGTCGCAGGGTGTGGAACAGGCAATCGATGCGGCGGAAGATGCCGCCACCAAGGCTTCCAACGATGTGCATGAAGCCGTGAACGACAAGACTCCCGCTTCAGCCGAGTAATCCGCGCGCGGGCATTCGATGCCCTTGCTGCTATTACGTCATTGCGAGGGGCCAAAGGCCCCGTGGCAATCCAGCGATGCACATTGCCTCTGGATTGCCGCGCGGCTTCGCCGCTCGCAATGACGAGCAATTCTTAAAGAAGGCTGGGCCCTAGGCGGCGTGGACAAATTCCAAAGTTAACGGCCGGCCGCTTTCGGGGGGCTCATGCGAGCGCAGGAACGACCGGATTGGGGTGGGGAGCGGACTTTAGGCCAACGCCTTTCGGATGGCGCTACCCGCTTGTAAATGGCTCCAGTAGAAGCGCATCCTATGAAGCACCTCACCATCAGAGGCGAGCAGCGACCGAAGGCGAGGCACCAAATCAGAAGTGTCCTCATCGTCATCTTCGAGTTCGTCCACCGTGTGGGTCAGAAGTAATGCAACGGCGGATCGCTCCTCAAAGCCGAGTGAGCCTTTGGCGAACAACTCGAACATGTCGTCAAGTTTTCTTGGGTCGGCTAGTTCAATTTCCCAGTCCTGCTCGTCTCCTGTCGCGGGAAGCGCCAGAAGGTGATTGATCGTAGCGACGGCGTTGCGCGTCGGGCCATAAAAGTGATCTTTCATGGCCTGTTCCATGCAGCATCGCGTTGTAGGCGGCTAGGCCGTAGACTCATTACGCGGCACACCAGATGCGCGCGCAGATGAGTTTGACGGCGGCGAGATAGTTCTCGGCGCACTTGTCGTATCGGGTGGCGATACCCCGGAAGGGCTTGATGCGGTTGAAGAAGCGCTCGACGAGATTGCGCTGGCGATAGACCCAGCCCGAGAAGGCGAAGCGCTGCTTGCGGTTGGAGCGCGAGGGGATGTTGGCCCAGACGTTCTTGCGAGCAGCGACTTCACGGATGGCGTTGCTGTCGTATCCCTTGTCGGCCAGCAGCGTGGCGCCTTCTGGCATGGCCTCCAGCAGGGCTTCGGCTTCCTGGCTGTCGTGGACCTGCCCGCCGGTCAAGCGCAGGGCGACGGGACGACCGTCAGCGTCAACGAGAGCATGGATTTTGCTCGTGAGGCCGCCTCGGGAACGTCCCATGCCGCGATCTCCGGAGCCCCTTTTTTTGCCCGTTGCACCGTGCTGGTGGACGCGGACACAGGTGGAGTCGATCATGACGATCTCGCCTTCGAAGGCGGCGGAAACCGCAGACAGGAGGCGGTCCCACACCCCGCCTTTACGCCAGCGAACGAACCGGTTTTAGCAGGTCGTCGATGGGCCGTAACGTTCGAGAATCTCGGCCCATGGCGAGCCAGTGCGGAAGCGCCAAAGAATGCCGTTCAAGACCCGCCGGTCATCAACCCGTGGAACACCGTGCGGCTTGTTGGGCAGCCGTGGCCCGATGATCGACCATTCTGTGTCCGTCAGTTCGTATCGCCGCCGTGCCATCAAGCCTCCATCGCAATGGAGATTTCGAACCTGGCTTACGCCAGTCGCTCCATTCGCCCGTTGGAGAAATAACCGATGCTTCTATCGCTAAGCTCGCCCCGCACGCGCGACGCGATGGCAAGGCCCTCGTCGTCCAATAAAGCCACCGCATTCGCAGGAAATCCTGCAAAATGCGCCTCCTCATACCTCCGCTGCCAACCAGCTATATCCGCAACCAGTTTTGCTGACAGGCCTATGGCATCCGGCGCGACATATCCGCCGGCAGCCGCATCACGCACGCCCGTACCCGAGAGCATACCGTCGATAAGTAGGTCGGTAATCATCGGGCCTAGCTAGACCCTCGTCCGCGCCACCCGCAACAGTTCATCTCGATTTATGAGTTTACGGCCTAGTGTCCGCTATGTCGTCGTGTCTGGAAAGACAGGTTTAGGCGCATGGGATGTGGGAAGCGGACTTAACGATAACGACTAATCAAGGTCGATGACCACGCGATAACGGTCGCCGTTAACCTCCTTGAAAATCAGCGTATACTGGCTTGGGGCATAGTCCCAGCCGAACTCTCCAAATCTTTCTTCAACAGCCGCGCGGGCGCCTGGCAAGGCAATCAACTCTTCGTCTTCGCCATACCCTACGAAGGCTAGAGGGGCGCGATCCAGGACCGGCCATTCATAAGGATTGAAACAAGCAATACCCGGAGTCCGCTGAAGGACTTCCTTTGCTAGCGCGGGCTCCGCTCCAACTATCTCAATGTCATGCAAGGCAAAGAGGCCATCATCAAGGAATGCTCCAAGACGATCCTCTGCAATGCATCGTGCACAAACAATTGGCGTCGCCACCGCGTAGATGCTCCCTGTGTATTTCCATACACAGGGACGCGAGCACACTTCGCAGACCTCTTGGGAGCACTTGAAAGATCGTCCTTCGGCATAGGCGTTCGGATTGAAGCGAAAGAACGGCTGATCCGTATTCATGGTCGAGTCCTAAACCAAGGCCCCAAACGTCCGCAATGTTATCGCGTCCGGCATGGCAGCTTTTGGGTCAAAATGAACTGACAGCGGACTTTGAGGCGCACGATTGAATTTGTCCACGCCGCCTAGCCCGCCCCTAGATCTTCCAGCTTCGCCTCTATCGCCTGCCACAATTCGGCAAAGGCCGCTGCGCCGGGCGAAGTGGGGGCGAAGCTGCCCAGCGGAGCCTGCCGTTCCGCCACCTGCTCGATCGCGCTGCTCATCGGGATGACGGGCCAGTCCGGCATGCCCGTGCGCAGCTGCTTGTGCAGGCCCCGGCGGGCATCGAACATGGACAGGACCGGCAGGATCGGCGGATGCTGCTTGTGGTTGGCCGCCAGTTCCTTGCGAATCGCCTGTAATGCCCGCTGTGACAGGGGCGAAGGCGGCAGGGGCACGATCACCACATCGGCCGCGCGGATCACCTGGGCCGAGATTTCGTTCAGCACGGGCGGGCAATCCAGAATGATGCGCTCATATTTGCCGGACAGTTCCCCGGCCAGTTTCGCCAGCCGCTTCTTCTTGCCCAGCGCCAGCAGGCTGTGCTCCAGCCCGCGCAGGCTGTCATCGGCGGGCAGCAGGTCCAGCCCCCAATAGCCGCTCGGCTGGATCATTTCCTCGGCATCCTCCTTGCCCCGGAAGATGGCGGCGGCGCCCTTCTTCTTCGCCCTGGGCTCCACCCCGAACAGAAAGGCCGCCCCGCCGGAGGGATCGAGATCCCACAGCAGGGTCCGCTTCTCGCCCACGACGGCGGATTGCCATGCCAGATTGGCGGCGATGGTGGTTTTGCCCACGCCCCCCTTCACGCTGTAGACGGCAATCACGGCCATGATTTTCCCCTTGCTGGCAGCGGCGACATCGCTGGAAGGGAACTTTGTTACAGTTCGATGACGCTGTTCAAGCAGGATGGATAGGCAGTCATGCGCCGGTCATGGGAGAGGGCCGAAGGAGGTTCGTCATTGCGCGCGGCAAAGCCGCGCGGCAATCCATGCCGCGCTCGCTCCGCTGGATTGCCACGGGATCTGCGATCCCTCGCAATGACGAGCTATATGAGGCGAGCCAAGCGCCCCAAAGCAAAAGGGCCGCACCTTGCGGTGCAGCCCTTTGATCGTGGCAATCTTCGGGAAGGAAGATCAGCCGTCGTAATCGGCGCCGATCGAGGTCGAGCGGGTCGGGGCGGCGGCAGTGATGCGCAGCGCCTCGGCCGACTGGCTCAGCGAACCGATTTCATCCGCTTCATCCTCATCGTCAGGCAGCACGCGCTGCAGCGACTGGGTGAGCGATTCCTTGAGTTCGCGCGGGCGAACGGTTTCGTCAGCGATTTCGCGCAGGGCGACCACGGGGTTCTTGTCCCGGTCGCGATCGACGGTCAGTTCTGCGCCGCCGGAAATCTCGCGCGCACGCTGCGCTGCAAGCAGGACGAGATCGAAACGGTTGGGAACCTTGTCGACGCAATCTTCGACGGTAACGCGCGCCATGGGCACTCCAGAAAAATGAATCTGCCGGGAAAGAGCTGCAATTAGGTTCAGGGGCGCCGGAAGTCAAGGAAATGCCACCTGCCCGGCCTTCCGGCCTGCCCTTTGGCGATGGCGGCACCCTGCCGGGCTTGCCCATGCGGGGCCAGTATGCTCTGTGCCTGCCCATGGAGAATGCGCGCCCCGAACCTGAAGGTGAAGCCGAAGGCGAGGGTGAGGGCGGCTATCGCGATCCGGCCCCCTTCTCGATCAGCGCGCAGGGCCAGCAGCTCACTTTCTATCCCTCTGGCGGAGACAGGCTGGCGGCGCTGCTCCGCCTGATCGGCGCGGCGCGCGAAACGCTGCGGCTCTATTACTACGTCTTCGCCACGGACGATTGCGCGGCCAAAGTGCGCGATGCACTGGCCGATGCGGCGCGGCGCGGGGTGAAGGTGACCCTGATCGTCGATGATTTCGGCTCCGCCGCCGATGCGAAGTTTCTGGCTCCGCTGACCGACGCCGGGGGCACGGTGCAGCGGTTCAGTTCCCGCTGGGGCGTGCGCTATCTCATCCGCAACCACCAGAAGATGGCGATCCGCGATGGGGAGGCCGCGATTATCGGCGGCTTCAATATCGAGCAGGCCTATTTCGATCCGCCGGAAAAGAACGGCTGGAACGATCTGGGCGTGCTGGTGGAAGGCGATGCGGTGAAGCGCCTGTGCGACTGGTTTGACCTGCTGGACGCCTGGACCGACGATTCGCGCCGGGTCACCTTCATGGATGCAAGGCGGCGGGTGCGCGAATGGCAGGCGGGCACCAGCACGGTGCGCTGGCTGGTGGGCGGGCCTTCGCGCACGCTCAGCCCCTGGGCGCGCAGCGTGATAATCGACATTGCGCTGGCAAGTCGGCTGGACATGATGGTCGCCTATTTCTCCCCCCGGCGCGGGCTGGTGAAGCGGATCGGCAAGGTGGCCCAGCGCGGCGAGGCGCGGCTGCTGCTCGCCGCCAAATCGGACAATGGCGCCACAATCGGCGCAGCGCGCGCCAATTACGGGCGGATGCTGCGGCGGGGCGTTGAGATCTACGAATTCGAGCCGTGCAAGCTGCACGCCAAGATCTTCGTGGTGGATGACGTGACCTATATCGGCTCGGCCAATTTCGACATGCGCAGCCTTTATCTCAATCTGGAGATCATGCTGCGGATCGAGGACAAGGCGCTGGCGGAAAGGATGCGGGAATTTATCGCTGGCCATGTGCCGCATTCCACTCATGTCACGCGCGAGCTGCACCGCCAAAGGCGCACGGCCTGGAGCCGCATCCGCTGGAGCCTCAGCTGGTTCCTGGTGACGGTGGTGGATTACACGGTCACGCGGCGGCTGAACCTGGGGCTGCAGGCTTCCTGATCGTCATTGCGGTCCTCGCAATGACGAGGCCTATTCTCACTCGTAATCGTCGTAGGCGCGGCTGCTTTCGGCAAGGTCGGAGAACTTGGTGATCTCGCTCTGGAACTGGAGCGGGATATTGCCAGTGGAACCGTGGCGCTGCTTGGCCACGATCAGCGTGGCGCGGTTCACCAGATCGCTGTGGCGCTGTTCCCACTCGCTATATTTCGCCTCGGCATCGGCATTGGCGAAGCCGTTCGGCCCCGGCCCGTCGGGCTTCAGGGCGTTGTGGTAATATTCGGCGCGATAGATGAACCAGACCATATCGGCGTCCTGCTCGATCGAGCCGGATTCGCGAAGGTCGGACAGCTGGGGCCGCTTGTCCTCGCGCTGTTCCACCGCACGGCTGAGCTGGGACAGGGCGATCACCGGGACGCTCAATTCCTTGGCGAGGGTCTTAAGCCCGCGGCTGATTTCCGAGATTTCGTTCACGCGGTTGTCATTGCCTCGGCCGGTGCCCTGCAACAGCTGGAGATAGTCGACCACGATCAGCCCGATATCGTGCCGCCGCTTCAGCCGCCGCGCGCGGGCGCGCAGGGCGGCGATGGAAAGGGCGGGCGTATCGTCGATATAGAGCGGCAATTCGGCCAGACGCTGCGCGGCGAAGGAGAGCTTCTGGAACTGGTCGCGGCTGATGCGGCCCATGCGCAGGGCCTCGCTGGAAACCTCCGCCTGTTCGGCAAGGATACGCGTGGCCAGCTGGTCCGCGCTCATTTCCAGGCTGAAGAACACCACGCCCGCGCCCACCGATTGCTCGATTCCCATCTCGCGGTCGTTCAGCAGGCGCTCGGCGCAGTTGAAGGCGATGTTGGTGGCGAGCGAGGTCTTGCCCATGCCGGGACGCCCGGCAAGAATGATAAGGTCGGAATCGTGCAGGCCGCCGATCTTCTCATTGATGCTGACAAGGCCGGTGGTCTTGCCCGAGATATGGCCGCCCGAATTGATCGCCGCCTCGATCTGGCTCAGCGCCGTATGCGTGGCGGTGCGGAAGCTGGAGGCTTCATTGGCGGTCGCGGCGCCTTCGGCCACCTTGTAAAGCGCGGCTTCGGCATATTCGATCTGCTTGAGCGGCTCGACGCTTTCGGAAGTATCCAGCGCGTCTTCCACCAGAGTGCGGCCGACATTCACCAGCTCGCGCAGCAAAGCGAGATCGTAAATCTGGGCGGCCAGTTCGCGCGGGGCGAGCAGGCCCTGCCCGTCCGCCGTCAGCCGCGCCAGATAGGCGACGCCGCCCAGTTCCTTCAGCGCCTCGTCCGCCTCGAAATAGGGGCGTAGCGTCACCGGCGTCACCACCGCGCCCCGATCCAGCAGGGTCAGGACACGCTCATAAATGCGCTGATGCACCGGCTCGAAGAAATGGTCCGGGCGCAGCGGGGTGGAAAGCTCCTCGATCACGCGATTGTCGATCAGGATCGCACCGATAAAGGCCGCCTCCGCCTCGATATTGGCGGGCAGGCTGCGGGCCTGCGGTTCGGAAGGCGCAGCGGCAGGGGTACGGATCAGGAGGTCTTCGGACATCGCGCTCTCATGCGCATGGCCGGGGGCGGGGCGCAAGCCGTCAGGGACCGATAGGGCTTGTGGATATCGGGGATGGATCGGGGATGAAACCTGTTACCCGCGCTTCGGCGCGGCGCGCGGTGCGCCTTCTGCCAAATTTCTTGCCGCCTCCTCTGCCGGGTGCGAAAGGATCGGCAGCCATGGAAGACCACCGCATCAGCCATATCGATCTCGACGAGACGACGATCCTGTGGCGCAATGCGGATATCGAGCAGGAACGGCGGGTCGCCATCTTCGACCTGATCGAGGAGAATCGCTTCAAGCCGGTGCGCGCGGCGGCGGCCGGTCTCGCCGGGCCGTGGCGCCTGCGCCTGTCGGTGCAGGACGGGCGGCTGGCGATGGATATTTCCGACGATGCGGGCAATCCGGTGGAAACGCTGCTGCTGGGCCTTGCCCGCTTCCGCCGCCCGATCCGCGAATATTTCGCTATCTGCGATTCCTATTATCAGGCGATCCGCAAGGCATCCGCGCAGGAGATCGAGACGATCGACATGGCCCGGCGCGGGATTCACGATCAGGCGGCGCGGCTGCTGCTGGAACGGCTGGACGGAAAAGTGGAAACGGATTTCCCAACCGCCCGCCGCCTCTTTACCCTGATCTGCGTGCTGCATATCAAGGGATAGCGGGAGCGGGACGGCTCCCAGGCGAAAGGCGATTCCCCGATGGGCCGAAAGAAGCGATTTCCCACGCGCTGGCGCGTGGCGGCGGCGCTGTTGCTGGCGGCGCTGCTGGGCGGCGCCTGGCAATGGTGGACCTTCATTCACTGGACCCCGCTGCGCGAAGCCTATCCCGTGCAGGGCATATTGGTCAGCGCGGGCGACGGGCGGACCAGCTTCGTCGCCTTCAAGGCCATCGGCGCGGATTTCGCCTATCTGGAGGCATCGAGCGGGGCGACCCGGCGCGATCCCGCCTTTGCCCGCAATCTGGAGGCGGTGCGCGCCGCCGGGCTGCAATTCGGCGCGGTCCACCATTACGATCCCTGTGTCCCGGCAGACCGGCAGGCGGCCAATTTCGTCACCGTCGTGCCGCGCGACGACAAGCTGCTGCCGCCCGCTATCGAGCTGGATGAGACGGCGCAGGATTGCCCTCATCCGGTCAGCGACCAGGCCGTGGAAAGCGAGCTGATGACTTTCCTCAATCAAGTGGAAGGCCATGCGGGCAAGCCTGCGCTGCTGAAGATTTCAAAGCAGTTCGAGCAGCGCTATCGCCTTGCCACTGCGATTGACCGGAACCTGTGGCTGACGCGCGACCGGTTTGAGCCGGACTATGCCGGGCGGCCATGGACCTTGTGGACCGCGAATTCCGCGCTACGCTCCGAAGCGAGCCCGGGGCCGGTGCGCTGGGTAGTTGTGCAGCCGTGATCGGGTTCGTCATTGCGAGGGGCAAAGCCCCGAAGCTCGCAATGACGAGCGGGTAAAATTGGAAGGTGCCTGGTTATGAGCGACGATTCTGACCGTGACGAGCTGGTGATTGCGGCCAAGCGCGCTCAGGAAAACGCCTATGCGCCCTATTCCAAGTTTCGCGTGGGCGCGGCCCTGCGCTTTGCCGATGGCACGATTGTGACCGGGGCGAATGTGGAGAATGCCAGCTATGGCCTGTCGCTCTGCGCCGAAGCCATGGCCGTGGCTAAGGCGATGAACGAAGGCCATCGCGGCGGGCTGGAAGCCGTCGCGGTGATCGGATCGGGCAAGGCACCGGTGGCTCCCTGCGGGCGCTGCCGGCAGATGCTGTTCGAGCTGGCCGATCTTGGCGGCACCGATCCGCTGATCTGGTGTGCCAGCAAGGAAGAGGCGGAGGGCGTGCTGCTGTCCGAACTGTTCCCGCGCGCCTTCGGGCCGGGCAGCCTGGACGGGTAAGCAAGTTGTGAGCCCCTGCGCAGGCAGGGGCTCACGGGTTGGCGGTTTTGCATCCTACCCTTGACATTTGAACCTATTTGGTTATATGGGCGCCCATCCTGCATCTCAAAACAGGATGTGGAACCGGGAGAGCGGCTCGGCCGGCTTGCCTTCCCCTCCAGCAGCGGGTGTCCCTGCTTTCCGGCAGGGAAATGTCACTCCCGCATCGCGGCCGGCGCTCTTGCGTCAGGGACAGGCCTCGCAAGGCCGGTCCAGCCGCCGG
>MKUB01000091.1:8759-12141 GCA_001898545.1 Sphingomonadales bacterium 63-6 | reverse complement strand
GCGGAATTGGTGATGTAGAGCCGGGGCATTTCCTCGATCAGCGCCCGCTCGAATGCGGCCGTGTCCGGCCCGGTGGGCGTATAGGGCACGCCCACTAGCTTTACCTGATGCGCCCGCAGCAGGGACTGGAAATTGAAATAGCACGGATCGTCCACCAGCACCGTGTCGCCTGGCCGCAGCAGCAGGCGGCAGATCAGGTCGATGGCCTGCGTGCCCGATCCGGTCAGCATGATCCGGTCCGGCCCCAGCGAAAGGCCTTCATCGGCAAAGCGGGCCTGTAGCAGGCGGCGCAGGGTGGGCGAGCCGCGCGTACCGCCATAAGTGGTCAGCAGCCCGCCATCGGCCCGCGCCAGCGCCCGCAGTCCCTTGCGCAGGGCATCAGTGGCCATCAGTTCCGGCGGCAACCAGCCGCATCCTGGTGTCAGAACGGAAGGGTCCGCATCGAGCGACTGGCGCGAAACCCAGAAGGGATCGAGTTCGCGCTCGCGCTGGGGGCCCATATCCGCCAGCGCCATGGGCGGCAGGTTTGCGCCGGTGACATAGAAGCCCGATCCACGCCGGGCCCGGATCACGCCTTCGGCCTCCAGCCGGTCATAGGCTTCCACCACAGTGGAGGGGGAGGCACCCATGGTGCGGGCAAAGCCGCGAATGGAAGGCAGGCGATCCCCCGGGGCCAGAGCCCTGGCGGCGATGCGGCTGCGGATTTCCTCCATCAGCGTTTCTGTGCGGGTGATCTCCGCGCGGGTGGGGGCGATGCTGGCCATGCCGGGAATGTCCTGACTATCTGTATGGCTCACCTGATCCATACAGTTCGATAAAATTGTATCCCATCGTTCCTGTCCGGCCAATCCCCCTGATCGTAGTGCGCTTTCATGGGAGCCGCGCATTAGCGGCGCCTCTTGCGGAGAAAAGACGATGGACCGGACAAGCGCGGGCTGGGGTAGCGGCCTGCTGGGTGTGATCATTTTCAGCGGTTCGCTACCGGCAACGCGGCTGGCGGTGGCCGACCTCTCACCCCTGTTCCTTACTTCTGCGCGCGCGGTGATTGCGGGCCTGCTTGGTTGGGCGTGCCTTGCCGTGTTGCGTCAGCCGCGCCCGGCGCGGGCGGATTTGGCTTCGCTGGCCATTGTGGCTGTGGGAGTGGTGCTGGGCTTCCCGCTGCTTTCCGCGCTGGCGCTGCGATATGTAACGGCGGCGCATTCCATCGTTTTTGTCGGCCTGCTGCCGCTCAGCACGGCGATATTCGGCGTGTTGCGCGGGGGCGAGCGGCCCCGGCCGGCCTTCTGGCTGTTCTCCCTGCTCGGCGCGGCGACCGTGGGAGGCTTTGCCCTGTCGCAAGGGGTGTCGCGCGGGGCGGAAAGCTCCCTGCCGGGTGATCTGCTGATGATCGCGGCGGTGCTGCTCTGCGGGCTGGGCTATGCCGAAGGGGCGGCCCTGTCGCGCAGGCTGGGTGGCTGGCAGGTGATATGTTGGGCCCTGCTGATCGCGCTGGTGCCGATGGGCATTCTGGCGTTAGCGACTGCGCCGGCCAGTGCAGCCCCTATCGGGCTGCCGGCCTGGGCGGGGCTGTTCTACGTTTCCGTCTTCAGCATGCTGGTGGGGTTCTTCTTCTGGTATCGCGGCCTTGCGCTGGGCGGAATTACGGGCGTTGGGCAGCTTCAACTGCTGCAGCCCTTTTTCGGATTGGTGCTGGCTGGGCTGGTGCTGCACGAGCCTGTCGCCTGGACCATGATTGCCTCGACCGCGGTGGTGATCCTCTGCGTGGCGGGCGCCCGGCGGTTTGCGTGAGAGATCAGGGCCCCAGGAATCAGGGCCAGGCCTTGGGCGGCGCTTCGGCCAGGCAGGTGCTGATCCGGAAGACGCCGCGCGGCATGTCGTCCCGCTCCGCCGCCGGATCGGTGGTGAGCAGGGCGGCATCGTACCACAGGGCCTGCCCAAGTTCGGGCATCATCAGATAGGGCGGTGCCTCTTCCCCGGCGGAGGGCGGGTTTTCCGCCACGTTCAGGTCGCGGTCCATGGACAGGAAGCGCAATTGGGCCAGCAGCTCGATCTGCGCTTCCTCGTCTTCCGGGCGTTCCGCTTCGGGCAGGGTGCTGGCGGGGCCGCTGTCCTGGGCCCTTTCATCATAGGGATTTTCCACCGGCAGCAGGCTGATCCCGCCATAACCGTTGGAAATTGCGAAGCTGAACCAATAGTCCCGCTGAGCTGTAGTTAGCTTGAGGTAGAGGTTCGACGCTGCCGAGGGCCAGTTGCGCGCGGGGATGAAAGCCGCGTGGATGTCCCCTCCTTCGGCGGGCAGAGTATAGAGCGCGCGCTCCACCGGGCAGGAAGCTGCAGCGTGCTGCGCATCCTGCGCCTGCCCCATTTGCGGGGCGAGGGCGCCGCCGATGACGAGAGCAAGCCCCGCGGGAAACACGCGCCGCAGCGCGGCACTCAACAGGGTTTGCACCAAGGTCAGCCCCAGCCCTGTGCGAGAAAGCGCGTGGCGCAGCCCGCCAGGAAGGCGGCCCCGCGCGGAAGGACGGCTTCGTCCACCATCATGCGGCTGGAATGCAACCCGCAGCACTGGCTCCCGTCATCCCCTTCGCGCGCGACGCCCAGGAAGAACATCGCGCCGGGCATGGCCTGCAGGACATAGGAGAAGTCCTCCGCCCCCATGATCGGATGTTCCATGCGCAGGAAGGCCCGCTCGCCCCCCGGTTCTCCCCCCAGCTCCCGCGCCACGGCTTCGCCCAGGGCGACCGCGCGCGGATCGTTGATCGTGGGCGGGAAGCCCTGCACGAAACCGGCGCTTGCCTGCATTCCATGGGCAGCGGCAATGCCCTGCGCCAGTTGCGAGATTTCCTCGCGCACCCGGGCCCGGTTTTCCGGCGAGAGCGTGCGGATCGTGCCCTTCAGCCGGGCTTCGTTCGGGATGATGTTATGCGCACTGCCCGCATCGAGCTGGGTGATGGTGATGACTACCGCTTCCGCCGCGTTGAACCGGCGCGTGACGAGCGTTTGCAGTGCTCCCACGATTTCGCAGGCTACTGGCACCGGATCGCGCGTGTCATGCGGCATGGAGGCATGGCCGCCGCGCCCGGTGACGGTGATTTCCACCATGTCCGCCGCAGCCATCAGCGCGCCGTCGCGGCTGCCCAGCACGCCATGAGCGGCATTGGGCATGATATGCATGGCAAAGGCGGCCTCGGGCAGGGGATAATCCTCCGTGCCCCCCAGCAGCCCGTCATCCAGCATGAAGCGCGCGCCGTGAAAGCCTTCTTCTCCCGGCTGGAACATGAAGCGCACTTCACCTTGAAGATCGGGCTGGCGCGCAGCCAGAATGCGCGCCGCGCCCGCAAGCATGGCGGTGTGGGTATCGTGCCCGCAGGCATGCATCCGG
>MKUB01000091.1:0-8628 GCA_001898545.1 Sphingomonadales bacterium 63-6 | reverse complement strand
CCCTTCCCGCCATTCCAGCGGCAGGTCGGACAATTCGATGCGCACCTTGTCACGGGTTTTCGGGGTATCGAGCCCCAGTTCGGGTTCCGCATGGATCGCCCGGCGAAGGGTGACGATGCGATCCGCGATCGCGCGGGCATCGGCGAGCAGGGATTCGGTCAGCATCGCCAAGTGATAGCGTGACCTTCACCCGCCCGCCAGCGGCAGTATGTCAGGGCCAGGACCCTAGGGATATTTCATGTTGATATGCGTCGTCAGGCCTGACTTGGTGACGTTGAGCCGCACGGAAGAAAATGCGGGCAGGCCCGCAATGGTGGAGGGATTGTTGGAAAAGCCATACCCTTCCTTGGGCAGCAGGCCGCGCGCGAATTTCCCGTTGCTGTCTTCGTCATGATAAACAACGATGGCATAGACGCCGGGGCCGGGGATGCACACTTTGGCGCGGGTCGTGCCCTGCTGGGCATCAACCTTGCCGACGTTGATCTCGCCCTTGGATGCAAGGAAGCGCTTGCGGTCATCGGGATAGATGGTGACCACCAGCTTGCCCTGGTTGTTGCGTATGCCGTCGGCCGCGATGGTGATCGACGCCGGGAACTTGTTGCGGCCCACGCAGTCGGAACCGCCCTGTGCCGAGGCCGGGGCAGCCGCGGGCGCGGCGACGGCTGCCAGGGCCATCATCATGGCGGCTTTGCGGAAATGGGGTTTGTGGATCATGGCTGTTAACTCGGGTTCCGTTGTCTTCTTCACAAGTGGCTGGCGGAAATCGGATTCAAGGTCCGGTATTTTCGTCGCGCGAACCCTTTTGCGTGTCGGCATCTGCCGGTCGAACCTTTAATGCCTTCTGAATTGCTCGCTCAGGCCGTTGCAAGGCGCCATTCCGTGGCGAATTTGATTCGGCCTAGCCAAAAAGCAACATTCTGTGTGGAAAATAAGGCAAAGGCGGCTTGTCCCCACAAGGGGTGGTGCTTAGGGCCTGTGCCCAGATATGAGCGCTCCGCTGATCTCACCCTCCATCCTCTCGGCCGACTTCGCGCGGCTTGGGGAGGAAGTGCGCGCAATCGACGCCGCCGGCGCCGACTGGATCCACATCGATGTGATGGATGGGCATTATGTGCCCAATCTCACTATCGGCCCGGCCGTGGTGAAGGCGCTCCGCCAGCACACGCAAAAGCCGTTCGACGTTCACCTGATGGTGTCCCCGGTCGATAATTGGCTGGAAGATTTCGCCGCCGCCGGGGCGGATATCATTACCGTCCATCCCGAAGCCGGGCCGCATGTCCACCGCACGGTGCAGGCGATCAAGGCGCTGGGCAAGAAGGCGGGCATTTCGCTCAATCCGGGCACTCCGGCCAAGATGCTGGATTACCTGATCGAGGATATCGATCTTGTCTTGGTGATGAGCGTCAACCCCGGTTTCGGTGGGCAGAGCTTCATTCACAGCCAGCTCAAGAAGATCGAGGCGATCCGCAAGCGGATCGACCAGATGGGCCTGCAGGTTCATCTGGAGGTCGATGGCGGCGTGAATGAGGAAACCGCCCGTCTCTGCGTGGATGCAGGGGCCGATGTGCTGGTGGCGGGATCTGCCACCTTCAAGGGCGGTCCCGATCTTTATGCCGCCAATATCGCCGCGCTCAAGGGCGGCGGGTGATGGAACCGGTCGCCAGCCAGCCGCGCCTCGCGCTCGATGGCGACCCAGCTGCGGCGCAGGATTCCCCAATGGCCGTACCGCTTATTCCCGACAATCCCGAACCGCTGGCCGATGCGATCGGGCTGGATAGTTCGCCCGGTGAACTGATCGAGCCGGGCCGCTCGCTTGTGCTCAGCGATATTCGCGCACCGGCGCTGGGCGCGGGTGAAAAGCTGATGCGGATGGCCTACCGGATCGGCATTCCCGGCCCCGCCATCGTCGCGCCTTTTCGCAAGGCTGCCCGGCCGCGCCTGCTGGCTACGGTTGAAAGCCCTCTGCCGGGGGATCGTGTGGCCGGGGTGTCGCTCAGGGCGGGACAGTTCCTGATCTATGGGGTCAAGGCGCCGGTTGCGCAGGTCGATCTCACGCCCGCCGCACGGCTGACCCCGCCTTTTGAACATGTGATCCACGGCTTCCACTGGCTGCGCGATCTTTCCGCCAGCGCCCCGCGTGAACAATGCACGCCCACGGCGGAACACCTCATCAGTGCCTGGCTCACCGCCAATCCGCGCCCGGGCAAAGGTGCGGCGTGGAGCGTGGGGAATGCCGGGCATCGCCTGCTGAACTGGCTGGTCCATGCGCCGCTGATCCTTTCCGGCCCGGACAAGATCCTGCGCGGACGGATTCTGCACGGGATGAGCGATACGGCCCGCTGGCTGGACCGGGCCGTGCTGCGCGCGGAAGACCGGTTGGCGGAAACGGCGGGCTGGTGCGCCATCATTGCCGCCGGGCTGCTGCTGCCCGATGGCAAGCCGCGCCGTCTTTATGGCGAGGCCGGGCTGATCAAGGCGCTGGGCGAGTTGGTGGGGGACGATGGCGGTGTGCTGTCGCGCAGTCCCTTGGCACAGATGGAGGCGATTGGCCTGCTGGTCGATCTTAGCGCCTGTTACCGCGCCGCCCGGCGCGATCCGCCCGAAGCCGTGGATGCGATGCTGCATCTGCTGGTTCCGCCGCTGCTCACCCTCACCCATGGCGATGGCTCGCTGGGCAATTGGCAGGGCGCCGGGGCAGTTTCGGCCGAAGCCATTGCGGGGCTGGTGGAGGCGAGCGGCGTGCGCGCACGGCCGCTCAGGGATGCGCGGCAATGGGGTTATCAGCGCATCACGGCGGGCAAGGCCGTGTTGCAGATGGACGCGGCCCCGCCCCCGCTGGCGCGCCATGCCCGCAGCGGCTGTGCCTCCACTCTCGCCTTCGAGCTTTGGGACCGGGGCCAGCGGATCATCGTCAATTGCGGCGGTGCGGGTTTTGCGGGCGGACAGGTGCCGGTGCGGATCGAGGCGGGCCTGCGCGCCACTGCCGCCCATTCCACTCTGGTGCTGGACGATGTGAATTCCACTGCCGTGCTGATCAACGGCAAGATCGGGTCGGGCGTGAGCGAGGTGGAGCTGGACCGGCGGGTGATCCAGGATGAGAAGGGCGGCGCGGCCACCCGGCTGGAGGCGAGCCACGATGGCTATACCCAGCGCTATGGCCTCGTTCACCGCCGAATCCTGATGCTGCGGGACGATGGCAGCGAGCTGCGCGGGGAAGATTTGTTGCTTCCCAACGGCCGCAAGGGCAAGCGCGGCAAGGTGCCCTTCGCGATTCGCTTCCATGTCGGGCCGGGCGTAGAACTGGGCCTGTCGGAAAACGGCAAGAGCGCGGGTCTGGCTCTTCCGGATGGAAGCTACTGGCAGTTCGTTGCCGGTGCCGGCGCGCTGGAAGAAGGCGAGCTGGCAATCGAGGAGAGCCTGTGGGTCGATGGCGGCGGCAGGCCGCAGGCAGTCCAGCAACTGGTGCTGCAGGGAATGGTATCGCGCGGCGGGGGGAACTTCTCCTGGCTGCTCAAGCGAATGGGATGAATTACGTGAGCGAGGTCACAATCAAGCGGGCGCTGCTGTCAGTGTCCGACAAGGGCGGTTTGGTGGAACTGGGCCAGGCACTGGCGCGGCATGGGGTCGAGCTGGTTTCCACCGGCGGCACGGCCAAGGCCCTGCGCGAGGCCGGGCTGGCGGTGATGGATATTTCGGAGCTGACCGGATTTCCCGAAATGATGGATGGCCGGGTCAAGACCCTGCATCCCAAGGTCCATGGCGGCCTCCTCGCCGTGCGCGACAATGCAGAGCATGTTGCGGCCATGGTCGAGCATTCAATCGGCGCGATAGACCTCGTTGTCGTCAATCTCTATCCCTTTGAAGCCACCGTAGCCCGGGGCGCCGAGCGCGACGAAGTGATCGAGAATATCGACATCGGCGGGCCTTCCATGGTTCGCTCTGCCGCGAAGAACCACGGTTTCGTCACGATTCTCACCGATCCGGCGGACTATGCCGAAGTGATCGCGGAAATGGACGCCAGCGGCGGCGCCACTTCGCTTGCCTTCCGTATCCGCATGGCGGGCAAGGCCTATGCCCGCACCGCATCCTATGACGCGGCAATCGCCAACTGGTTCGCTTATGGCGATGCCTACAAAAATCCGCTGGGAGTTGAGGCGCTTAAGGCGACGCCATTCCCCGATACGCTGCCGCTGGCCTTCAAGCGGGAGGCGGAATTGCGCTATGGCGAGAACCCGCACCAGATCGCGGCGGTCTATCTGCCGCAGGCCGCCAACGTGAAAGGCATCGCCCAGGCAGAACAGCTGCAGGGCAAGGAACTGTCCTACAACAATTTCAACGATGCCGATGCCGCGCTGGAACTGATCTCCGAATTCCGCAATGGCGATCCGGCCGTGGCCATCATCAAGCACGCCAATCCTTGCGGCGTTGCGCAGGCCGCGACGCTGCTGGACGCTTATAATGCGGCCTTCGATTGCGACCGCGTCTCGGCCTTTGGCGGGATCGTGGCGGTCAACCGCCCGCTTGACGGGCCGACTGCCGAAGCGATCACGTCGATCTTCACGGAAGTGGTGATCGCCCCCGGCGCGGATGACGCCGCGCGCGCGATCTTCGCCCAGAAGAAGAACCTGCGCCTGCTGTTGACGGGTGAACTCCCCGATCCCGCGCGTCCGGGCTTCACGCTCAAGAGCATTGCGGGCGGGTTGCTGGTGCAGAGCCGTGACAATGGCGAAATCGCTTTGCCCGATCTCAAGGTAGTGACGAAGCGCGCGCCGACCGAGCAGGAACTGAAAGACTGCCTGTTCGCCTGGACCGTTGCCAAGCATGTGAAGTCCAACGCCATCGTTTATGCGAAGGACGGCGTTACGGCGGGTATCGGCGCAGGCCAGATGAACCGGCGCGATTCCTCGCGCATTGCCGCGATCCGCGCGCGTGAAGCGGCGGAGGAAGCGGGCTGGCCCCAATCGCGCACGGTCGGCAGCGCGGTTGCTTCCGATGCGTTCTTCCCCTTCCCCGATGGGCTGCTGGCCGCGGCGGAAGCTGGCGCCACGGCGATTATCCAGCCCGGCGGCGCGATGGGCGATGAGAAGGTGATTGCCGCTGCTGACGAGGCAGGCCTTGCCATGGTCTTCACCGGGATGCGGCACTTCCGGCACTAAGTCCCGGCGGGGCGAGGTTGAGCGATTCATCGCTCAATTCGCCCGGCTGATGGCGCTTACCCTTGAACGGGCCCGGCCCGGAACCGAAGTCGCGCCTCGAACGCAAGGCCGGCTTCGGCGTTCCGTTCAGGCCCGTGCAAGGGTTTTGCGTTATACAAAAGCGATCCGATGATCGTGAAAGCTGGAAGTTCCTCCAATGGGCCTTTTCACCGCCGACCTTTATCGTTCCTTTGCCATCGGCTTTGGCATCGGGGGTGTGGTATTTGCGATCTCTGTCGCAAGCCATGGCCTGATAGCGTGATGAGTCAGAAGAAACCCGTCCGGACTATCCTTTTCGCAGCATCGCTGCTTTTCGCCGCCGCCTGCAGCCAGTCCGCCTTTGCGGAAGAGGCCGTGCTGGCACCGGCACCCAAGGTCACTTCCAGCGAAAGCGGCACGCAGACCGCTATTTTCGCCGGGGGCTGTTTCTGGGGGATTGAGGCGGTGTTCAGCCACCTCAAAGGCGTGTCGAGCGCGGTTTCGGGCTATCACGGCGGGAACAAGGCCGATGCCACCTATTCCAAGGTCAGCGACGGCAATACCGGCCACGCCGAATCCGTTAAGGTCACCTACGACCCCAAGGTGATCCGCTATGACCAGTTGCTGCGGGTATTCTTCTCGGTCGGCGCGGACCCCACCACGCTCAATTATCAGGGGCCCGATCACGGCACTCAATATCGCAGCGCACTGGTTCCGCTGAATGCCGAACAAACCAAGGTAGCCAAGGCCTATCTGGCGCAAATGGGCAAGTCCGGCGTGTGGAAAGCCCCGATCGTGACCAAGATCGAAGCATACAAGGCATTCTATCCGGCCGAACAATATCATCAGGATTTCATGCAGCGAAATCCCAACCAGGGTTACATCGTCCGGTGGGACAAGCCCAAGGTTGCCGCGCTGAGGAAGATGTTCCCCAACCTCTACAGCTCCACCTTCAAGACCGGTTGAGGCGCCCGCCGTCGCACATGATTGCGGCGAAGGGCAGCTATCCCTATATCCTGTCCATGGCTGTGCACCATCATCACGAACATTCCGGCCCCAAGCTGACTGACGCGGCGCGTGTGGCGCTGACGCAGGCGGGTGAACAATGGACCGATATGCGCGCCGACGTGTTCGAAGCGCTGGCGGCTTATGAGAAGCCTGCCTCTGCCTATGACATCGCGGAAAGCCTCTCCCTTAGCAGGGGCAAGCGAGTGGCAGCCAACAGCGTCTATCGCATCCTGGACCTGTTCGTACGGACCAATCTGGCCAATCGCATTGAAAGCGCCAATGCCTATCTCGCCAACAGCCACCCCGGTTGCCGGCACGATTGCATCTTCCTGATCTGCGACAAATGCGGGCTGGCCGCCCATTTCGACGATGACCGGATCACGGGTAGCCTGCGGGATGCCGGGCACAGAAACGGCTTTGCCGATGTCCGCCCGGTGGTGGAACTGCGTGGGCTCTGCAACAGCTGCGCCGCCTGAACAGAGCCCGGAATTCCGCCGCTTTAACCGTCTGAGTTTGCCCGATGGTGCGTAACAGTCAGCAAGCGTTCGACAGCGCATTGACCTTGGAGTAACAGGGGCCGATGTCGAATCCTCCCGCCACACCGCTGCTCGATACGGTCGATATCCCTGCCGATCTCCGCAAGTTGAAGCCGGGGCAATTGCGCCAGTTGGCGGATGAATTGCGGCAGGAGATGATCTCGGCTGTCGGTTCCACCGGCGGGCATCTCGGCTCTGGCCTTGGCGTGGTCGAGCTGACCGTGGCGATCCATTATGTGTTCAACACGCCGGATGACCGGCTGATCTGGGATGTGGGCCACCAGGCCTATCCGCACAAGATCATCACCGGCCGGCGGGAGCGTATCCGCACCCTGCGTCAGGGCGGCGGGCTTTCCGGCTTCACCAAGCGCAGCGAAAGCGAATACGATCCTTTCGGCGCGGCCCATTCCTCCACCTCGATTTCGGCGGGCCTTGGCTTTGCCATAGCCAACAAGCTGGCGGACACGCCGGGCAAGGCCATCGCGGTGATCGGGGACGGCGCGATGAGCGCGGGCATGGCCTATGAGGCGATGAACAACGCAGAAGCCGCCGGCAACCGGCTGGTGGTGATCCTCAACGATAACGACATGTCCATCGCGCCGCCGGTCGGCGGGCTTTCGGGCTATCTCGCGCGGCTGGTTTCCAGCGCGCAGTTCCTCGGCCTGCGCGATCTGGCCAAGAAATTCGCCCGCCGCCTGCCCGCCCCGCTGCACCGCGCTGCCAAGAAGACGGATGAATTCGCGCGCGGCATGGCCATGGGCGGCACCCTGTTCGAAGAACTGGGCTTCTATTATGTCGGCCCGATTGACGGGCACGATCTGGACCAGCTGGTGCCGGTGCTGGAAAATGTGCGCGATGCGGCGGAAGGGCCCTGTCTCGTCCATGTCGTGACGCAGAAGGGCAAGGGCTATGCCCCGGCCGAACAGAGCGCTGACAAGTATCACGGCGTCCAGAAGTTCGACGTCATCACTGGTGAACAGAAGAAAAGCGCGGGCGGACCGCCCAGCTACACTGGCGTATTCGCCAAGGCGCTAATGGCGGAAGCTGCACAGGACGACCGCATTTGCGCGATCACGGCGGCGATGCCTTCGGGCACCGGGCTGGACAAATTCGCCGCAGCCTATCCCGACCGCACTTTCGATGTCGGCATTGCCGAACAGCACGCCGTCACCTTCGCTGCGGGACTAGCCGCCCAGGGTATGAAGCCTTTCTGCGCGATCTATTCCACCTTCTTGCAGCGCGCCTATGATCAGGTGGTGCATGATGTGGCGATCCAGAACCTGCCGGTGCGCTTTGCCATTGACCGTGCCGGGCTGGTCGGGGCCGATGGCGCGACACATGCGGGCAGCTTCGATGTGACCTATCTCGCCAGCTTGCCCAATTTCGTGGTTATGGCCGCTGCGGATGAGGCGGAGCTGATGCATATGACGCATACGGCCGCCTGTTATGACGATGGCCCCATCGCCTTCCGCTATCCGCGTGGCAATGGCGTGGGCGTACCTTTGCCCGAAGTTCCGCAGATGCTGGAAATCGGCAAGGGCCGCGTTGTGCGTGAAGGGACCAAGATCGCCCTGCTTTCGCTCGGCACGCGCCTTGCCGAAGCGCTCAAGGCGGCCGACCAGCTGGAGGCCAAGGGCCTGTCCACCACCGTGGCGGACCTACGCTTCGCCAAGCCGCTGGACAGCGAATTGATCCGCCGTCTGATCGCCACGCATGAAGTGGTGGTCACGATTGAGGAAGGCTCCATCGGTGGCCTTGGCGCCCATGTGCTGACCATGGCCAGCGACGAAGGGCTGACCGATAGCGGCCTGAAGATTCGCACCTTGCGCCTGCCGGACATCTTCCAGGATCAGGATTCGCCGGAAAAGCAATATGACGAAGCCGGCCTCAATGCGGGTGGTATCGTCGAT
>MKUB01000090.1 GCA_001898545.1 Sphingomonadales bacterium 63-6 | reverse complement strand
AAATAGAGGACCTCCGGCGCGCCATCATCCTCCGTGCCCGCCTCCTCGTCCCGTCCTTCATATTGGGCGAGATACCAATCCTTGCCCAGCCGCAGATAATGCGTGGCGAGCTGCTCCGCTCCGGCCTCCATCCGATAGGCGCGGTGGCCCGCCGGGGCGATTACGAGATTCCCTTCATCTTCCTCCCCAACGCTGCGGTAAGTGCCCGCGAAATCGACCTCGGTCGAATTCCTGGCCGTAAGGAGCGGCTTTTCGGAAAGCCAGCATGCGGAAAGCAGGCAGAGCAGCAAACCCGCCGTTCCCGCCCTGATCCAGCCTGCGCTCATGCCGCTATCCCAGCCGGACGCGTTCGATGGTCCAGCCGCCTTGCCGCCGGACGTAATCGATGCGCAACTCGCCCGGCTCACTGGTGCGATGGGCGCAATTGCCCTGCAACCGCGCCATCTGCATCAGCGTATCATGGCCTTCCAGAATATGCTCGACTTCGGCCCGGCAAACATAGGTGGCGCGGGCCCGGCTGCCATCCGCCGACAGCTCGATCCCTTCAGGCTCCGCTGCGTCTTCCAATACCAGCCGTGCAATGCCTCGCCCCAGTTCAGGCGCCCTGCCATCGGCGAAAAGCGCGGCTAAGCCTCGCTCATCCGCCGCGTTGAACTGGCTGACAAACCTGCGGTTCAATGCCTCGATCGCGCGGCTGTCCACCATCCGGGCGAGCCGCATGCGAAGCTCTTCATCCCCAACCCCGGCGGCCACTGCGGGGGTAGCTACAAGCGCGACGGGCGCCGCCACCATCGCGCCCGATTTCAGGAAAGAGCGCCTTGAAGTCATGGACTTGTCTTCCATTCTTCCTACCCTTTCTATGCTTTGTTCTTGAAGAAACGGTCGATGTCGAACTTACCGGCATGGCGGGAATGGGCCCCGATCTGGCTCATGCTCAACCCCTCCTCCCCGCAATGATATCCGATCCCGGAATCATGCATGGTGCGCATATTGATCACGATGGTGCCCAAAGTGCCATTGCAGGCATCTTCCAGCCAATAAGCGAAATAGAGATCGTCCCTGATCTTCACGAAATCACCCGGCCCGCTCCATTCGAGCCCGCCCGCGCCGCTATCGGTAAAGATGATCCACGATACGGTCTGCGGCGTGGAATAGAGATGCATCGAGGTGAGACCCGGTGCATAATTCCAGGTGAGCGCGCGCCCGAGCAATTCGTCGGTCCGCTGATGGCGCCGCTTGCCGGGGGAAGCGATCCCCTCCATCTCGATAGTGCCGAACAGGGTCCGCGCCCCCGCCTCATTGGCGAAATAGGGTGTGTTGAGAAAGCCGTTGAAGGTCGTGACCAACCCATTCACGAAATCGGCGCAGATCGAATGGCCGTCATGGTTCGGTTCACCTTCCAACACATGGCCAAACAGGATTACCCCGGCGGAAGGCTCATAGGCCTGATAGCGCGCCGTCACCCAAGCCCCGCCATCCTTGCGCCACTGGAGTTCATCCGCGCTGCGGACCCTGTAATCCATCACCGGGCCACCATCGTAGCGCAGGGTGAAGCTCTTGCCCGCCAGCCAGTCCACTGAGGGCAACCCGTTGGTCGCCATCCCGGCCGCACCGCTGCCCTCCCCGGTGCGCGGCGCGAAGACGCGGGTGTTCTGCTTCACCGCCGCATCGACCTGCGCTCTGGTCATCTTGGGCATGGTGCCCAGTGGGCGGTAAATGCCGCGCGCACCCTTGGCATTTGGGTCGAGCTGCCCCGTCTGGCCCGGTCCGGGGCGCGGCTTGGCCGGGCCGCCGCTGACATCGCCGAATTTCTCGAACTGGGCGATCTGCCCCAGCCATTCGCCCGCGCCGGTGAACAGACGATATTCCAGCTCGTCCGCCGCGTTGAAGCCCAGCCGCAGCCCGACTTGCCGCAGCCGGTCAAGATCGATCAGAGTGGTGGAGAATATGCCCGAAAACTCCGCCTCGGTGCGGGTGTAGAGATAGAACCGGTCATCGATCTGGATATAGTCGGAAGGCGCGCAATAGCCCTGCCTGCCGTCCAGCCGGGTCAGTTCGACCCAGTGCGAATAGGAAATGGAGGGATAAAATTCGAGCGTTTCGTCGCCCGCATCGGTCTTCCAATAGAGGCCCTTGCCTTCCATCCGGTTGGTCGAGCGATGCCGGGTGGGCGGAGCGTCCCTGCCCTTTTCAAACAGATAGCCCTGCCAGACAGCGCGGCTCACCTCACGCTTCGCCTCCTGCCCCGCGAACCATAATTCGAAGGCCGTGACGAGGCCGGTACGATTGTCCACCACCACCGCATAGCCCCGTAGGGTGCCGGGGATGAGATGGGCGAAGAATGTAAGATGCTCCAGCGAAAGCGCGGAATATCCGGCATTCACGCCATCGCCGCCATTTTCCGACAGGATCAGGCGAGTGCCGGTGAGGAAGCGGTAGGACAATGTCGGCCCGGCATTGGGCCCATCGGCATCGGTGACGATCTGCATCGTCCTTCCGGCCAGCGAGAGATCGAGCGGCGAGGCACATTGCGGGCCCTTCATCACCACATCGCCGATAGAAGCGCCGATGGCGGCCTCGCTCAGCCTGCCCCAATCATAACGATAGAGCGGCACATCGGGATAGGCTTTGCCCGGCATATATCCCCCTCAATCCCGGCGCTCCTGCCTCTACCGAGCAGGAGTCGCGCTAGGGGGGAGCCTATCATGCAGGTGCCATGCGGCAAGCGCTCAAAAAGGTCCGTTTCAGGTCACATCCCGTAACTGAAGACGAGCAGGATCGAGAGCGTGGTCACCATCAGCAGCACCAGCGGAACCCCGGTGCGGATGTAATCGCCGAATGTATAGTTGCCCTCACCCATGATCAGCAGATTGGTCTGATAGGCAATCGGCGTGGCGTAACACAGATTACAGCCGAACAGCACGGCCAGGATCAACGGCTCTTGCGGCAAGCCAAGCTCGCTGGCGACGCTGAAGGCAATCGGCGTGCCGATAGTGGCCGCCGTCGCATTGGAGGCAAAATTGGTCAGCACGGTCACGAACAGCATGATCATGGCCAGAACCCCGGCAGCCGGCAGATGCTGCAAGCCAAGCGCCAGCGTCTCACCCAACCAGCCGGCGGCGCCGCTTTCCAGCACCAATTGGCCCAGCGCAATACTGGCCGCCACCAATACGATAACCTTGGCGGACAAGGCCCTTCCCACCCGGTCGAACTTCACGCAGCCGGTGATGAACATCAGGATCGCCCCCGCCAGCGCCGAAATGGCGATCGGCAACAGGCCAATCGATGCGCAGCCGACCGAGCCGAACATGATCGCCAGGGCCATCAGCGCCTTGGAGCGGCGCGGAATCTCCCGCGCGCCGTCAAGGATCAACAGGGCATCGTTCCGGGCGAAATCCTGCAGATCGCCAACCAGACCCATCGCCAGCAACACATCGCCTTCCCCGATCACGGCTTCCCCGCCACTCACGGGTGAGGCGCCCAGTGCCCGGCGCGGCTTGTGAACACCCAGAACAGCGGCGCTATAAAGATCCGCGATACCCGAAGTGGACAGCGTGTGTCCGATCAGGCGGGAATCGGCGGTCACCGCCATTTCCATCACCACGATGTCTTCGCCATTGGCCTTGGCCTTGCGCTCAATTCGGTCCACCACCCAGCCTGGCGCAGCCTGCCCCTTGAGCAGGCGCATTGCCTCCTCCAGCGCTTCATGCGTGCCCGAGACCTGGAGCCTCTGCCCCGCCTCGATCGGGCCTGAAAACGCACCGTCGAACGCGAAACCCGCAGGCAGGCGCGTGGCAATCTGTTCTACCGTCTGTCCATGCAGCTCACTGCCCGCGGGCACTCGCAGCAGCGCGGAAAAGCGGCGCGGCTCAAAGCTGGGTTCCTTGCTGTGATCCGGCAGCAGGCGCGGCATTACCAGCCAGAGATAAGGCAGTGCCACCAGTGCCGCCGTCAGCACGATGGGGGTGAAGTGGAACACATTCATCTGCGGCATACCCAGATCCCGCGCGATGGAGACTACCAGCAGATTGGTCGATGTGCCGATAGTGGTGGCCATGCCCCCTATCAGGACCGCGGCATTGACGGGCATTAGCGTCTTGGACGCGGGCATCGCGCCATTAGCCGCCAGTTGGACGAAGATCGGCAGCAGCAGCACCAACACCGGCGTATCGTTGACGAACATGGACAGGGAAAAGGCAATCAGCAGAGAAACCAGCATGCCCAGCTGGTGGTTGACCTTCCAGACCCGCCCGAGAAGCCGCGCGGCCGGGTCGAGCGCGCCCGTGGTTACCAGGCCGCGCCCCATGATCATCAGCGAGCAAATGGTGATCAGTGCGTAATGGCCGAAGCCGGAGAAGGCGAGCCGCAACCCGTCCGTCGGCTGGCTATGCGGCAGGGGATGGAAATACAGCCCCACCGCGATCAGCGCGATGATGAGGAGCGACACGATTTCCGGAGGCATTCTTCCGCGCGCGAAGGCCACGAACATGCCTACGGTCAGAATGATGGTGGCGAAGGCGTGAAGGGAAGGAATGGCGATCATCGCCGGGACCGTAGCAAGGCTTTATCGCCAAACGAACCCATGATGCACTTGCCAATCCACAGATTGGTGCCCCTGGCCCGACTCGAACGGGCACGTATTTCTACAAACGATTTTGAGTCGTTCGCGTCTACCATTCCGCCACAGGGGCTCCTGCGCCCGCAGCGCTTAGCGGGCACGGGCATCGGGTTCAAGCGCAGTCGAAAATTCTCTTGGAAGGTAACCGGCGCGGTTGTTGAAAACCGCGCCCGGCCTCAGCCCTTGATGGCGCCGGCCACCAGTTTGTGCAGGCGCGAATGGAGCGGATCGTTGCCGGCGATGACCTGCTTGTCGCAGATGGCTTCCGAACGGCCGCGATAATCGGTCACGAAACCGCCCGCTTCGCGCACCAGCAGGCAACCCGCCGCCGTATCCCAGGGCGCAAGATCGCTTTCCCAGAAACCGTCGAAGCGCCCTGCAGCGACCCATGCGAGATCAAGCGAGGCGGAGCCAAACCGGCGGATACCTGCAACCTGCGGGCCGATGGCCGCGAAAATGCGGGTCCATTCGTTGAAGTCGCCATGGGCGTGATAGGGCACGCCCGTGGCTATCAGCGCTTCCGACAGGTGACGGCGCGCGGAAACGCGCAGACGCGCGTCGTGCAGCCATGCGCCTCGGCTCTTTTCGGCCCAGAAGGTCTGGTCCGTAATCGGCTGATAGACCAGCCCGGCCACGACATCGCCCCAGCCCGAACCATCGAGCTTGGGTTCCTGCACCGCGATGGAAATCGCGAAATGCGGGATGCCGTGCAGGAAGTTGGACGTGCCATCCAGCGGATCGATGATCCAGCGCGGCTGAGCGGGATTGGGATCGATCTCGCCGCTTTCTTCCAGCAGGAAACCCCAATCGGGGCGCGCCTGGCGCAGTTCGTCATAGAGCGTGCGCTCAGCCGCAAGGTCTGCCTTGGACACGAAGTCCGACGGGCCCTTGCGGCTGACCTGCAGGTGCTCGACCTCGCCGAAATCGCGACGCAAACGTCCACCCGCCTTGCGGGCGGCGCGTTCCATCACGCGAATGAGGCCAGAAACTGCTGCCATCGAAGTATTCCCTTATTACGGCACCGGAGCGCCGCTGGCCCTCCGATGCGCAAATATGTCAGCGACCTTCGTCGCTTGATTTCTTCCCGCTCGATTTCGGAGCGGGCTTTGCCGCTGCCCCATCGACCGGCTTAAAGGTGATGCCGCAAACGCCAGCCGCCGCGCGGTAGACGTCCTGCATCTTCTTATCGTCCAGCCCGTTTTCCTTGATCGCACGGCCAGTGGCCACGCTGATATTACCCAGGGAATTGCCGTAAAGGCAGGTAAGCAGCTTCGCCTTTACCGGAGCACCCACTTCCTTGGAGGTGAAAGCGGTGTTGAACAGGCGGAAAATCACGGCCGAACGCTGAATATCGGCCTGCTGTTCCGCGGTCACCTTTGCCGGAGCGGGTTTGGCCGCCCCTTCCTTTTCCGCGGCGTGAACAGCGGGAGCCATCGAAGCGATAAGAGCGGCGGCGGCAGTAACGAGAAGGAGCGGTTTCTTCATGGTCAGTCAGCCTTTTTCACATATTCGCGAGCATAGACATCCACCACGATGCGGGTGCCGCTTTCAATATGCGGCGGCACCATCACCCGAACACCGTTTTCAAGCACGGCAGGCTTGTAGCTGGAGCTGGCGGTCTGCCCCTTCACCACGGCGTCAGCTTCCACGATTAGGGCTTCGACCTGTTCCGGAAGCTGAACGGAAATCGGCCGCTCGTCATAAAGTTCGAGCACCACATCCATGCCGTCGGTCAGGAATGCGCGGGCATCGCCCAGCAGATCCGAAGGCAGAGTGATCTGGTCGTAGGTATCCTTGTCCATGAAGACCAGCTGATCGCCATCCTCATAAAGGAACTGGAAATCCTTGGTATCGAGGCGCACGCGCTCGACCGTGTCAGCGCTGCGGAAGCGGACATTGGTCTTGCGGCCGTCGATGAGGTTCTTCATCTCGACCTGCATGAAAGCCCCGCCCTTGCCTGGCTGGGTATGCTGGATTTTCGCGACTTTCCAGATGCCGCCCTCATATTCGAGGATGTTGCCGGGGCGGATATCCACGCCACTGATTTTCATGGGGTTCAGCTTTCCAATTGCAAAGAGCGATGCAAACACACGTGAGCGCGCGCCCTAGCGTGTGATGCGCGCTTCGGCAAGCTGCGGCCACGCCTTCACGGGAGAAGCCCCGCACGGCTCTGGCGCATCACCGCCACTCATGCTAGCCGCCGCCCCGGAAAGAGGAGCCATGAAGCACGCGTTCGGATTGATCGGCATGGCCGCAATGGCCCTGGGCATGGCCGCCGCGAGTCCCGCGTTGGCGGACGATGATGGCCGCATTTCCACTCTGGAGCGGGGCACCTATGCCTGCGAACTGCCCGGAGATGCTTCCACCAGTCGTGGCAAACCCGCGCCTGAGGAAGGCTTCGCCATCACCAATGGTTCAGCCTATTTCGCCGACGGGAAGACCGGAACCTATCTGCGCGTGGGAGACATGGTCTCAATGACCAGCGGCCCGCGCAAGGGCAATCGCTACGAAGTGAAAGGCCAGCGCTATCTGCGCAAGCTGGACGACAAGGGTGAGCCGACCGGGCTGCGCTGCATCAGGATTGGCGCGACACCGAAGTGAGCTTTTCGGCGAATGCGCGCACCGCGGCCGCCTCATCGCCATTCCAAACCGCGCCTGACACGGCGAGGAAATCCGCCCCCGCTTCGATCAGCGCATCGCAATTGTCCGGCGTAATGCCGCCGATGGCAACGCAGGGAATTTCGAACAGGGCAGACCACCAGGCCAGCACATCCGGCTCGGCGCGGTGCTCCGTTTCCTTGGTATTGGTCGGGAAGAAGGCGCCGAAGGCCACGTAATCCGCCCCTTCCTCGCCCGCTTCCATCGCCAGATGACGACTCGCATGACAGGTCACGCCGATCTGCGCCTCCCGGCCCAGACGGTCCCGCGCCTCTTCCACTGTACCATCCGACTGGCCGAGATGAACGCCATCGGCCTTGATTCGCTTCGCCAGAGAGATGCTGTCATTGACGATGAAGGCCACGTCTCGCTCAGCGCAGATGCGCTGCAATGGCTCAGCCAGACGAACAGCCTCATGCTCGTCCACGCCCTTCACGCGAAACTGGAACGCGGCCACGGGCCCGGCATCGAGCGCATTGGCGAGACGCGAAGGGAAATCCCCACCGACGTCGAGCGGAGAGATCAGGTAAAGCTGGCAGGCAGGAGTTTCAGCAGTCATGCCAGCGCCTGTAGATTTTCCGGAGGGACTAGCCAAGCGTTCCGGCACAGTTCATCTGCTGGTGGCATGAAGCACACCATGAAGCATGCAGCCTTGCTCCTTTCCGCGATCGCCCTTGGGGCCTGCGTTCCCGCTCAGGAGGCGCCTGTCGTCAGCACCGCCCCGGCGCTGCCCTCCGGTTCGCAGGTGGAGCTCGGTCAGCCGGTCATGGTGGGCGAGTTGAAGGTCACGCCTCTGGAAGTGGCGGAAGACAGCCGCTGCCCCATGAATGCGCGCTGCGTATGGGCTGGCCGGGTCATCCTCGTAACCCGGATCGATGGCCAAGGCTGGCGCGAAACCACTCCGCTGACGCTAGGCGAGCCCTTCGCCACGCATGGCATCCCCATCCGCCTGACCTCCGTCAGCCCCGAACGGGTCACCGGCGATGCGCCGGCGCCCGCGGAGTACCGCTTCGGTTTCGAGGGCGGGAATTAGGTGATCGAGGCCCGGTAGATCTCGTCGATCGCACTGGCGAGTGCGGCGTCGAATTCGGCATCGCTCATCCCGGCGCGCAGATCTTCCAGCAGCGCGCGGCTGAAGCTGGCGATCATGCCGCTGTTCTTCGCCAGTTCCGCGCAAGCATCGGGGCGGTTGTAGCCACCGGAAAGCGCCACCACTCGCGCAACCGCCGGATGATCGACCAGCGCCTTGTAGTGGTTCGCCACGACCGGAATCGACAGCTTGAGCATCACCACCTGCCCCTCGGGCATGGCGTCGAGCTGCTTGAGGATTTCATCGCGCAGGAGCGTTTCACCCTCGGCGCGGTCGGCGCTCTTGATGTTGTACTCCGGCTCCAGAATCGGCATCAGCCCGGCGTTCCAGATCTGCGCCCCAAATTCGAACTGCTGAGCCACATTGGCGGCAATGCCCGCGGGATTGGCGGCATTGATGACGCTACGCATCTTGGTGCCGACCACGCCCAGAGCCTTCGCTCGCGCGAGAAGATCGTCGAGCCCCGGCATCGGCTTCATCATCTGAACGCCGTCAGCCTCGTCTTCCAGCCCCTTATCGACCTTGAGGAAGGGCACCACATTGCGCTCGCGCAGAACCGTGGGAACTGGCCGTCCATCGGCTTGCCCATCCATCGTGCGTTCGAACAGGATCGCGCCGAGCACTTTCTCGCCGGTGAAGGCAGGCGAAGTGATGATCCGCACGCGCATCTGATGGATGAGATCGAACATCTCCTCGTCCGAGGACCATGCGCCATCTTCAATGCCATAGCCCTTGAGCGCCTTGGGAGTGGAACCACCGCTCTGGTCCAGCGCGGCGATGAAGCCCTTCCCGTTGCGAATCCGTTCCAGCATCTGAGCTTCGATCATCGTCCCCTCCTTGGTGAGTGTCAGGCTTCCAGTGCAGCAACGCCAGGCAATACACGACCTTCCATCCATTCCAGGAAGGCGCCGCCAGCCGTTGAAATATATGTGAAATCAGCAGCCGCTCCAGCATGGTTCAGGGCAGCGACCGTGTCCCCGCCACCGGCGACCGAAACGAGCGAGCCCTCTTTCGAAAGCGCGGCGGCAGTCTTCGCCAGAGCAACCGTGGCCGCGTCGAATGGCGGTGTCTCGAAGGCGCCAAGCGGGCCATTCCACACGAGGGTCCGGCAGGTCTTCAGCACATCCGCGAGGGCCTCGACGGCTTGCGGACCAACGTCGAGAATCATCTCGTCAGTGGCAACTTCATGGACGTTGCAAATGCGCATGCTGGGCGGATTGGCGGCAAATTCCTTCGCCACCACCACGTCATAGGGCAGATGCACCGTGCAGCCCGAGGTATCGGCCGCGTCCAGGATTTCCTCGCAAGTGGACGCCAGTTCATGCTCGCACAGGCTCTTGCCCACATCCACGCCGCGCGCAGCGAGGAAGGTATTGGCCATGCCGCCACCAATGATCAGGTGGTCGACCTTGCCAACCAGATGCTTCAGCACGGCAAGCTTGCTGGAAACCTTGGCCCCACCAACGACGGCAGCCACCGGCTTTTCCGGATTGCCCAGCGCCTTTTCCAGCGCCTCAAGCTCGGCCTGCATCGAACGGCCGGCATAGGACGGTAGCAGATGAGTCAGGCCTTCCGTCGTCGCATGGGCGCGGTGCGCAGCGGAAAAGGCATCGTTCACGAACAGGTCGCCATTGGCGGCAATGGATTTGGCGAATTCGGGATCATTCGCTTCCTCGCCCGGCCAGAAGCGGGTGTTTTCCAGGATCGCGATATCGCCATTGCGCAGGATGCCCACGGCCTGTTCCACGACCGGACCGGAGACTTCGGGCACGAACATCACTTCCTTGCCCAGAACGTCCTGCACGGCGTCGATCACCATGGAGAGCGACTGGGTGGAACTGCGCTGCCCCTTGGGGCGGCCGAAATGCGCCAGGAGGAGAACCTTGGCGCCCTTGCGCGACAATTCAAGGATCGTGGGCGCGCTGGCGCGAACGCGCGTGTCATCCGTCACGCGGCCGCCATCCATCGGCAGGTTGAGATCGACGCGAACCAGCGCGACCTTTCCGGTCACATCCCCAGCATCGTCCAGCGTCTTGAAACCGGCCATCTCGCCCACCTTGCCCTTATGATCCAGCGCAGTCGGAGAGGATTACCGTTCGTGCCCCGACTGCGCGCGGCACGAACGGTTCAATCTTTTACTTAGAGGAAGCTCGCCATCACACCGGCGGTGTCGAGCATCCGGTTCGAAAAGCCCCATTCATTGTCGTACCACGAAAGCACGCGCACCAGCTTGCCTTCGATCACAGCCGTTTCCAGGCTGTCGATGGTCGAACTGGCCGGGCAGTGGTTGTAATCGATCGAGACCAGCGGCTCGTCCGAATAGGCCAGAACGCCCTTGAGCGGGCCTTCCGCAGCAGCCTTCAGCAGCGCGTTGACTTCCTCGGCCGAAGTGTCGCGAGCCGGCTGGAAGGTCAGGTCCACTACCGAGACATTGGGGGTCGGCACGCGGATGGAAGACCCATCCAGCTTGCCCTTCAGCTCAGGCATAACCTCGCCCACGGCGCGGGCAGCACCGGTGGTGGTCGGGATCATGCTCATCGCGGCGGCGCGGGCGCGGCGCGGGTCGGAGTGGATCTGGTCGAGGATCTTCTGATCGTTCGTATAGGCATGGATCGTGGTCATCAGACCGCGTTCGATACCGATATTGTCGTTCAGAACCTTCGCCAGCGGAGCAAGGCAGTTGGTGGTGCACGAAGCATTGGAAACGATCACGTGATCGGCCGTCAGCTTGTCGTGGTTCACGCCGTAGACAACGGTGAGGTCCACATTCTTGCCAGGGGCCGAGATCAGCACGCGCTTGGCGCCTGCGGAAAGGTGCTTCTGGCAGCTGTCACGGTCGGTGAAGAAGCCGGTGCATTCCATGGCGATGTCGATGCCGTTAGCGGCATGCGGCAGGTTTGCGGGATCACGCTCGGCAGTCACATGAATGCGCTTGCCGTTGATGATCAGGTCATTGCCATCGACTTCCACCGTACCGGCGAAAGTGCCGTGAACGCTGTCATGCTTGAACAGACGAGCATTGGCCTTCGCATCGCCGAGATCGTTGATCGAGACCAGTTCGATATCGTGATCGGTCCGTTCGAAGATCGCGCGGGCCACGTTCCGCCCGATGCGTCCGAACCCGTTGATTGCAACCTTGATCGCCATGGTGTCCTCCTTTGCGATACCAGTCTTTACTGGCCAAGTTTCGCCGTGATCTGCGGCACGATGGCTTCAGCGCTGAAGCCGAAATGCTTGAAGAGGACTTCCGCCGGGGCCGAAGCGCCGAACCGGTCCAGCCCGATATTGATACCGTCGCGGCCCGTATAGGCCTGCCAGCCCAGCGTCGTGCCAGCCTCAATCGACACGATGAGCGCATCGCGCGGCATTACGTCATTACGATAGGCGGCGCCCTGCTTGTCGAACAGTTCGAGGCAGGGCGCGGAAACGACGTCCGCGCCAATACCCTGGGCTTCAAGCGCATCGGCCGTTTCGATGGCCACCGATACTTCGGAACCGGTTGCGACCAGCACAACCTTGCGATCCGCCTTGGCGGCGCGCAGGCGGTAAGCGCCCTTGGCCGAGCGGTTAGTGGCCGGGGTCCATTCCTCATCCCCTTCGCCGCGCAGCGCGGGAAGGTTCTGGCGCGAGAGAGCCAGGGCCGAAGGCGTCTTCGGCGTTTCAAGCGCGAGCGCCCAGCATTCCGCCGTCTCGATGGCATCGCAGGGGCGATATACATTGAGATTGGGGATGAGGCGCAGGCTCATGACCTGTTCGACCGGCTGGTGGGTCGGGCCGTCTTCGCCCAGGCCAATCGAGTCATGCGTCAGTACATAGAT
>MKUB01000089.1 GCA_001898545.1 Sphingomonadales bacterium 63-6 | reverse complement strand
TCGGCGCGGAATTCATTCGCGAGGTCGAGCCCGGCGAACTGATCCGCGTGGATCATGCGGGCAATATCGAGACGCATCGCCCCTTCGGCAATCCGAACCCCCGGCCCTGCATTTTCGAGCATGTCTATTTCAGCCGCCCGGATTCGATCCTCGATAATCGGGCGGTCTATTCGGTGCGCAAGGAAATCGGCGTGCAGCTGGCGCTGGAAAGCCCGACGGATGCCGACCTTGTGGTGCCCGTGCCCGATAGCGGCGTTCCGGCCGCCATCGGCTTTTCCCAGCAATCCGGCATTCCCTTCGAACTGGGCATCATCCGCTCCCACTATGTGGGCCGCACTTTCATTCAGCCCTCCGATGGCGCACGCCATGCCGGGGTGAAGCGCAAGCACAATGCCAACCGCCTGATCGTGGAAGGCAAGCGTATCGTGCTGATCGACGATTCGATCGTGCGCGGCACCACCAGCCTCAAGATCGTGCAGATGATGCGCGATGCAGGCGCCAAGGAAGTGCATTTCCGCGTGGCCAGCCCGCCGACCGGCTGGGGCTGCTATTACGGGGTCGATACGCCGGAGCGGTCGAAGCTGCTCGCAGGCCGCATGGATCTCGATGCGATGCGCGATTTCATCCAGGCAGACAGCCTAGCCTTCGTTTCGATTGACGGGCTCTATCGCGCCGTGGGCCACAAGCAGCGCAATGCAGCCTGCCCGCAATATTGCGATGCCTGTTTCACCGGCGATTATCCCACCAGCCTGACCGATCTTGCCCGCCGCGAAAACGGTTCCGCGCAGCTTTCCCTGCCGGTCAACAAGGTCGCCTGATGTCCGGTTCTGAAGGCAGCAAAGTGCTGGAAGGCCAGCTCGCGCTCGTCACGGGCGCCAGTCAGGGCATCGGCGCGGCAACCGCACGGGCGCTGGCTGCAGCGGGCGCGCATGTGATCATCACCGGCCGCAATGCCAAGCTGCTCGAAGAAGTCGAGGAACAGATCCACAATGCGGGCGGCAACGCCACGATTGCGCCGCTGGACCTTGGCGAGCCGGACGCAATCGCGCGGCTGGCCACTGCCATCGCCAATCGCTGGGATGCGCTGGACATCATGATCCTGTCAGCTGCCTATCTGCCGCAGCTTGGCCCGGTGACGCAGATCGAACCACGCTTCTTCAATCAGGCCATCACCACCAATGTGCTGGCCACGCAGGCGCTGATCGCCGCCTTCGATCCGATGCTGAAGCGCAGCCGCAATGCCAGGATTGTGGGGCTGAACAGCAGCCTTGCCACTGCGCCCCGCGCCTATTGGGGTGCCTATGCCGCCAGCAAGGCGGCGTTCGAGGCGCTGCTGGAATGCCATGCGCAGGAAGTGGCGCGCATTTCCGAAATCCGCGTGGCGATTGTCGATCCCGGCGCGACCCGCACTGCGATGCGCGCTCGTGCCTATCCCGGGGAAGACCCGCAGACGGTAAAGGCGCCGGAAGTGGTGGCAGACCGGATCGTGGCGCTGGTGCAGGAAGATTTCGCCACCTGCCATCGCGAGCGCGTGGAAGCGGCATAAGTATTTCGCGATCTTAGAGGTAGCGGATCAGCGTTTCACCAGCGTTGCCTGGCTGACGGTGATCCCGCCGCCCCGGAAGCCGCCCTCGCAATACATCAGATAGAAGCGCCACAATCGGCAGAAGCGCTCGTCGAAACCGGCAGGCAGGCGTCCCTCTTCCTCGGCGCGGTCGAAATTGAACCGCCAGGCCTTCAGCGTTTCGGCATAATCCAGCCCGAAATCCTCCTGATCCTCCCATGAAAGGCCGCGTTCCGCCGCGAGGCGCTGGAACTCGCTGGTGCGGATCAGCAATCCGCCGGGGAAGACATAGGCCTGGATGAAGTCCGCATTGTGGGCATAGCCGTCAAACAGCTCTTCCTGCATGGCGATGAACTGGATTGCAGCGCGGCCACCGGGGCGCAGATTGCGCGCGAGGCAATCGAAGAAGGACGGCCAATATTCACGCCCCACTGCCTCCACCATTTCCACGCTGACGATGCCGTCAAACTGGCCGGCAACATCGCGGTAATCCTGATGGCGAAAATCGATTCCGCCATCCTGCCGCTGACGTGCCCAGTTCAGCTGTTCGTCGGACAGGCTGATCCCCGTCACCTTGCTGCCGCGCGAGGCGAAATAATTGCTGAGAGCGCCCCAGCCGCAGCCGATTTCCAGCAGCTTCTCCGGCGTGCCGAGTCGTTGCGCCAGCCTTTCCCACTTGGCATGTTGCGAAGGCTCCAGCCCAGCCACGCCCTGAGCGGCATCATACCGGAACCCGCTGGAATAGCTCATCGTCGGATCGAGCCAGGCACCGTAGAAATCATTGCCCAGGTCGTAATGGGCATGGATGTTCTTTTCCGCCCGTTCCCGCGTGTTGCGGTTGAGCCAGTGGAGCAGCCGCCCGGCGATTCGCCATGGGCCCTTGGCGCGGCCCGTGTCGCCCAGCGCCTCCCCATTGGCCATGACCAGCGCGAACAGCGCCACTTCGTCGGGGCTGGACCATTCGCCCGCGTCCCAGCCCTGATAGAATCCGACCGATCCGCCCGTGGCGACTCGCACCAGCGCGCGCCAGTCATGGAGAGCCAGTTCCGCATCGAAGCCCGGAGCGCGGCCCCCAAGTCGCCGTATTCCCCCGCCCGGCAAATGGACGAGCAAAGTGCCGGTTTCCAGCCCGGCATCCGCTTCATCGAGCAGTTTATGGCCGCCCCCGGCAAACAGGCGCGCGAGCAGGCTGGGCCCGGTATGGACCCGGTGGCTGCCCGCAAGCAGCATATCCCCTCGTCTGATCCCCTCCACAGACATGGCGCATTTATGACTCTCCGCAGGCGTGAGGGCAAGCCATGGGCGAATCCGATTCGGCTTAACCCGAATCGCCCTCATTCCCCCGCACTCGCGCCCATGCGGCGAGCGCCCTTTCGCGCCCTTCGCGGTGGCCGACTAGCTTCGGCGGATAGGCAGGAGGCCGCATTCCATAGCTTTCCGGATCGTGGATATAGGGCTGATCGATCCCGGAAAGCTCCGGCACCCAGCGGCGAATGTAAGGTGCTGCCTCGAATTTCTCGCTCTGCGTCAGCGGCGCCATGATTCGCCCGAACATGTTCGCATCGGCGCCGCATCCGGCTGACCACTGCCAGTTCACGCCATTATTCCCGTAATCGGCATCCATCAGCGTATCCCAGAACCAGCGTTCGCCGTGGCGCCAGTCGATCAGCAGATGCTTGATGAGGAAACTGGCCGCGATCATCCGCACGCGATTATGCATCCAGCCCGTGTTCCATAGCTGGCGCATTCCCGCATCGACGATGGGATAGCCGGTGCGGCCCCGCTGCCATGCCGCCAGATCCTCCGCCGCCTGCGAGTCGGTCAAAGGATCGCGCCAGGGGAATTGCTCGAACTCAGGTTTGTAGGGCCGCTCCGGATAGTCCGGAAACTGGCGCAGGATCGTGGCGGCATAATCGCGCCACACCAGTTCGCGCAGGAAACTGGCGGAACCCGCCCCGCCCTGCTTCGCCAGTTCGTGCCACACCTGCGCGGGCGAAATCTCGCCAAAGTGGAGATGGGGCGAGAGCCTGCTCGACCCATCGATGGAGGGGAGATTGCGCGCCTCGTCATAGGCCGCGACGCGCCGGGCGAAATCCGCCAATTGCGCCCGCGCCGCCTCCTCGCCGCAGGTCCACGCCTTGCGAAAGCCGCCGGCCCAATCGGGGCGCGTCGGCAGCAGTTCCCAATCCTCCAGCCGCTCCGAAGCAGGCCACTGGGCTGGGGCCGCCAGTTCCGGCGCGGGCAGCGGCACAGGCGGGGGCATGTGCAACGACAAGGCGCGATAGAAGGGCGTGAAGAGGCGATATTGCCCGCCCTGCCCGCTCGTCACACTGCCCGGCGGCATCAGATAGAGGCCGTCATGCCGCTCAAATGCGACGCCTTCGGGCAAGGCCGTCGCAACCGCCCGCTCCGCATTGCGCCACCAGGGTTCGACATGGCCCAGGGCATGAACCGCACTCGCCCCTGTCTCGCGAGCCAGTCCGGCCAGAACCTCGTCACACCGCCCCCGCCGCAGGATCAGCCGCGAACCCCGCGCCTCCAGATCGCGCGCCAGGGCGGCAAGGCTGTGATGCAGCCACCAGCGGCTGGCCCCGCCCATCTTGCGGTGTTTCGGCGTCTCGTCATCCAGCACATAGACGGGGATCACCAGCCCGGCCTGCGCTGCCGTGTGAAAGGCGCGCTGATCCGCCAGGCGCAGATCGCGGCGCAGCCAGACGATTTGGGGGGCGGTCATGTTGTTACAAGCTCGCATCTTGAACGGGTAGTTCTCGGCATTCCACACCGTTCACCGCCACCGAAAAACGATCCCTTGTGAGCGGATTGTAGAAGCGAGCATCGTTGAGAATCGCCGAATTATTCGCCCCAATTTCGAGTACAGGAGTACGTGACCAGAAGAGAAATGCGTCGAGCGAGGGATCGGATTGCCGCAATGTTTCGAAGTCTGGCCAAGCACAGGCTCTAGGGGGAAATGTGCGTTCGTTTGATGATCCTGTTCCTAAGGTCCAGTTCCCAACGTGGTAGACTGGAGAGAAAGTCTTCCTGGTCTTTCCATACCGCACATCGATGCGGATCGTCTCACGCTCCCAGAACGTCACCGGTTTCGGATTGACCACAACGAGCGGCGAATGATCTCCATCAGAATGCAGCGCGGAAGTTTCAGTCCGAGCTCGCTCACTTATCCCCCAATTCAATCCGATATAGGCGAGCGCGCCTAACAGCGCGATCCAAGCCGGGCGCCGCCATTCCCCGCCGCGCTTCTCCCTCCGCAGTGAAAACCACGTCGCGAAGCCCATGCCCAGCCATAGCCAGATATCGACGATGAACAGCGTGTCGCCATAAAACCAGCGATGACTGAACGGCTCCAGCAGGCGGATGCCATAATTGTTCAGCCAGTCCATCGCCGGATGGGTAAGGCAGGCGATGAAGCTGAGCGCCCAGAGCCAGCCGAAATGCACCGGCAATCGCGCTTCGGGGCGTGTGCCGCGCTTCGCCTGCCAGCGATCGTACCACCACAGCAGCCCGGCAAGGATCAGCGGCAGCACCACCCAGGCAATCGGCCCATGGGTCAGCCCGCGCCGCATGGAGAGGCTTTCGATGCCGTAGATCGTGCAGGTTGCGTCGATGTCGGGAATGTTCGCACCGATGATCAGCGCGGGCATGGCCAGCCCCGTCTTCCGCTTCAGCCCCGCCTGCCCCAGCAGCGCACCGATGAGGCTATGAGTCAGATTGTCCATGCAGATACCCCGGTGAAAGTGACGCAGAACGGGGGGTGAAACTGCGTGACCTTCGGAGAGTTTTTCCTTTTATCGCATAGGGTTGATAGTGAATTCCGCGATGCCCTGTGTGACTTTTCATTCACGCGCCTGCTCCCTGGTTGCATCACCGTCACCACCTTGCGGAGGATCAAAGCAGTGGAGAGAGAGGCAGGAAAGTGTTTCTTCGGGCAGGTCTATGCGCCGCCCACCGTCATCCTGAACTTGTTTCAGGATCCATCTTTCCTCGTGGGCCGCCACTCGATCTGGCGAAATGGATGCTGAAACAAGTTCAGCATGACGAAATTGAGGCAGCAACACCTGCTCCTCCCATTGCCCCCCGCCCCAATAATCTTCATTTCTCCCAGACAGCCCCAACAGGAAGCCATCCATGACCACCCCCGCCGCCCGCAACGAAACGCCCCATTTCCGGGCCTTGCCCATATTCGTTGCAGCCGCAGCCTTGCTCACCACCTTCGCGGCGCTGGCGCATGAGATTTCCGAAGGGGAACCGCTGGACTTCGATCGTACGATCATCACCGCGCTGCGCCATGCGCCCGATTATTCGCAGCCCATCGGACCCCACTGGTTCAACAATGCGATGGTGGACCTGACGGCGCTGGGCGGGGTTACCGTGCTGACGCTGGCAGTAGTGCTGGCGACCGCGCTGCTCTTGCTGCGACATCAGCGGCGCATGGCCGCTCTGCTGGTTTTCGCGACCCTGACCGGGGCGCTGGCGGGTACCGGGCTGAAGCACCTGTTCTCGCGCCCGCGCCCAGACGTGGTGCATCATCTGGTGGAGGTCAATTCGCTCAGCTTCCCCAGCGGCCATGCGATGAACAGCGCCATCGTGTTCCTGACGCTGGGCGCCATCGTCTCACGCAATTACAGCGAATGGACCGTTCGCTGGTTCATCATGCTGGCGGCCATGGCGCTGGTGCTGGTGATCGGATTTTCGCGAGTCTATCTCGGCGTTCACTGGCCGAGCGACATTCTCGCGGGCTGGAGCATTGGCTCGGCATGGGCTTTGCTGATGGGGCTGCTGGCCAGCCGGATGCAGGAAAGCCACAGGATCGAGCAGCCCTCCGAATAGAGGGCTGCCCGTTTCCCGTCAGATGTGGTCGGCGTCGGAGGCTTCGACCGTCCAGGTCTGGCCCTTCGCGAGCAGCTTGGCGAGATCGGCAACCTTGCCTTCGCTGGCCTTGGCATTCTGCGCGATCACAGAGCTTTCGAAGGTCGGCCGCGGATCGTCATAGATCACGCCCAGCGCCATGGGGAACGCGCCGAAGGGCATTTCCACCAGCATATGCGCCAGCGCGCGGTTCTTTACGTCATGCACGGTGACACCGGCAGCTTCCCAATCGCCATCGACAACGTCCACCACTTCAAGGCTGCAGGTATCGCGGTTCAGGCTGATGCCCTTGGTGCCGTTGGAGAACAGCAGCGGCTGGCCATCCTGCAACCAGAGCTGGCGATCTTCCCCGCCCTTGGGCGCGGCGAAATCGTTGAACACGTCCTTGTTGTAGACGATGCAGTTCTGGAAGATTTCCACGAAAGCCGCGCCCTGATGGGCATGGGCGGCCTTGAGCACTTCCGGCAGGTTCTTCGACACGTCGAAACCGCGCGCCACGAAGCGCGCGCCCACGCCCAGCGCGAAGGCGCAGGGGTTGGCCGGGCGGTCCACCGAACCCAGCGGCGTGGAAGGCGACAGAGTGCCTTCACGGCTGGTGGGCGAATACTGCCCCTTGGTCAGGCCGTAGATCTCGTTGTTGAACAGCATGATCTGCAGGTTCACGTTACGGCGCAGCACATGCATCAAATGGTTGCCGCCGATGGACAGGCCATCGCCGTCACCCGTGACCATCCACACATCCAGTTCGGGATTGGCCAGCTTGATGCCCGTGGCAAAAGCGGGCGCGCGGCCGTGGATCGTGTGGAAGCCATAGCTTTCCACATAATAGGGGAAGCGGCTGGAGCAGCCGATGCCCGAAACGAACACGGTGTTCTTCGGGTCAGCACCCAGCTGCGGCAGGGTGCGCTGCACTGCCTTGAGGATCGCGTAATCGCCGCAACCCGGGCACCAGCGCACTTCCTGGTCGGTTTCCCAGTCCTTGAGCGTGGTGGTGATGGGGGTCATGTCGTTCATGGATTCACCGTTTCGGGGCTGGGCAGCTGCTGGGAATTGGGTTCAACCTCGCCGCCTTCATTGCCGGGGATACCGTCGAAATAGGCTGCGATGGCGTCTTCCAGCTCAGCGATCTGGAAGGGCTGGCCGCTCGTCTTGGTCAGCGGCGTGGCATCCACCAGCAGCTGGTCGCGCAACACGGTCTTGAACTGGCCGGTGTTCATTTCGGGCACGAGGATATTGTCGAAGCCTTTGAGCAGATCGCCCAGATTGGCGGGCAGCGGCCAGACATGGCGGACATGGATCTGGCTGACGTCGAGCCCCCTGGCCCGCGCGCGGCGCACGGCCTGGTGGATCGGGCCATAGGTGGAGCCCCAGCCGACCACGGCCAGCTTGCCGGTAGTATTGCCCAGCGTCACATCCTGCGGCGGAACGCCCTGCGCCACGCCGTCCACCTTCGCCTTGCGAGCGTCGGTCATCAGCTGGTGGCTGGCAGGCGAATAGTCGATATTGCCGGTGCCGGGGTTCTTCTCGATGCCGCCGATGCGGTGCATCAGGCCGGGCGTGCCGGGCTTGATCCACGGGCGGGCGCCCTTCTCGTCCCGCGCGAAGGGCAGCAGCTTTTCATTGCCGTCCTCGTCGGTGGAGTTCTTTTCGGTGAGGAAAGTCACCGGGAACGGCTCGTAGCTTGCCGGATCGGGCACTTTCCACGGCTCGGCCGCATTGGCGATATAGCCGTCGGTCAGCAGCATCACCGGGGTCATGTACTGCACCGCAATGCGGCAGGCCTCGATCGCGCAATCGAATGCGTCAGCGGGCGAGCGGGCAGCGATGACAGGCATCGGCGCATCGCCATTGCGGCCATAGACTGCCTGATAGAGGTCGCTCTGCTCGGTCTTGGTCGGAAGGCCAGTGGAAGGCCCGCCGCGCTGCGAATTGACGATGACGAGCGGCAGCTCGGTCATGATCGCAAGGCCCATCGCCTCGCCCTTCAGCGCGATGCCGGGGCCTGACGAACTGGTGACGCCCAACTGGCCCGCATAGGAAGCGCCGATGGCCGAGCAGATCGCGGCAATCTCGTCTTCCGCCTGGAAGGTCGTGACGCCGAATTCCTTGAGCCGCGCCAGATGGTGCAGGATCGCCGAAGCAGGCGTAATCGGATAGCCGCCGAAGAACATCGGCAGATCGGCCAGCTGCGCACCCGCCACGAGGCCGAGCGAAACCGCTTCGGCACCCGTGATGGTGCGATAAAGCCCGGCAGGCTGCGGATAGGCTTCAAGGTGCAGCTTCTTGAGCGGCCCGGCCAGTTCCGCCGTTTCGCCATAGGCATGGCCGGCATTCAGCGCCGCGATGTTCGCATCGGCAATGGTCGGCGCCTTGGCGAACTTGGACTTCAACCAGTCGATCAGCGGCTGCCGGTCACGGTCGAACATCCACAGGGCGAGGCCCAGCGTCCACATGTTCTTGCAGCGCAAAGCCTCCTTGTTGCCAAGGCCGAAGGGCTTCACGGATTCCATCGTCAGCGCGGAAATGTCGAAGGCCAGCACATCCCACTTGGCCAGTGAGCCGTCTTCCAGCGGATTGCTGTCGTACTTCGCCTTTTCGAGGTTCCGCTTCGAGAACTCGCCCGTATCGGCAATGATCAGCCCGCCCGGCTTCAGCGCGGCAAGGTTCACCTTCAGCGCAGCCGGGTTCATGGCGATCAGCACATCCGGCGCGTCACCGGCCGTATCGATCTCGGTCGAGCCGAAATTGATCTGGAAAGCGGAAACGCCGAACAGTGTGCCTTGCGGCGCGCGGATTTCCGCCGGGAAGTCCGGGAAAGTCGCCAGATCGTTGCCCGCCAGCGCGGTGGACAGGGTGAACTGCCCGCCGGTGAGCTGCATGCCGTCGCCGCTGTCGCCAGCGAAACGCACCACGACCGCTTCAGGAGCGGGAGCGGTGGCGACCGGCTTGTCGGCTGCGAGTGTTGCCATTGTCTTGTCCTTCGGGGCGCGGGAAGCGCGCCAATTTCGCAATATGGTGCGGCCCCTATGCCCCCCCAAGGCCTGTCGCAATCAAGTTTTTCTGTATCTTGCCCAAAATGGCGGATGGAAAGCGCGCGCGGCACGGCTTATCCACATTGAAACGCCGAGCCGGGAACCGGCCGGATAGGGAGAATGCTTTTCATGGACACGACACAGCCTTTCATGCGTGACGATGTTCGCGCCTTCCTTGCGATGGTGGCGGGAATGAACCGCCCGGATATCGCCAGCGTGCCCATCGAGCAGACCCGCATGATGATGGCGGCCATGCAGGAGTTCATCCAGCTGCCCGGGCCGGACCTGGCTGTGGTGAAGGACCTCGCCGCACCCGGCCCCGCTGGCCCGGTGCCGCTGCGCCTCTATGATCCGCGAGCCGAGCGCGGCCCTTCCCCGCTGTTGGTGTTCATCCATGGCGGCGGCTTCGTGGCCGGAGACATCGCCAGCTATGACGCGACCTGCCGCACCATCGCGGCGGAACTGGATTTGCCGCTGGTCTCGGTCGAATACCGCCTCGCGCCGGAACACCCCTTCCCCGCCGCGCCGGAGGATTGCGAAGCTGCCGCGCGCTGGCTTGCCTCCAGCCCCGCCGAGCTGGGCCGCCAAGTGACCGGGCTGATCCCGCTGGGCGACAGCGCAGGCGGCAATCTGGCCATCGTCGTCACCCAGTCCCTGATGCTTGAACCCCCAGCGGTTCCGGTGCTGATGCAGGCGCCGATCTATCCCGTTACCGATCCGCTCGACCCGCATCCTTCCTATGCGCAATTCGCGGAAGGCCATCTGCTGACCCGGAGCACGATGGATTATTTCAACCTGTGCTACGCGCTCGATCCGGAAGACCGGCGGGCCTATCCCGTCCTCGGCCCCATCGCGGGCACGCCGCCCACGGTTCTGGCCACTGCCGCGCTCGATCCGCTGCGCGATTCGGGCCGCGCCTATGCCTCCGCGCTGGTGCAAGCGGGAAGCGATGTGACTTATCTGGAACTCGCCGGGAATATCCACGGTTTCATCCAGATCCGCAAAGCCATCCCTAGCGCACATGCCGACCTGCTTGCTATTCTGGGCGCGATGAAGGCGACGCTGGAAAGGATTGCATGACTACATCCCAATGGGATCTCCCCTATCGCCCCTGCGTGGGCGTTATGCTGGTTAATGGGGAGGGCAAGGTCTTCGTCGGCCGGAGAATCGACAACAAGGAAGGTGACGCCTGGCAGATGCCACAGGGCGGCATGGACGATGGCGAGGATGTTATCGCCGCCGGCCTGCGCGAGCTGGCGGAAGAAACCGGGGTGACCGGCAGCAATGCCGCGCTGATCGCGCGCAGCAAGGAAGAACTGCTCTACGACCTGCCCGAAGAGCTGGTCGGCAGGCTGTGGGGCGGCAAATATCGCGGGCAACGCCAGTTCTGGCTGCTGATGCGCTTCACCGGCTCGGACAGCGAAATCGATCTGGAAGCCCACGATCCGCCCGAATTCTGCGAATGGAAATGGATCGATCCGGAATTGCTGCCGGAGGTGATCGTGCCCTTCAAGAAGCGCGTCTATCGCGCGGTTCTGGAGGAATTCCGGGCGCTGATCTGATTGGCGAATGGAACTGACAGAAGGGTGGGCATCGCCCCGCCCTTCATCATTCCCGCCTGCGCAGGCCCGCCTGCGCAGGAATGACGAAAAGATCAGGACAACGAAATCAGTTCTTGCTGATCTCAGGGTCCGGCTGGACCGCTTCCGCCGTCAGCACCTTGGGCTTGGGTGCAGCCGCGATTACCCCCGCCAGAGCCTTGGTTTCCGGGCACTTGGTGCCGCACATGGATTCCAGCTTGGCGAGGTTACGCCGGGCCTTCTCCACCGCGCCCTTTTCCACCAGCGCTTCGCCTTCGCCCGAAATGGCGGCGAGATTGCCGGGGTCGCGCAATTGGGCGGAGCGGTAATAATGGATCGCCTGCCCCTGCATGCCGTTGAGACGCGCAGCTTCCGCAAGGTTCAGATAGACCGCCGAATAGCCCGGATCGATCGCCAGCGCGGCCTCGAAAGAGCTGATCGCTTCATCGACCGTGCCTGCCTTGAGCTGGGCGCGGCCCTGCGTCACCAGTGCGGCGGCGCGCGGATCGGCCTGATAGGTGCCCGCTTCCCCCACACTGGCCGAAACCGCCACAAGCAGCGAAAGGGCACAGGCAGCGGGGAAATAACGCATCGCGAACTCCTTGAGCGCGGTCATCCTGCGTGGCCTTTGTCAGTCCATGAGACGAACAAGAGCGTTACAGACAATTGTGAGATGGACATCGGTATGACGGACATCGTGACCAGCGCCTATCATGCCCGTGATAAACGGGCGATGAAAAAACCATCTGTGCCATCGGCGGCGGGAGTCAAGCGTATTCCCGCGCCGCGCGGGGTTCCGGCAGGGAGAACGGGCTGTTCGGCGCGCCAATCGGGATGGCGTTTCAGGAAGGCTTCCACCTGCCCCGCCCCTTCCTCGTCCAGCAGCGAACAGGTGACATAGACCAGCCGTCCGCCGGGGCGCACCAGATCGGCAGCCACATCCATCAGCCGGGCCTGCGTTTCCACATAGCGCGCCAATTGCGCCGGAGTGAGCCGCCAGCGCGCTTCCGGATTGCGGCGCCAGGTGCCCGTGCCGGAACAGGGCGCATCCACCAGCACCGCATCGGCCGCGCCGTGCCAAGGCGCCAGCGCAGCCGGTTCCCGGCCTGGATCGAGCAGCACGGTTTCCGCGACAACCGCCCCCGCCCGCTCCGCACGCGGGGCGAGACGGGAAAGCCGCGCCCGGTCAGTATCGGCAGCGATCAGCGTGCCCTTGTTTTCCATCGCAGCGGCCAGAGCCAGCGTCTTGCCGCCAGCCCCCGCGCAGAGATCAATCACGGTTTCGCCCGGCGCGGCCTGCACAGCGAGGCAGCAGATCTGGCTGCCGCCATCCTGCACTTCCA
>MKUB01000088.1:12349-19773 GCA_001898545.1 Sphingomonadales bacterium 63-6 | reverse complement strand
CAGGGTGAAAACCACATGGGGCAGGACGTCGATACGTCGAACCCCTATTTGGATTTCTCGCCCGACAAGTGCATTGTCTGCAGCCGCTGCGTGCGCGCCTGCGGCGAAACGCAGGGCACTTTCGCGCTGACCGTGGACGGTCGCGGCTTCGCTTCCAAGATCAGCGCCGGCCAGACTGGCGACGATTTCCTCTCTTCCGAATGCGTCAGCTGCGGCGCCTGCGTGCAGGCCTGCCCTACCAGCGCGCTGATGGAAAAGAGCGTGGTGGAACATGGCAAGCCGGAACGCGCCGTAGTCACCACCTGCGCCTATTGCGGCGTGGGCTGCACCTTCCGTGCGGAAATGAAGGGCGAACAGCTCGTCCGCATGGTGCCGTGGAAGGATGGCAAGGCCAATCGCGGCCACAGCTGCGTGAAGGGCCGCTTCGCCTGGGGTTACGCCAACCACCAGGACCGTATCCTGAAGCCGATGATCCGCGATTCGATCGACCAGCCCTGGCAGGAAGTCAGCTGGGAAGAAGCGCTGAGCTTCACTGCCGCCAAGATCAAGTCGATCAAGGAAACCTATGGCGCCCGCGCCCTGGGCGGCATCACCTCCAGCCGCTGCACCAATGAGGAGACCTTCCTCGTGCAGAAGCTGATCCGTGGCGGCTTCGGCTCGAACAATGTCGATACCTGCGCCCGCGTGTGCCACTCGCCCACGGGCTTCGGCCTGTCGCAGGCCTTCGGCACCAGCGCCGGTACGCAGGACTTCGATTCGGTCATGGATTCCGACGTGATCCTGCTGATCGGTGCCAATCCGACTGACGGCCACCCCGTGTTCGCCAGCCGCATGAAGCGCCGCCTGCGTCAGGGTGCGAAGCTGATCGTGATCGACCCGCGCCGGATCGACCTGGTCCGCTCGCCCCACATCAACGCAGAGCACCACCTGCCGCTGCAGCCGGGCACCAATGTGGCCGTGCTGACCAGCATTGCCCATGTGATCGTGACCGAAGGCCTCGCCGACGAAGCCTTCATCCGCGAACGCTGCGACTGGGACGAATATCAGGATTGGGCGCGTTTCGTTTCGGACGAAAAGCACAGCCCCGAATATCTCGAAGCCGTCACTCGCGTGCCCGCCGAAACCGTGCGTCAGGCCGCGCGCCTTTACGCCACCGGCGGCAATGGCGCGATCTATTACGGCCTGGGCGTGACCGAGCACAGCCAGGGCTCGTCCACTGTGATGGCCATTGCCAACCTCGCCATGGTGACCGGCAATATCGGCCGTCGCGGCGTGGGCGTGAACCCGCTGCGCGGCCAGAACAACGTGCAGGGCTCGTGCGACATGGGCTCGTTCCCGCATGAGCTTTCGGGCTATCGCCACCTGTCCGACAGCGCGACCCGCCAGCTGTTCGAAAAGGATTGGGGCGTCAGCCTCGATCCGGAACCGGGCCTGCGTATCCCCAACATGCTCGACGCGGCCGTCGATGGCACCTTCCGTGCGATCTACATCCAGGGCGAGGATATTCTCCAGTCCGACCCGGATACGCATCACGTGGCCGCCGGTCTTGCCGCGATGGATCTGGTGATCGTGCACGACCTGTTCCTGAACGAAACCGCCAATTACGCCACCGTCTTCCTGCCGGGTTCGACCTTCCTTGAGAAGGACGGCACCTTCACCAATGCCGAACGCCGCATCCAGCCGGTGCGCAAGGTGATGGAACCGGCCAATGGCTATGCCGACTGGGAAATCACCCAGATGCTGGCCAATGCCATCGGCTGCGACTGGAACTATACCCACCCCAGCGAAATCCTCGACGAAATCGCCCGCCTGACGCCGACCTTCACCGGCGTTTCGTGGGAACGTCTGGAACGCGAAGGGTCGCTGCAATGGCCGGTGAACGAGAAGTTCCCGGATGGCTCGCCGATCATGCATGTCGACGGCTTCGTGCGCGGCAAGGGCAAGTTCGTGGTGACGGAATATGTCCCCACCGACGAACGCACGGGTCCGCGCTTCCCGCTGCTGCTCACCACGGGCCGCATCCTCAGCCAGTACAATGTCGGCGCGCAGACCCGCCGCACAGAGAACGTCGTGTGGCATCACGAGGACGTGCTGGAAATGCACCCGACCGATGCCGAAAATCGCGGGCTTGCCGACGGTTCGTGGGCACGCCTTGCCAGCCGCACCGGCGAAACCACCCTGCGCGTGGTGGTGACCGACCGCGTGGCGCCGGGCGTTGTCTACACCACCTTCCACCATCCTGCGACGCAGGCGAACGTCGTCACCACCGACTATTCGGACTGGGCCACCAATTGCCCCGAATATAAGGTGACCGCTGTTCAGGTGACGCCGTCCAACGGCCCCTCCGAATGGCAGGAAGAATATAACGCCCAGGCCGAGCGTTCGCGCCGTATCGCCCATGTGGAGCCTGCAGAATGAGCAGTACTCAGGAAAAGCTCCGCCGCATGGCGGACCAGATTGCCAACAATCTCAAGGCCCGCGGCCATGAGGAAGCGGTGGCGGCGACGGCTGAGCATATCTGGAAGTTCTGGGACCCGCGCATGAAGGCGGGAATCTTCGCGGACGACCTCTCCGTGCTCACGCCCATCGCGCGCGAGGCGATCGAAAAGCTCAAGGCCGACGCTCAGCAGAGCGCGGCCTGAGCGGCCAACCTGGGCGCATAGCCATGACCGGCCCTGTCGAAATCGCGCGCGATGGTTCGCGCCGCGATGCCGCGCGCCAATGGGTGCCGGAAGTACCCGTGGCGCTGGAATTCAACGGCCTTGCCTATGCCGTGATGATGGCCAGCCCGACCGACCTTGAGGATTTCGCGCTCGGCTTCGCGCTGACCGAAGGGCTGGCGAAACAACCTTCCGACCTGTCCGACATCGACGTAGTCGAGGTGGAAAAGGGCTGGATCGTGCGGGCCAGTCTTACGGGCCTCGGTATCGAACAACTGACCGAACGAGTCCGCGCGCGCGTGGCTGAAAGCTCCTGCGGGCTGTGCGGAATCGAGAATCTCGATGCTGTCGCCAAGCCCCTGCCGAAAGTGCCGGATCACGCCGCGCTCGATCCCCAGGCGATTTTCCGGGCGCTGGGGAGCTTGCGAGATTACCAGACGCTAGGCCGTGCGACGGGCGCGGCCCATGCCGCTGCCTTCGTCACTGTGGATGGCACGATCCTCCACGCCCGCGAGGATGTCGGGCGGCACAATGCGATGGACAAGCTGATCGGCGCGCTGGCCAAGCAGGGGCAGAGCCCGGCAGAAGGCTTCATCCTCTCTACTGCGCGTTGTTCTTACGAGATCGTGGAGAAGGCTGTGCGGGCCGGGGCAACGCGACTCGTGACCATTTCGCTCCCCACCGGCATGGCCGTGGACCGCGCGACAGCTGCAGGCCTTAGCCTGTGGTGCCTGGCGCGGGATGACAGTGTGTTGCTGGTGAACTGAATCCAGCACCGAGAATGCGAGTCTTACCGGCTCAGCTGGAACACCGCATGTTCCGCCCACCAGTTCGCACCGGTGGAGCCGATTTCCCGATCATGGGCGAAGAACCAGCAACCTTCGGTCTTCACGCCCTTTTCCGCCAGCAGCGCGCGGAAATCCGCGATGGTGAGGTGGTGGATATTCTCCGTTTCATACCAGCTGACCGGTAGATGCGGCGTTACCGGCATGCGTCCGTTGGCCAGCAGCGAAAGACGCATCCGCCAATAGGCGAAGTTGGGGAAACTGACGAAAGCCTGCCGCCCGACGCGCAGCAATTGCTCCAGCATCAGGTCCGGCCGCTCCGCCGTCTGCAGCGTCTGGCTGAGGATCGCGTAATCGAACGCGCCATCGGGATATTCGGCAAGGTCGCGATTGGCATCGCCCTGAATCACCGACAGGCCCTTGCTGACGCATAGCTCGACCTTTTCCGGGCTCAGCTCCAGCCCGCGCGCATCCACGCCGCGCCCGTCGCGCAGGGCGGCCATCAGCGAACCGTCGCCGCAGCCGACATCCAGCACCCGCGCGCCAGCGGGAATGTGGCGGGCGATCACTTCGAGATCGGGGCGCAAACTGCTCATTCCAGGAAGCCCTTGATCACGCGATCCTGCGCGGGAACGTCCAGCAGGAAGCTGTCATGCCCATAGGGAGCGGACAGTTCCACGAAGCTGACCGGCGCGGCCACGGCATTGAGCGCGTGGACGATGTTGCGCGATTCGGCAGTGGGATAGAGCCAGTCCGTATCGTAGCTGATCAGGCAGAAGCGGGCCTTGGTGCCGGCAAAGGCATCGGCCAGCATCCCGCCATGTTCTTCCGCCAGATCGAAATAATCCATCGCGCGGGTGATATAGAGATAGGAATTGGCATCGAACCGGTTGGTGAAGCTGATTCCCTGATGGCGCAGATAGCTTTCCACCTGGAAATCCGCATCGAAGCCGAAGCTCTTGGAAGCCCGGTCCTGCAAACGCCGCCCGAACTTGTCGGTCAGCCCGGCTTCGGAAAGATAGGTGATATGCGCGGCCATGCGCGCCACGGCCAGGCCCGCATCGGGGGCGCGGCCCGTGGCGTAATAGGCGCCGCCCTGCCAGTTGGGATCGGCCATGATCGCTTGGCGCCCAACTTCGTGGAAGGCGATGTTCTGGGCCGAATGGCGCGCGGTAGTGGCAATGGCCAGCACGCGCTGCGCCCGTTCCCCGAAATTGGCCGCGAAGCTCAGGGCCTGCATCCCGCCCATCGATCCGCCGATCACGGCATGGAGGCATTCGATCCCCAGCGCATCGAGCAGGGCCACCTGCGCGCGCACCATGTCGCGGATGGTGATGACCGGGAAGCGCATGCCGAAGGGCTGGCCATCGGGCGCGAGGCTGGCCGGGCCGGTGGAGCCCATGCAGCTGCCGATCACATTGGCGCAGATCACATGGAACCGGTCCGTATCGATGGTCAGGCCGGGGCCGACCGATTGGGACCACCAGCCCGGCTTGCCGGTGATGGGATGCGGGTTGGCCACATATTGGTCCATCGTCAGCGCATGGAAGATCAGGATCGCATTGTCCTTGCCCGCCGACAGATCGCCATAAGTCTCGTAGGCGATCTCCACCCCTTCCAGCGCCTGCCCGCTATCCAGCGGCAGGGCGTGAGGCAGGGTCAGCTTGGCACTCGTGGAGGTAAGAATGGTCGCCATTGCGCCAAGCGACTTGGGGGACGCCAAGCGGGCTGTCAATTGCGCGCGAACATGGCTATGCGCCCGCGGGTTATGTCCGAACAGAAGATCAGCCCAGCGCAGCCCGCAAAAGCCCCCATGCCCAAGCCATGGATCGCCGCGATCCATGCCTATGTGCCGGGCAAGTCGCGCAGTGCGGACGGGCGCGAACTGATCAAGCTTTCCGCCAATGAGAACCCGCTGGGCACCAGCCCCGCGGCGCTTGAGGCGCGCAAGGCAGCCCCCCAGCCGGACCGTTACCCCGATCCCGATTCCGTCGCCCTGCGTGAGGCGCTGGGCGCGCTGAACGGTATTCCGGCGGATCGCATCGTCTGCGGCACCGGGTCGGACGAGCTGCTGAACCTTGCCGCCCAGGCCTATGCCGGAGTGGGGGACGAGGTACTCTATGTGCGCTATGGCTTTTCGGTCTACGATATTGCCGCGCGCCGTTGCGGGGCGACCCCGGTGGTCGCGCCCGATCTCGATTACGGCACGGATGTCGATGCGCTGCTGGCCTTGGTGAACGAGAAGACCCGTGTGGTCTTCCTTGCCAATCCCAACAATCCCACCGGCAGCTATCTGCCCAAGGGCGAGATTGCCCGGCTGCATGCCGCTCTGCCGGCGGATGTGCTGTTCGTGATCGATCAGGCCTATGCCGAATATCTGACGCCGGAGGATGACGATGGCGGGCTGGCACTGGCGGCTTCGGCCCCCAACGTGCTGGTCACGCGCACCTTCTCCAAGATCTATGGTCTTGCCGGGGACCGGATCGGATGGGGCACGGGCTCTGCCGAGATCGTTTCCATGCTAAACCGCATTCGCGGGCCGTTCAACCTTTCCGGCGTGGCTCAGGCGGCGGCCATCGCCGGGCTTGCGGATCAGGACTTCGTCGAACATTCGCGGCAGCACAATCTGGTCGAGCGCGCCCGTTTCGTGTCAGTGTTAGAATCCCTCGGCAATCACGGGCTGCGCCCCCTGCCGAGCAAGGCGAACTTTGTGCTGACCCTGTTCGAGGGCAAGCTGACGGCGCAGATGGCGCATGATGGGCTGGCCGAGCGCGGCTATGCCACGCGCTGGCTGCCCGGGCAGGGCCTGCCGCAGGGCCTGCGCATCACCATCGGCACGACCGAGCAGATGACCGAGATCGCCGCCATCCTGCGCGAACTGGCGGAAGCCGCGCGATGAGCCCGGCGCCTGCGCCCTTCGGCACGGTCGCGATCATCGGGCTGGGGCTGATCGGCGGCTCCATCGGCCTTGCCGTGCGGGACCATATTCCCGGCACGCATACTACCGGCTTCGACGCTGACCCGGCAGTGCGGGAACGCGCGCGGGAACGCAGACTAGCGGATGTCGTGTGCGAGACGGCGGAAGAGGCCGTGCGCGATGCCGATCTGGTGATCTTCTGCGTGCCGGTGGGCGCGATTGCCGCTGTCGCGCGCGATCTGGCGCCCTTCATTCCGCAAGGCGCACTGATCAGCGATGTCGGCTCTTCCAAGCAGACCATCGCCATGGCGCTGGGCGAGATATTTCCGGCCAATCCGGTGGTTCCCGCCCATCCGGTTGCAGGCACGGAGCAGAGCGGGCCGGATGCCGGCTTTGCCACATTGTTCCAGCAGCGCTGGTGCATCATCACCCCGCCCGAGGGCGCGGACGCCGGATCGGTGGCGCGGCTGTTCTCCTTCTGGGAAGCGCTGGGCGCCATGGTGGAAACCATGGACCCGCAGCATCATGATCTGGTGCTGGCGGTAACCAGCCACATCCCGCATCTCATCGCCTATACGATCGTGGGCACGGCGTCAGATCTGGAAGACGTGACGCGCAGCGAAGTGATCAAATATTCGGCGGGCGGCTTCCGCGACTTTACCCGTATCGCCGCTTCGGACCCGACCATGTGGCGCGACGTGTTCCTGAACAATCGCGACGCGGTGCTGGTGATGCTGCGGCGCTTCACGGGGGACCTCTCGATCATGGAGAAGGCCATTCGCGAAGGCGACGGCGATGCCCTGTTCGAACTGTTCACCCGCACTCGCGCCATTCGCCGCTCCATCGTGGCGCTGGGGCAGGACGATGCGCGGCCCGATTTCGGGCGCACGGATCATAAGGGTTAAGGCGAGAAAACCTCTCTCAAGAGAGCAGGAACACGCCCGCCACCACTGCCATGACGGCGGTGGAAATCCACCCGGCCACCGCTAGCCAGCCGCGCACGGCCAAGGGCCCCATCACCTTGCGATTGCTGGCGATCAGCATGGTCACCACCATCAGCGG
>MKUB01000088.1:8092-12313 GCA_001898545.1 Sphingomonadales bacterium 63-6 | reverse complement strand
CGCCGCCAGATAAAGCGCGCGCATCGGATCGATGGACAGCAGGTTGAGCGCCACCCCGCCCAGTGTCGCGGCGGCGATGGCGGCATAGAACGCCTTGGCCTCGCGCGGCTTGCGGTCCAGCCCCTCCACCCAGCCGAAGGCCTCGCTCAACGCATAGGCGGCGCTACCGGCAAGGATCGGCACCGCCAGCAGGCCGGTACCGATGATGCCCACGGCAAACAGGGCGAAGGTCAGCTCGCCTGCAATAGGCCGCAATGCCTCCGCCGCCTGCGCCGCGCTTTCAATGTCGCGCACCCCATTGGCATGCAGGGTCGCCGCCGTGGCGATGATGATGAACAGGGCGACCATATGGGAAAAGCCCATGCCCACCAGAGTATCGGTGCGGATGCGGCGCAATTCCCGACCGGCGCTGCTGGGGGAAACATGCAGCGGCTTGATGTGGCGGCGGTGCTGTTCTTCCACTTCCTGCCCGGCCTGCCAGAAAAACAGATAGGGGCTGATGGTAGTGCCGAACACGGCGACCAGAGCCATGGCATGGGCCTTGTCGAACTGGAATTGCGGGACCAGCGTGCCGCGTATGGCCTCGTCCACCGGGACATGGGCAACGAACACCACGCCGACATAGGCGAATAGCGAAAGCGTGGTCCATTTGAGGATGCGGGCATAGCGATCGTAGCTGAGGAACACTTCCAGCAGCACGCTGACCGCCCCGAAAGCCGCCGTATAGGCCAGCGCCGGGCCGGGCACGATCAGCGCCAGCGCCGCGCCCATTGCCCCCAAATCGGCCCCGAGGTTGATCACATTGGCCAGCAGCAGCAAAATCACCGCCCCTTGCAGCAGCGGCAGGGGGTAATGATGGCGCAGGTTCTGGGCGATGCCCCTGCCGGTCGTGGCCCCGATCCGCGCGCAGATCGCCTGGATCGCGGCGAGCAGCGGAAAGCCGAAGAACATCGTCCAGGCCAGACCATAGCCGAATTGCGCGCCGACCTGGCTGTAAGTGCCGATGCCGCTGGGGTCGTCATCCGCCGCGCCGGTGACGAGGCCGGGCCCCAGCACCTCCAGCAGCGAAGGATCGTCCTCCTGCGGCTTCACGGATTGAGCGCGTTGATGGCCCGGCCCACCCGCTCTTCCACTTCACTGCGGGGCAGGCCGGGCGGGATGGCTTCTCCGAAGCGCAGGGTGATGGTGCCCTTGCGCTTCCACAGGCGATGATAGAGCGGCCCGCTATTCACTGCCACGGGCACCACGGGCAGGCCCAGTATCTTGTAAAGTCCGGCAAAGCCCGCGCGCAAAGGGGCGTGCTCGCCATGGGGAACGCGGGTGCCTTCGGGAAAGATCGCCAGCGGACGTCCGGTTGCGGCAAGGGCTTTCGCCTCGCTCAGCATGAAGCGCAGGGCCTTTGCCCCCTGTTCGCGCGCCACCGGCACAACGCCATAGGTGCGCGCGGTCTTGCCCCACAGAGGAATGCGGAACAGCTCTTCCTTGGCGAAGGGCGCCGGGCGGTGCAGCGAGCGGGCGATGTCGATCGCCTCGAAGAAGCTCTCATGCTTGAAGGCATAGAAAGCCACGCCTTCGGGCCGGGGCCCTTCCTCCACCACGCGGATGCACAGGATACTCTCCACGCACCAGCGATGGAATGCACTCCACCCGTCGGGCACCTTGCGGAAACGTTCCGGGCCCAGCGGCAGGGCGGCCATGGCTGCCAGCACGAACAGCACAGTGCCGCCATAGAACACGGCGTAAAAGGCCAGGCTGCGCACTACATTGCCCATTGCGTTCACCAGGGCAGGAGCCGCGCCAGAAAGGCGGCGATCAGCTTGTGATATTCCAGGAACAGGATGCGCAGCGACGGTTTGGAAGGAACTGCATCCTCCACGATCTCCACATCGCCGGGAATCTCGGAAGAAAGCTCCAGCGCGGCGCGGCGCATGTGCCAGTCCGTAGTGACGAGCCGCAGGGAGGAGACATTGCGTTCCCCCACCCATGTTGCCGTTTCCGCCGCATTGCCGCGCGTATCCAGCGCGGCGAAGCCCAGCGTGATGCAGCATTCCATCAGCTTGCCATCCACCTTGTATTCGGCGGCGAATTCGCGCGGTTTCACATTGCCGTCCACACCGCTGACCAGCAATTGCTGCGCCTTTCCGCGCCGCAGCATGTCCAGCCCGCGCGGAATGCGGCCCTCCCCGCCGGTGGGCACCACGATGGCGTCGGTCTTCTCGTCTCCTGCCGGTCCGGGCAGGAACACGGCGAACCAGAAGAACCCGAGGGCCCAGATCACGAAGAAAGCGCCAAGCGCGCGGCGAATCACGTCCCAAACCTCACAGCATCTTCCTGAGCGCCGCGAGCACGGTGAGCCGCGCGGTGAACATGGCGATCAATACTCCGGCAAAGGGTATTCCCGCAATCGCCAGCCAGTCGGCCCAGCCAAGTCCTCCACCGGCGACCATGCCCGAGCCCAAAGCGGCGAATTGCTGCCCCAGCAGCAGCACAGCGCCTGCACCCAGCAGCGCGCCTGCCACGCCGCCCAGCAGCGCATCGATCCCCACGGAGCGTTGGAAGATCCGGGCGATCTGCCCATCGCTGCCGCCCAGCAGGTGAACGATCTCTATCGTGGCGCGATTCGTGCCCAGCGCGCTGCGGGCAGCCAGCCACACCGCCGCCGCGCTGGTGGCGCCGAGCAATATCACCAGGCCTGCCGCAAGCCATTTGAGCGAGGAAATGGCGGAGAAGACCGGGGCCAGCCAGCTGGATTGCGCATCGACCTGCGCCGCCGGGGCCTGTGCCTTCAGCAGGGACCGGATATTGCGCAATTTCGCCTGAGTGACCGGGCCGGAAAGGCGCACGTCGATCAGGGCGGGCACCGGCACCATATCGCCCGCCGCGCCCATATCCTCGCCCAGCCAGGGTTCCACCAATGCGCGCAATTCGCTGTCGGCCACGCGCTGCGCCTTTTCCACTCCCGCCACGTTGGCCAGCAGCGACACGGCCAGTTCGGCCTGCCTCTCCCGCTCGGCAGGATCGGCTTCCACGATCTGCACCGTCAACCCGCCCGAAAGTTCCGCCCGCGCGGCCTGCGCCAGATTGCCGAGCGCCAGGCCGCCCGCCGCCGCGATAGTGGTCAGCGCCACCATGATGGCGATTACCCAGGGCACCGGCCCGGCCATGCGCGCCTGCGGCACCAGCTGCGCCCTGCGTTCCATCCGCAGCCAGCTCACAGTGCTTCCTCCTCCTCGATGCGGGAGAAGGGGCGCCGGGGCGGATAGCGCAGCGCTCCGGTAGGGTCGCTGAGCCTGCCCTTGTCGAGCCGCATGATGAGCGATTCGGGCACATTCTTGAGCAGATGCAAATCGTGCGTGGCCACCACCACGGTTGTGCCCAGCCGGTTCAGCGCCTCGAACAGGCGCAGCAGCTTGAGCGCCAGTTCCGGATCGACGTTGCCGGTCGGCTCGTCGGCCACCAGCATGTCGGGCCGGGCGATCACGGCGCGGGCAATGGCCACACGCTGTTGTTCCCCGCCTGAAAGCGTGGCCGGGCGGGCATCGGCGCGATCCGCCAGGCCGACCCATTCGAGCATTTCCGCCACGGGCCGCGTGATCTCGCTTTCGCGCACGCCGGAAACGCGCAGGGGCAGGGCCACATTGTCGAAGGCGGAAAGGTGCTGCACCAGCCGGAAGTCCTGGAACACCACGCCCAGCCTGCGACGGAAGGCGGGCAGGCGCGCGCGCGGTAGAGTGATGACATCGGTGCCGAACATGCGGATCGCCCCGCGCGAAGGGCGCTGGGCGAGATAGAGCAGCTTGAGCAGGGATGTCTTGCCCGCGCCGCTGGCCCCGGTGAGGAAATAGAAGCTGCCGGGATAGAGCGTGAAGGAAATGTCGCTCAGCACTTCCTTGCCAGCACCATAACGCAGCCCGACATTGTCGAACTGGACGATATCCCCCTCAGGCATCGTCATGCCCCGGGCAAATCCGCAACCAAAGGCGTGGCAGGGTTAATTTCGTCCATGTGGGGTGGCTATAGCCGGTGATCGGTGTGGAAAAAAGGCACACGCGGCCTTGATGCACAAACAGCGACTCTTGTGGCGATTCGCGCATGTGCCTAATGCTGTCACACAATGATCATCGCCTGCCCAGCATGTGCGACGCGTTATGTGGTTCCCGATAGCGCGATCGGCATAGAAGGCCGTACCGTAAGGTGCGCCAAATGCCGCCATAGCTGGTT
>MKUB01000088.1:0-8059 GCA_001898545.1 Sphingomonadales bacterium 63-6 | reverse complement strand
GGCGCCAGCCCCGGCGCAGGCGCCGCCGCCTGCTTCCCCCGCCGTTTCGCCGGAACCATCGGCGCCGCCTCCCCGGCCGGAAACGCGCGCGGCCCCTGCTCAGCAGCCTGCCGCACGCCCGGCGCCTCCGCCCGTGCCGGAGCATGAACCGGAACCCGATGCACGGCCCGGCTTCACCGGGCTGGCCGCACCTTTTCCGGTAGAGCCCGACCCGCGGCCCGCTCCTGCTCCCGCGCCTTCTCCCGCTCCGTTCAGGGCTCCCGAACCGCCGCAGGCGATCATGGGCGATCATATGCCCCCGCCGCCGCCTTTCAGCGAAGCGGATGTCTATGGCGAGGATCGCTATTCCCGCTTCGATCACGAGCCGCCGTTCCGCCGCCGCCGCAACACCTTGCGGCTGTGGACCTATGCGGCGGCGATTTTTGCGGTCTTCGCGCTCGGTTCGGTGGTCGCGGTCAGCTATTGGGGCCTGCCGGACTGGGTGCCGGTCAGCCGCCCGACCTTTGGCGTGGGGCAGAGCGATCTGGTGCTGGATTTCCCCGCCAACAAGCAGGACCGGCGCCAATTGCCCAATGGCATCGAATATTTCGGGGCCAGCGGCACGGTCACCAATGTCGGCAAGGTCACGCGCAACCTGCCGCCGATTCTGATCGTGCTGCGCGATGGACGGGAACGCATCGTCTATAGCTGGGAAATCGCACCGCCCCAGCGCACGCTTGCCCCCGGGGAAAGCGTGACGATCAACGAAGCGGTTACGGATGTGCCCAAGGCCGCCAAATTCGCGGAAATCGGCTGGAAGCCCAGCTAAGTTTCCTCATTGGCGAAAAATAGGTCGCCAGCGCGCTTGCAGGGGTGAAACTGCTTTGCTAAGGGCCCGCTCCTACCCCGCGAGGGCCCTTCCGGCTCTTGTCGATTTTGCGGTCGTGGCGGAACTGGTAGACGCGCAACGTTGAGGTCGTTGTGGGCGAAAGCCCGTGGAAGTTCGAGTCTTCTCGACCGCACCATCTCCTAGAGATCAGATGGCTCCAGCCCCCGGTATTTTGCCGGCGGGGTTCGAGTCATGCCCAATTTCCGCGCATGCCCATCGGTGCAGCCGATTGAGTTGTCGATCCGAACGGATTAGAAAATGCGGGCAGCGCCTGAAGGGATCGCGCTGCCGCATAGCCAGATTCGCCTTACGATAATCGCCATCCTCACAGGGGGGACAGAATGAACGGGAAGCGTATCCTCGCCCTTGCCGGCGCCGCCATCGTGCTGATCGCCGCTGTCGCCACCAATGGCTTCGGGCTGATCGGCCGGGGCCATGATGGAGAGCTGACGCTCTATGGCAATGTCGACATTCGCGAAGTGGACATGGCCTTCCGCGTGGCCGGGCGAATCGCCGCGGTCGATGTGGACGAGGGGGACAAGGTCGAGCCGGGCCAGCTTCTCGCTCTGGTCGATCCCGCCCCGCTCGACAGCAGGATCGCGGAATCCGATGCCATGATCGCGCAGGCCCGCGCCCAGCTGGCTGAGCTGATGAATGGCAGCCGCTCGCAGGATAAGGGGCAGGCCCGCGCCCAGGTGGAAGCCGCGCGGGTGGCCCTGCGCAAGGCCCAGCAGGATGTGGATCGCCGCCAGTCGCTGGTGGAGCCCGGCGCGATCAGCCGCGACGTGTGGCAGGCCACTGTGGCCCAGCGCGATCAGGCGCAGGCCCAGCTTACCGAAGCGCAGCAGGTGCTTTCCAAACTGGATCAGGGCGCGCGCAGCGAACAGATCGATGCGGCCAAGGCCCAGCTAAAGAGCGCCATGGCCGCGCGCGGCAGCCTGATGGTGGACCGGGGCGACACGGCCCTGCGCGCCGCCACTGCCGGAACGGTCGTCACCCGCGCGCAGGAACCGGGCGCCATCGTCCAGCCGGGGCAGACCGTGCTGACCCTGTCCATCGATCGGCCCCTGCGTGTGCGCGCCTATGTGGCGGAAACCGACCTGTCGCGCGTGGCGCCCGGCATGAAGGTGCAGGTGAAGGCGGACGGGAACGACAAGACCTATCACGGCACGATCGGCTTCATTTCTCCGCGCGCCGAATTCACGCCCAAGACCGTGCAGACAGAGGATTTGCGCACCGATCTGGTCTATCGCATGCGCATCACGGTGTCGGACCCGGATGACAGGCTGCGGCAGGGCCAGCCGGTAACGATAGTGGTTCTGGGCAAGTAGGCGGCGGCAGGAAGAGCTCCGCCATGCCGCAAGCCCCCCCACTCGATAGGTCTCAGGATACTGGCCGCCCTCGCGAGGCGATTGCCCGGGCGAGCGGCCTCGTCAAGCGCTTCAAGGGCGCTGCCGCCCCGGCGCTGGCGGGTGTTTCCATGACGGTGGAGGCAGGCGCCATTACCGGCCTCGTCGGGCCGGACGGGGCGGGCAAGACCACGCTGATCCGCCTGCTGGCCGGGCTGCTCCGCCCCGATGAGGGGGAGATCGCCATTCTTGGCCAGCCGCCCGCACTCATGCTCGACCAGCTGGGCTACATGCCCCAGCGCTTCGGCCTCTATGAAGATCTGACGGTCCGCGAAAATCTGGACCTTTATGCAGAGCTGCGCGCCCTGCCGAAAGAAGAGCATGAGGAAACCTTCGCGCGGCTGCTGGAATTTACCGACCTTGCCCGTTTTCAGGACCGGCTGGCGGGCAATCTTTCCGGGGGCATGAAGCAGAAGCTGGGCCTTGCCTGCACGCTGGTGCGCACCCCGCGCCTGATGCTGCTCGACGAGCCGGGCGTGGGCGTCGATCCCATTTCGCGCCGCGAATTATGGGCCATGGTCCAGCACCTGACCGCGCAGGGCATCGGCATATTATGGTCCACCGCCTATCTCGACGAGGCGGAGAAATGCGACCGGGTCTATCTGCTCAATGAAGGCAGTCTGCTGTTCGAGGGCCCGCCGGGCAAACTGACCGGGCGGGCGGAAGGGCGCGTCATCCAGGTCAGCGGTTTCGAGCCGCGCCGCCGCCGCTTCCTGACCCGGACGCTCGACCGGCCGGACATCATGGACGGCACGATCCAGGGCCGCTCGGTCCGCCTGCTGCTGCGCGATGGCAGCGATGTGCCCAGTGCCGAATCCTTCGCCGCCGGGGATGGCACGGAGGTTGCCCCCGGCGTGCCGCGTTTCGAGGATGGCTTCATCGAGATTCTCGGCGGCGGCCCCCGGGGCACCAGCGCGCTGGCCGAGAATTACCGCACCATCCCGCAAGACGAGCGCCCCGCGATCGAGGCCAAGGGCCTCACCAAGAATTTCGGCGCCTTCACTGCCGCGCGCGACATGAATTTCGCCATTCCGCAGGGGCAGATCTACGGGCTGCTCGGCCCCAATGGCGCGGGCAAGTCCACCACCTTCAAGATGCTGTGCGGGTTGCTGACGCCGAGCGAAGGCTATGGCGCGGTGGCCGGAAACGATCTGCGCCGTTCGGCGGCGGAAGCCCGCGCATCCCTGGGATATATGGCGCAGAAATTCTCGCTCTATGGCGAGCTGAGCGTGGCGCAGAATCTCGATTTCTTTGCCGGCGCCTATAATCTCGGCCGGGCCGAGGCGCGCCGGGCCAAGGATGCGATGATCGAGATTTTCGACCTTGGCGACAAGCTCACCATGAATTCGGGCGCCCTGCCGCTGGGCTTCAAGCAGCGCCTCGCGCTGGCCTGCGCGGTGATGCACCAGCCGCCGGTGCTGTTCCTCGACGAGCCGACTTCGGGCGTCGACCCCGTCACGCGGCGCATGTTCTGGACCCATATCAACGGGCTGGTCGAAAAGGGCGTGACCGTGCTGGTCACCACTCATTTCATGGACGAGGCCGAATATTGCGATGACGTTTCGCTGATCTATCGCGGCGAACAGATCGCCACCGGCACGCCCGATGCGCTGAAGGCAAAGGCCGGCGCGATGAAGGGCGCGGCGGACCCGACCATGGAGGATGCCTTCATCGCCCTGATCGAGGCCAGCGATCTCGCCCGTGAAGCCAATGGGGACCTTGCGGCATGAGCGAAGCGCCCGATCCTGCCCCCGCTCCCGGCACCGGCGCCAGCCCCGCGCCGGTCCGCTTCAGCGCCCGGCGCCTGCGGGCGATGATGGCCAAGGAATTCGCCCAGATCGCGCGCGATCCGTCCACTTTCCTCATCGCCCTGGCCATGCCGCTGCTGCTGCTGTTCCTGTTCGGCTATGCCGTGTCGCTCGATACGCAGGGCACGCGCGTGGCTGTGGTGGTGGAGGATTCCAGCGCGCCCGCGCTCGCCCTTTCCGGCAGCTATGCCGCCTCGCCCTATTTCCACACTCTGCCCATGCGCAACCGGGCGGAGGCGCGGCATTTGATGGTCAGCAGCCAGATCAGCGGAATCATCGTGATCCCGCAGGATTTCGGCAAGGATCTGCATGACGGGCGCCTGCCCCAGATCCAGATCGTGACCGATGGATCGCAGCCCAATACCGCCACTTTCGTGGCCAGCCATGCACAGGGCGTGTTCCAGTCCTGGGCGGCCAATGAAGGCATGCCCGGCATGCTGGACAAGGCCCCGCAGATCGAGCTTTCCACTCGCTTCTGGTACAACCCCGCGCTCAAGAGCCGCTATTTCCTGGTGCCCGGATCGATCGCGGTGGTGATGACCATGATCGGCACGCTGCTCACCGCGCTGGTGGTGGCGCGCGAATGGGAACGCGGCACGATGGAGGCGCTGCTCGCCACGCCGCTGAGCATGGCCGAATTCGTCGCCAGCAAGATCCTGCCCTATTATCTCCTCGCGCTCGCCTCGATGACCTTGTGTACCGTGATCGGCGTGGCGATTTTCGGCCTGCCTTTCCGGGGATCGCTGCTGGCGCTTTACGTGATCGCCTCGGCCTTCCTGATGCCCGCGCTGGGGCTGGGGCTGTTCATTTCCTCGGCCACGAAGAACCAGTTCGTCGCCAGCCAGGTGGCACTGCTTTCCTCCTTCCTGCCCACCTTCCTGCTCTCCGGCTTCGTGTACGAGATTTCCTCCATGCCGGTATGGATTCAGGCGATCACTTATGCCGTGCCCGCGCGCTATCTGATCCCCTCCTTGCAGACCCTGTTCCTCACCGGCGACATCTGGGGCCATTTCCTGCCCAATATCGCGATCATGCTGGGCTTCGGCTTCCTGTTCTTCTTCCTCTCCTTCCGGGTCACCAGAAGGAGCCTCGACTGATGCAGCGTCTCAAGGCCAGCATCGTGAAGGAAATCTGGGCGATGTTGCGCGACCCGAAGGCGCGCATCGTGCTGGTGCTGCCGCCCCTGCTGCAATTGTTCGTCTTCACTTTCGCCACCACGCTGGATGTGAAGAATGTGGATGTCGCGGTGCTGGATCGTTCGGGCGGCACTCATGCCACGGAACTGGTCCAGCGCATCGCGGGCAGCCCCAATTTCCGCAACATCGTCTATTTGCGCTCCTCCCAGGATCTGCGCCAGGCGATCGACAACCAGAAGGTGATCGCCGCTCTGGTGATCGAGGAAGGGTTCGACCGCGCGCTGGACAAGGGCACGCCGGGCCGGGTCGGGCTGGTGCTCGATGGGCGCCGCTCCAATGCGGCGCAGATCGTGGCGGGCTATGTCTCGGGCATTACCGCCCAGATGGATGTGGAAGCGATCCCGCAGATGCAAGGCGGGCCGCAGGTGACCAATTGGTTCAACCCCTCGCTCGATTTCATCTGGTTCACCCTGCCCGCGCTGATCGTCATCATCGTGGCCATTGCCGGTCTGGCCATCACCAGCCAGACCGTGGCGCGCGAAAGGGAACTGGGCACTTTCGACCAGTTGCTGGTCAGCCCCTTGCGCGTCCATGAAATATTGATCGGCAAGATGGTGCCGCCCTTCCTGGTGGGCTTCGGCAACGGCACCTTGTTTCTGGTCGTGGCGCAGCTGGTGTTCGGCGTGCCCTTCACCGGCTCCTATCTGCTGTTCTTCCTCTCGCTGGCGACTTACCTGCTGGCGCTGATCGGGGTGGGGCTGTTCGTCTCCTCCCTGGCGAAGACCCAGCAGCAGAGCTTCCTCGGCAGCTTCGTGGCCACTACGCCGCTGATGCTGCTTTCCGGCTATGCCAGCCCCATCGCCAATATGCCGGAATGGCTGCAGACCGTTACCCACATCAATCCCGCGCGCTATTTCCTGATCATCGTGCAGGGCCTGTTCCTGAAGGGCATGCCCGCCGCCGATGTGCTGCACCAGCTCTGGCCCTTGATGATCATCGCGCTTGTCACTCTCACGGCCGCCGCCTGGCTGTTCCGGTCGCGAATGGAGTAATCCGATGCGTTTCCGCCTTCTTTTATCGCTTCCACTCCTCGCTCTGGCGGCCTGCAAGGTGGGCCCGGATTATCAGCGCCCGCACAGCGCCATGGCGGATGACTGGCTGGAGCCTGCCTCCACCGCGCCGGTCAGTGCCGATTGGTGGCGGCAGTTCGGCGATCCGCAGCTGACCGCCCTGGTGGAGCGCGCGCTCGCCTCCAGCCCGGACATCCGCCAGGCCAAGGCCCGCATTGCCGAGGCGCGCGCCATGCGCGAAGCCGCGCAGGGCGGGCAGATGCCGCTGGTCACCATGACGCGCGACACATCGTTCAACCGCATCAGCGAGAACGGGCAGTTCCCGGTGAGCAAGATCCCCGGCTTCGATCCGGAATTCCCGCTGATCGACAGCGGTTTCGATGCCAGCTGGGAAGTGGATACATGGGGCCGCGCCAGCCGCGAGGTGGAGCGGGCGCGCGCCATGGAACAGGTGGCCGAATGGGCCCGGCGCGATGCCGTGGTGTCGCTGACGGCGGAAGTGGCGCGCACCTATGTCGATTTCCGCCTCGCTCAGGAACAGCTCGCCACCGCGCGGACCGAACAGGATGCCGCCGCGAAACTGGCGGAGCTGGCCGATATGCGCGCCCGCGCGGGCGAGGGATCGCGGCTGGAGGCGGAACAGGCCACAGCCCAGCGAGAAGCATCCTCGGCGGCACTGGCTCAGGCGGAGGCCGATGTCGCCGCGGCGGCCTATCGCCTCGCGGCTCTGGTGGGCACGCCGCCCGAACAGCTGGTTCCCGATCTGCTGGCGAGCAGCGGCCCGGTTCCCACCGCGCCTGACAGCATTGCCAGCGGCATCCGCTCCGACCTGCTGGAGCGCAGGCCCGATATTCGCCGCGCCGAAATGGAACTGGCCGCCGCCACTGCCGGTATCGGAGTGGCCAAGGCCGATCTCTATCCGCGCTTCACCCTGCAGGGCAGCATCGGGCTACAGGCGCAATCGCTGGACGATCTGGTGACAGGGGAGAGCCTGCGTTATCTGGCGGGCGGCTTCTTCCGCTGGCCCCTGTTCAATTTTGGCCGCGTGCGCGCGCAAATCCGCGCGGCGGATGCCAAGGCGGATGGCGCGGCGGCATCCTACGAGGCGGCCATCGTAAAGGCCCTGTCGGAAAGCGAAGGCGCCGCCAACCGCTTCGCCGCCTCCGCCCGGTCCGGCACCAATGCGGCCAGTTCTCTGGAACGGGAGGACCGGGCCTTCACCCTTGCCCGCCTGCTGTTCGACAAGGGGGAAACGAACCGCCTGCAATTGGAACAGGCCCGCCTGCGCCTCGCCCAGTCCCAACGCCAGGACGCCCAGGCCCGCGCGGGCAAGGCAGGCGCGGCGATTGCGCTCTACAAGGCGCTGGGCGGCGCATGGCAGGGGGAAGGTGAGGGGAAGTAAGCGCGCCGTGTGAAGGGCGGAATTTTGACGCTCGCGGAGGCGGGGAGGCGCTGAGATGAGGCCGCGCTGTATCCCCCCTCGTCATTCCCGCGCAGGCGGGAACCCAGTTCCAACGGTTGCTGCTGGGTTCCCGCTTTCGCGGAAATGACGAGATATAGATAGGCGCAACACTCTCAGCGCCTCCGCGCCTCTGCGAGCGCCAAAAAGCGGGATCCCGGGTCAAGCCCGGGATGACGATTGAACCGGACACACCCAATCCTCCGCTGGCGAATGCGGACTGACGCCGGGGGTGAGACAACCGAGGACGGACGGGGCCGGGCCGGTGCTATCAGGCGCCCGCTCTGGCGAGCGGAGCAATTGCGCGTT
>MKUB01000087.1:8668-12468 GCA_001898545.1 Sphingomonadales bacterium 63-6 | reverse complement strand
GTCTTGAACTTCGGCCACAGGCCAAAGCTGCCTTGGTTCCAAGCGGCCTGCGCGTCGGAGAAGCTGTGCGGCGTGCCGGGCACCTTCATCGCATTGGTCTTTTCCGTGTCCAGCCAGAAAGGCGGCAGCGCGCGCGCTCCGTTGGACTGTTCCCACACGCTGCGCCCATCGGGCAGGGGCACGGTGTGCCGGTCCCCAAAACCGCGCACGCCCTTCATGGTGCCGAAATAATGGTCGAAGCTGCGGTTCTCCTGCATCAGGATCACGATGTGCTTCACATCCTTGATCGTGCCGGTCACTCGCCTGGCGGGCAGGGCGAGCGCCCGCTCGATGCTCAGCGGGAAGGCGCTGGCGGCACCCAGTGTGCCGAGGCCTTTGAGAAAATCGCGCCTGTTGTTCTTCACGGGACCGTCTCCTGCTTGGGTGAATGGATCAGAGGAAGCGCCGCCGCAGCCGGGCCGAAAGCTGGTCCAGCGCCAGGACGACGAGGAAGATCGCGATCAGGATGGTGCCGACATGGCCATATTCGAACATGTCGTAGCGGCCCTTCAGCTCCTGCCCGATGCCGCCCGCGCCGACGAGGCCTATCACCGTGGCCATGCGGACATTGCGGTCCAGCACGTAAAGCGTCGCGCCAACGAATTGCGGCATGACCTGCGGCACCACGGCGAGCCGCCAGATGGCGAACTTGCTGGCGCCGATGGCGGCAAGTGCCTCCTGCGGGCGAGGGTCGGCATTTTCCATGTCATCGGCGTAGAATTTGCCCAGCACGCCTGCGGAATGGAGCCCCAGAGCCATGAAGCCCGCGATGGGTCCGAAGCCATAGGCGATCACCAGGAACAGCGCGCTGATCAGTTCCGGCACCGCCCGCAGGAAGCCCACGGCGGACCGGGCGGCGAACCGCGCCGCGCCATAGGGCATGATGTTGCGCGCGCCCAGCATGGCGAGCGGCAAGGCCATGATCACGCCCACCAGCGTGCCCCACAGCGCGATTTCCAGCGTTTCGAGAATCTTGATCGCGACATGGCCGAGATAACCCAGAGGCTGGACCAGATAGGTCCTCGTCACTGGGCGGGATTCCAGCTGCAGCGTGGCCGGGTTCAGCGCCTGTTCGGTGGAACGGACCTGCTCGACATAGGCGAAGGGCGGGAGGTGTTCGGGGGCGAAATCGTCGATCCGGGCCACGTCCTGCCGGTCGGAAATCTGCAGCGGGAACAGGCGGGACAGGACATTGCCGAGCCCCTGGCCGGGTGCCTCGTCCTCGACAATGCCCACCCTGGCAAGGAGAGCTGAGCCAGTGAGCGAGGCCATCTTGCCCACTTCGACACGCTGGCCGGTGACGAACAGCAGCGCCAACGCGGCGATGACGATGAGGACCGTCTTTGCGCCATAGGGCTGCGGATAGGTCCAGGCGCTGCCCCGCGGCGCTGGGGCGTTGGTCATACGGCCTCCCTCAGCGGGAGCGGCTCGAAGGATGGTGCAGGCTCGGCGCGGGCATAGATCACGGCCAGATCGCGTTCGCACAGCTGTTCCGGCGGACCGTCGAAGATCACCCGGCCGCGATGCAGCGCCACGATCCGGTCGGCAAAGGCGCGGGCCAGATCGAGCTGGTGCAGGCTGCACAGCACAGTGGCGCCATGTTCGCTGGCCTGTGCCCTGAGCAGTTCGAGCACTTCCCGCCCGAGTGCGGGATCAAGGCTGGCGACGGGTTCGTCGGCCAGGATGATCGCGGGGTCGGCCATGAAGGCGCGGGCAATGCCCAATCGCTGTTGCTGACCGCCCGAAAGCTGCTCCGCTCGGCGGCGCAGATGTGCCTCTTCAAGCCCGACGGCTTCGAGCATGGCGCAGGCCCGGCGTTGCAAGGCAGCCGGATAGATGCCTGCCAGAACGCGCCACAGCGGCAATTGCGCCACCGCGCCTGCCATCACATTGGCCGCGCCGCTGGAGCGGGCGACAAGGCCGAAATGCTGGTGAACCATGGCGATCCGGCGGCGCAGGGCGGGCAGGGACTGGCGATTTACCGGCTGCCCACCGATCACCACCTGTCCCTCGCTGGGGATTTCCAGCCCGTTCACGCAGCGCAGCAGAGTGGATTTGCCCGCGCCGGAATGGCCGAGCAGCACGCAGAATTGCCCGGCCGGAATGGCCAGATCCACGCCTTCCAGCGCTCTGGTGCCGTCCGGCCAGACCTTGCCGATGCCTTCGAAGCGGATATCCAGCCCCGTCCGGCTCACCGCTGGGACGCCTTCTTCAGGATTTCGCCCTTCAACTCGTCGCTGACCAGCGCGAGTTTGCTCGCGGCACCGTCGAATTTCTCCGGCGGGAAGTGGCCGTCATAGCCATCGATCTGTGCGCCGCCATAGCCGCGGATCATCTCGGGCTTGATGCCGGGAGCCTTGGCCACGCCTTCAAATGCATCGCGCAGCTTCTGTTTCGTGGCCTCGGGCAGGCGCGTATTTACCACGAGCGGGGGGTAAGGGATCGGCTCGCTGCGGGCGATCACCTTCACCCCGGTTGCGCCCGGCACGCCTTCGCGCACGGCCTTGTCATAGGAATCGAAGGACAGGGCGGCAGCATCCACGCGGCCCTCAATCAGGGCGGCAAGGCTGTTCGCATGGCTGCCGGTGAGGCGCAACGCCTTGAGATCCTTTACGGGATCGACGTCCGCCTCGATCAGCATGGCCATGGGATAGGCAAAGGAGGATGTGGAATTGACGTCGCCGAACGCCACATCCTTGCCCTTCAGATCGGCGATCGTGTTGATTGCGGAGGATTTGGGTGCGAACAGGCCGGCATAATAGACGGACTGGCCATCCTTCACGCCTACTGCCAGCAATTGGGCGCAGTCGCGTTGCCTGGCTTGCAGATAGGTAACCGGACCGACGAAGGCGACATCGGCATTGCCGCTGCACAGGGCCTCCACCACGGCGCCATAGGACTGGGCGACTTTCAGGTCGAATGTAATGCCCGCGCTTTTGCCGACAGCGTCGAACAGGGGGCGGTAATCGGCCAGCGTGCCGCTTTCGGTGCCGCCATCGGCGGGGATCAGCAGAACATGCAGCGGCTGACTATTCGCCTCTCCGCCTTTGCCCGAACAAGCTGCCAGCCCGGCGAATGCCAGCGCCGTCAGTGGCAACAAAGCTTTCTTGAACTTCAGTTTCATCGTCCCGTCCTTTCGCGCAAAAGCGTGTACAACCGCGCGGCTAGGCCTGCGGCATGACGGGCGAATGAAACTGTCCACCGGCGAAGGGCCAAGGATCTGTCCTCAGGAAAAGGGTGCCGGACGGGAGTGGGGGTGCCCCCGCCCGGCGAGGTGCATCAGAACGTGGTGGAGTAGGAAAGGAACACGCTGCGCGGCTTCCCTTCGAACGGATAGCCGAAGTAATATTCCGGGCTGCTCGTGGTGATTTCGCCCCGGACGAATGCCTCGGAGTAGCGCATGTTGCCGTAGCCATAGCGTTCGGCATATTTCGCATCGAAGATGTTCACGACGCGCAGCTGGAAGCGGTGCTGCTGTTCCTCGCCCGCCCAATAGGCAATCGATCCGTTCATCACGAAGTAATTGCCGAAATTGTGGCGCAGCTTGTTGTTCAGGCCGCCCGTGGACCATTCCGGCCCCTGGTAACGGGGGAACAGGCTGACGTGGAAGCGCTGGTCGGGCGAATTCCAGTTCAGCGTGCCCTGGATCATGAACTCAGGCGTTTCGTTGATCTGCAGGTCCGAGCCCTTCAGATGCGCGTCCTGCTTGGTGAAGCCGAGGTTGAGCACCCATTGCTTCCCGATCGTCAGGTCCAGATCGG
>MKUB01000087.1:0-8597 GCA_001898545.1 Sphingomonadales bacterium 63-6 | reverse complement strand
TGAATGCGGTTGGTGATGTCCGTATGGAACAACCCGCCTTCAATCCGCAGATTGGCGCCGCCCAGATCCTTCTGGAAACCGATTGCGCCATTATAGGTCTCGGTCGTTTCGGGCTTCAGGTCCGGATTGCCGACCAGGGTGGCGCTGTCCGCATAAAGCTCGTTGGTCTTGGGCAGGCTGTAGGACGTGCCGCCATTGGCGCGGATGTAGAAATCGCCGATGGGCTGGCGCAGGCCGAACTTCCAGATGAACTTGCTGTCGAACGCCTTGGAAAAGTCCATGCGACCGGCAAGGCTGATGGCGGTATTCGGGCTGAAGGGCAGCACCGGGCGCAAATCGGCATAGAGGCCGGTGGTGGTGTTCCAGTCATTGCTGATCGGGAAGACCGGATCGGAATCGTTGCGATAGGACGTGCGCTGGACGCCCAGCACAGCCTCTCCGACGTTCTCGAAGCTCAGCGTGTTGCGCAGGTTCAGGCCATATTCGAGGAAGCCGCTGACCTTCGAATCCGCGCCGAAGCCCTTGTTGGCGAAGGGGATGGAGCGGCCGGTGGCCTTGCCGAAGGCGACCGACTTGCCATTGTCCGGATTGATGCACCCGGCCGGCTGGCGGCAGATTTCCGCATAGGTCTCGGTATTGTTGAGCTTGGGGTTGCTCCAATAGGCTGTGAATTCGGTCAGCACCGCATCCGACCAGCGATGCGAGATCCCGCCATCGATGATGGGGTAGCGCACGCGGTTGGGCGAATAGGTTTCGGCATCCGGGAAGGCGTCCTGGAATTCGATCTGCGTGTACTGGCCGTTGAGAGTCAGCTCGGTCTTGTCGTTGGGGGCATAACGCAATTTGATGCCCACATTGTTGCGGTTGAGCGGATATTTCTGGATGCCGCCGGCAGCCGCCACATTGTCCACGAAATCGGCCGGGTTGAAGATGCGCGGGCCGTCGGTGTTCTGGGAACTGCCATAGACCATCACGCCCAGCTTGCCTTCGGCATCCAGCTTGGCCTGGGCATTGCCCCACAATTCGCGGGAATTGAACGAGCCGTAGCTGGCGCCCACTTCCACCTTGTCTTCGCCGGTGGGGCGCTTGGTCTTGATGCTGACCACGCCGATGCCGCCATTGGAGCCGAAGAACAGGCTGTTGCCGCCGCGGAACACTTCCACATGGTCGATCATGTGCGGATCGATGGTGGTGGTGCCCCAGATTTCTTCCAGCGCCGGGCCACGGTCATAAAGCGGCACGCCGTCGAGCACGACCAGCGTATCGCGGTCGCCACCGCCATCGAGACGGATGGTATATTCGCCTTCGTCCGGCGAATAGCCCACATTGGCGCCCTTGATCAGGAACTGGGCCAGTTCCGCGAAGTTGCTGGCGCCGCTGGCCTCGATCTCCTGCGAGGAGACGACCTGGACGTAATTGCCGAACTTCACCGCTTCCTCGGCGACCTGGGACGCCTTCACGGCCTCGCCGGTGACGATGATGGAGCCTTGCTCTGCCGAGCCTGCTTCGGCCTCGGCACTCGCTTCCGCGGCGTGTGCCGTGCCGGTCGCCATGATGGCCGGTGCGGTCAGCATCGCCAGAATGCGAGCGACGGAATGATATGAGCGTTTCTTCACCGCTGATCCCCTGAATTGGAACTGTGCCGGGGCGGGGCCCGGACCGGCTGAGGAGTGGCCCCTCGGGGCTTCAGCTCGATTCGGGTCATCGCCTGCCAGGGCCACTATGCGGACCATGTGACACTTGAATGAAAAACACTCATTTAAGTGCGATAACGAAAGTAAGAAATGCGCATTCCAATTTGAGGAAATGGCGTGTCTTTGCCCGGAAGCAGCGGAAAATCCGCAGCTTGGAGATATTGAGTGATACTCAATGCTGGCGATGCGGCGGTTGAGTATGCATAGTGCGGTAACAGGATGGAGGGGTTAGCGTGGCAGACAGGAACAAGCCGGTGAAGGCGGCTAAGGGCAGGGCGTCGCAGGCGGATAACCGCCCGGTGGAGAACGCACTGGGCCGGATTCGCGTGGCTCAGCCCAATATGGCCAAGAGCGCGCAGCGCATCGCCCAGTTCATTCTCGAACGCCCGGAAGAGATCGTGGGCATGTCAGTGACGGAATTGTCCGAGGCCACAGGCGTCAGCGAAGGCAGCGTTATCAATTTCTGCCGCAGCATCGGCCTTTCCGGCTTCCAGCAGATGAAGCTCAGCCTGGCGCAGGAAATCGTCCAGCCGGTCCAGTTCATTCATGAGGATCTGGAACGCGATGACGACATGGAAACGATCTGCCGGAAGGTCTTCCATTCGGGCATCCAGGCCCTGCGCGATACTCTGTCCGTGCTGGAACCGGCTGCGCTCGAACGGGCCGTCGCGGCGGTGCGCGGGGCGAAGCGGGTAGAAATCTACGGCATCGGATCGTCCGCGCCGATTGCAGAGGACGCGCAATATCGCATGCTGCGCATTGGGATGGATGTGCGGGCCGTGACGGACAGTCATATCCAGGCCATCAGCGCATCGCGCTGCGATCCTGATGTGGCGACCATCACTATTTCGCACAGCGGCGCCACGCATGAGACTGTGGCGGCTACGCGGCTGGCGAAGGAGGCGGGCGCGAAGACGATTGTCGTCACCAATTTTGCTCGCTCGCCGATCCAGGCATTCGCCGATATCGTGCTGTTCACCATGGCCCGCGAAACGCGCTTCCGCACGGAAGCCATGACCAGCCGGATTGCGCAGATCTGCGTGGTGGACGCATTGATCGCAGGGCTGGCGCTAGCCGATTACGACCACGCAACCGATGTGCTGAAGAAGACCTTCGACGTCTTGTCGATCAAGCGGTTCTGAGCCGGATTATTCCGCCGCCAGCGGTTCCAGCAGGTGGTCTAGGCTTAGCGGGGACTGGCCACCTACCAGAATGGGCCGGATACCCAGTTGCAGCGCGCCTTCGCCATCCGTCTCGGGATTGTCGCCGATCATGACTGCTTCGTGAGGAGCAATGCCGAGGCGAGCACAGGCTCGCTCGAACAGCAGGGGGCTGGGCTTGCCGATCACCAGCGGGGCGGGGCCATGCGAGCCCGTGCAGGAAAGTAGCGCCGCCAGCAGGGCGCCTGTTTCCGGCACCAGCCTGCCGCCTGGGCCGGGGTGTGTCCGGTCGGCATTGGCGACCACCAGCCGGGCACCTTCGCGCACGGCATTGGCGGCGCGTTCCAGCTTGGCATAATTGAAGCGGGCATCGCGCATCAGCAGGACGAGATCGGGATTGTCCCGCACCAGCGGAATGCCAAGGTCCATCGCGTGGCGCCGCATGGCTGTGGAGCCAAGCATCAGCACGCGGCGATAGCCGGCGGCGCGAACATGGCACAGCGCCTCCATCCCGGCAGTGAAGATTCGCTCTTCCGGAATGTCCAGACCGTTGCGGGCCAGAATCCGCGCGAAATCCGCGGGCAAATGCGTTGAATTATTGGTGATTACCGCCACCTGCCGCTCATGGCGCGCAATCAGCCGGGCTGCGGCGGGCAGGATGCGGTTGTTCACCGCAACGCAGCCGTCCCAGTCCAGCAGCAAGCCTTTTGCCGCCTCAAGCGCTTCGCGTTCAGCCCAACCTAAAGGGGCCAGCACCTCCAGAGACAAATCACACCCCTTTCATCCCGAAGCCGGGCCATCACGAATCCGGGATGCCTGCCTAGTTTCAATATCGATTCATGTAAATATGAGTATATCTCAATTTCTAATGGATCAGCGGAAGGGCATGGCGGGTTTGGGAGCTGGCATTGCCACTCGCCAAGCTCTTCGCTAAGGGCCTCACGCCCGTGTGGCAGCATTGGCGGTGTGTCCCGCAAGCTCCTGCCATCTGCACCCGGGCCAGCCAGGCCACCGACCGCCCCCGGTGACCTTCCGGCGGGGAGTCATGTCCTCGCGCTTTTTTGGCCGCGCTCGTTTCGCGGCCCGAAGGGGTGAATCGAGATGTTCCATAGCGTCCGCGCCTTGCGGGGCATGGTAACCGCGCCGCACCATCTGGCCGCGCAGGCCGGGCTTGGCGTGTTGCAGGATGGCGGCAATGCGGCAGAGGCGGCAGTGGCGGTGGCCGCCTGTCTGGCGGTGGTCTATCCCCATATGACCGGGATTGGCGGGGACAGTTTCTGGCTCGTTTCCGAACCCGATGGCAGCACCCATGCGATCAGCGCCTGTGGCGGGGCTGCGGCTACGGCTGATCTCTCACTCTATTCCGGCATGGATGCGATACCGTGGCGCGGGCCGCTGGCAGCCAATACGGTGGCAGGAACTCTTTCAGGCTGGCAGGCACTGCTCGACGCGGTGGGAGGCGATCTTCCCCTGTCGCGCATTCTGGCCGATGCCGTTGGCCATGCCGAGAGAGGCGTTGCGGTTACGCTGGGCGGCGCAGATATCGCTGCCGCGAAGGGCGATGAATTGCGCGGCCAGCCCGGCGCTTATGCCACGATCTTCGAGCCGGCAGGCCAGCCCTTGCGTGAAGGAGAAGTGCTGCGCCAGCCCACCCTGGCGCAAACCTTGCGCCGGATTGGCGAGGAAGGGGCGGAAAGTTTCTATCGCGGCGAATTGGCGGAACTGATCGCGGCCGATCTGGCCGAACTGGGCAGTCCGGTCACGCTGGCGGATTTGAACGGACATCGCGCACAGAACGTGGATGCGCTGGCGGTGCCGATCAAAGGCGCGACGTTGCTCAACATGCCGCCCCCGACGCAAGGCGTTGCCGCGCTGTTGATCCTGGCCCTGTTCGACCGGCTGGACGCGGCGGATATGGACGAGTTCGATCATATCCACGGGCTGGTGGAGGCGACCAAGCAGGCTTTCCTGTGGCGCGATGCCCATGTGGGCGATCCGGCATTCATGGCCGCTTCACCGCAGGCTCTGCTGTCCGATCCCGCCGCGCTGGACGCCATGGCCGCACAGATCGATCCGGCTCGCGCCTTGCCTTGGCCGCAGCCGCCTGCTGGCGGGGATACGACCTGGTTCGCCGTCGCAGATGGGGAAGGGCGCGTGGTCAGCGCGATCCAAAGCACCTATTTCGAATTCGGTTCCGGCCTCGTCCTGCCGCGAACCGGGATCGTCTGGCAAAATCGCGGCTGTTCCTTCCGCCTGGCCGAGGATGGCTGGAATGCGCTGAAACCCGGGCGCAAGCCGTTCCACACACTCAACCCGGCGCTTGCTCGCTTCGAGGATGGCCGGATGATGGCTTATGGCACGATGGGCGGGGAAGGGCAGCCGCAGACGCAGGCGGCCATCTTCACACGCTATGCCCGCTATGGCGCGAACCTCCAGCAGGCGGTTACTGCTCCGCGCTGGCTGCTTGGCCGGACCTGGGGCGAGAATTCGACCAGCCTCAAGCTGGAGGATCGCTTCCCGCCGGAACTATACGCAAGATTGCGGGAGGCCGGGCATGAAGTAGAGACCGTAGCCCCCTTCACCTCGACGATGGGCCATGCCGGTGCCATCGTTCGCCATCCGGACGGCGTTCTGGAAGGCGCAACCGATCCACGCAGCGACGGGCAGGTCGCCGCCTGGTAAGCCGCCTTAGCCCACCCCCATCACTTTCATAACCGACAGGCCTCCCATGCTCCGCCGCGTTCTCTCAGTCTTCGAACCCTTTATCCTGATGCTGGTCGGCACGGTCGTCCTCGCCTCCCTGCTGCCCCCGGTAGGGGTGTTTGTGGACATATTCGGGGCCTTTGCGGATATCGGCATCGTGCTGCTGTTCTTCCTCCACGGGGCGAAGCTCTCGCGGGAGGCGATCCTCGACGGTGCGCGAAACTGGAGATTGCACGTTGCGGTCTTCGCGGCGACTTATGTGCTGTTTCCAGTGCTTGGGCTCGGCTTTTCCGCCATTCCGGGCCTGGCCGCACCGGTGGCGACGGGCATCCTGTTCCTCGCTCTGCTGCCTTCCACGGTCCAGTCTTCCATCGCCTTTACGGCTATTGCCGGGGGCAATGTGGCGGCGGCCGTGTGCAGCGCCTCGCTTTCCAACCTCATCGGCGTGGTCCTGACACCCGCTCTGGTTGCCCTGCTGATGCATAATGCGGTGGGTAGTGGCGGGGTTTCGCTCGATGCCGTCCAGACGATCCTGCTGCAGCTGTTGCTGCCCTTCGTGGTCGGGCACCTGCTGCGCCCGGTGATCGGCAAGTGGGTCCAGCGCAACAAGAAGCTGGTGACGGTTGTGGATCGCGGCTCGATCCTGCTGGTGGTCTATACTGCTTTCGGCGCGGCAGTGGTGGAGGGGCTGTGGCACCGGCTCACCGGGCTGGATCTGGCGATGATCGTGGCGCTGTGTTCCATATTGTTGGCCATCGTGCTCACCGCGACCTGGGGCATGGCCCGTATGATGCGTCTTTCGCGCCCGGACGCGATCGTACTGTTGTTCTGCGGATCGAAGAAGAGCCTCGCCTCCGGCGTTCCCATGGCGGGCGTGCTCTTCGCGCCGTCGCAGGTGGGGCTCATCATCCTGCCGCTGATGCTGTTCCATCAGCTGCAGTTGATTGCCTGTGCGGTTATTGCCCGCAGGCTGGCAGAAACCGGAGGGGAAGCCAGTTCCAGCGAATGAGTGACAGGGCCGCCGCAACTGCCTAAAGCCCGGAGAGTAATTCCAAGGGCAGGGCGATGCCGAAAATCCGGCGCATACCGATAGATACTCATCCGGAAAACACCGCATTCCTGCTGCGTCACGGCAATCATTATTCGCCCGAGCAGTTTCAGGCGCTGCGCAAGCTGCGGGTGAAGGCGGATTGCGGGGAAATCCTTGCAACGCTGGCTTTGGTGGATGATCCAGCCATCGTCGCGCCGGGTGAAATCGGGCTGGGCGAACAGGCCTTCCGCCGCCTTGGCCTGCCCGAAGGCACAGAGGTCAGCTTCGAACAGGCGCTGGCCCCGGCCAGCCTGGAATATGTGCGCCGCAAGATCGGCGGTTACACTCTGGGCGAGGGGGAGATCACTTCGGTGATCCGCGATGTCGCCTCCCACCAATATTCCCCGATGGAAATCGGTGCCTTTCTGGTGGCCTGCGCCGGTTTCATGAGCACGGATGAGACGCTGGCGCTCACTCGCGCGATGATCGAAGCCGGCAATCGCCTCCATTGGGATGCGCCGCTGGTGGTGGACAAGCATTGCATCGGCGGCATCCCGGGCAATCGCACCTCCATGATCGTGGTGCCGATTGTGGCGGCCCACGGCCTGATCTGCCCCAAGACATCCTCGCGCGCGATTACCTCGCCCTCCGGCACGGCAGACACGATGGAAGTGCTGGCGCAGGTCGACCTGACCGAGGCGCGGATGCAGGAGATTGTCGCGCGCGAAAATGCCGTCCTGGCATGGGGTGGGCGGGTGAACTTGTCTCCTGCGGACGATGTGCTGATCTCAGTCGAACGGCCATTGCGGCTCGATACGTTCGAGCAGATGGTCGCTTCCATTCTGTCCAAGAAGATCGCCGCCGGGTCCACTCATCTGGTGATCGACATCCCCATCGGCCCCACTGCCAAGGTGCGGACACAGAGCGATGCGGTGCGGCTGCGCAAGCTGTTCGAATATGTGGCGGGCAGCATCGGCCTTGTTACCGACATTGTCTTCACGGACGGTTCGCAGCCTATCGGTCGCGGGATCGGGCCGGTGCTGGAAGCGCGGGACGTGATGGCGGTGCTGCGCTGCGAAGCCGATGCGCCGCAGGATCTGCGCGAACGGGGCCTGCTGCTGGCGGGGCACATGCTGGAATTCGACCCCTCGCTGAAGGGCGGGGAAGGGCTCGGCAGAGCGCGGGAATTGCTGGATAATGGGGAAGCGCTGGCCGCCATGGAACGATTGATCGCGGCGCAAGGCCCCTGCCAGGAGCAGTACCTGCCGGGCGCCCAGTGCCACGAAATCCTCTCTCCACGGGACGGGACTGTTCTGGGCATCGATTGCGAGCGTATTGCCCGGATCGCTCGTCTTGCCGGCGCGCCGATGGACAAGGGCGCGGGCATCGACCTGCTGCACAAGGTGGGGAGCAAGGTGGCGGTGGACGAGCCGCTTTATCGCATTCACGCCAATTCGGACACGGGACTGGCCTTCGCGCGCGATCTTGCCGGCGAGAATTCAGGATACGGCATCGCGTGATGGAAACCGCATTATTCGCCTTTGCCGAATGCGCCGAACCGGCCGCCCGCCTGGCACAGCAACTCGGTATCACCTTGCGCGAAGTCAGCGTCCGCCATTTCCCCGATGGGGAGAGCCTTGTCCGGGTGGAGCCGTGGGAAGGCACCGCGCTGCTCTATCGCTCGCTGGACGATCCCAACGCGCGGCTCGTGGAATTGCTGCTCGCGGCCGCTGCCTTGCGGGAAAACGGCGCGCGGCGGGTGATGCTGATCGCGCCTTATCTGGCCTATATGCGGCAGGACATCGCCTTCAACCCAGGTGAGGCCGTGAGCCAGCGCGTGATCGCCGGATTGCTGGCGGACCGGTTTGACGGTGTGTTGACGGTGGACCCCCATCTGCACCGGATCGCCACGCTCTCGGAGGTCATGCCGGGGACGGATGCGATTTGCCTGACCGCCGCGCCCCTGCTTTCCGCCGCGCTGGCCGATGTGTCCGGAGCGGTGCTGGTCGG
>MKUB01000086.1 GCA_001898545.1 Sphingomonadales bacterium 63-6 | reverse complement strand
CTTCCCGCCGTTCTTCCAGAACTCCCGCAGCCTCGCGAACGAGCTCGTCCAGCACAGTCAGGGCATCTTCAGTACGCGCGATGGGCTCCGCAAAACATCGTTCGAAAATCAGGGCGGGTGGAACCCGGCGAGGGGAAATACGACTGTCGGCATGGCCCAGCAAACGACCGAGCAGCGCCACCATCTCTGCCCCGAACCGTGCAGCGAGCGGAGCGGAAGGACGGGCGGCAAGATCGCCCAGAGTCTTCAACCCGGCACGGCGCAGCGCAATTTCCGCCTCCTCGTCCAGCCGCAAGGCCGCGATGGAAAGGCGGCGGATCGCCTGATGCTCATCGGCGGCGGGCACGGTCTGGAAACGAGCCAGCGCCTGTGCTGCTTCCGGCGTTCCGGCCAGAGCATGCCGCAAGGAAATGCCGGCAGCGGCAAAGCACTGCTCAACCTGCCGCGCCAGTTCCCCCTCCCCACCGACCAGATGAGCACAGCCGGTAATATCGAGCGTCACCCCGTCGGGCGGATCGAGTTCGACCAGAGGTGTCCAACGGTCACAGCCATCGGCAATGCGCTCCAGCCAGAGCCGGTCGGCATGGGGATCATGCTCGATCGCGGCAAGTTCAGGAACGCGCGCCCGCGCATCGGCCAAGGTCAGGCCGGGCGCAAGGCCCAGCCGCAACGCCTGTGCATCAAGCGCCACAATGCGGATCGCGCCGCCCTGTTTCTCGACAAAGGCGAGCGGCGCATCAGCCTGCGCGGCGCCATTCGCCCTGCTCCACCGATCCGTCGGCAGCAGAGGTAACCATAGCGCCAGATAGCGGCGCGGCGTCAAAGCGGGCCCCGTCACGATCCCATTCCAGATGCCAGCATCCGCCATCGGGGCGGCCCCGCTGGCGCAACAATTCGGCTGTGAAAGCTGGCCTGCCCGGTGCTCGCGCCTCCAGCGCCACGGAAGGCGCCGCGCTGACGCTCCAGCGGGTCTGCGCAGCGCTGGGCCCGGGTTCCGCCTCTATCCGCAGCAACAGTGGAGTGACGCCCGAAGCCTCCGCCGCAAGCGCCAGCCTCCGACTCGCCGTCAGGTCGAGCGCACGCGGCCGGCGCCATAATTCGATCACTGCCGCCCCCACGGCGGCACAGCGCACCACATCTACCGCAGCACGCAACAGTGCCACCGGATCGGGCAGGACGACCAGCACCATCCGTGCCGGATCGATGCCGATTTCCCTCAATCCCGGCGCATGCAGAAAACCATGCCGCCCCGCAGCCTCTTCGCGCAGCCAGAATAATGGCGCCCCCCCGGAACTCACCAGGCAAGCCAGCATTGCCACGAAGCCTGCCGCGCTGCCATTTTCGGCCGGCTCCGCCGCGAAGACCTCGTGCAATCGCCCTCGCGCCAGCCCGCCGCCAAGCACCGCATCGAGCCCGGCACAACCAAGAGGCACCGGAACGGAATCCTGCTGGCGCGTCCCGATTCCGGCGATTTTCTTTTGCAACGCGCATAGCGCACTCACCGATTCGACTGGATGAATGTTCTTCATATGTTCTAATCCAGCATCTGGCGAGGGAAAGTCAAGCGACTCCATTAATCACGGTGCGGAGCTTCGCGCCTTGCTCCGTCGGACCGGCAAGCTTCATTCCATGGGCCGGTAACGGCTGGGCGCCACGCCCAGGAAACGCTTGAACATGGTCGTGAAGGCAGCCGGGCTTTCATATCCAAGATCGAGCGCAATCGTCGTGACGGCATCGCCCGCCGCCAATCGCGGCAAAGCAACCAGCAAGGAAGCCTGCTGCCGCCAGGCGCCAAAACTGAGGCCTGTCTCCCGCCGGAACGCTCGCGTAAAGGCACGTCGCCCAAGCCCCAGTTCAGCACACCATTGATCGATGGTGTCATGCGATCTCGGCGCCTCAAGAAATGCCTGGCACTTGCGCGCAAGATCGGCGCGTTTCGGAAATGGAACGGCAAGAGGGACGGTTTGAGCCCGTGTAAGTTCAACCAGAAGAAGCGACATGACCATCCCATCCCGCCCGGCCACGTCATATTCCGGTTCGATATCGCATGCCGCTTCCAGCAGGCTGCGCAGAAGCGGCGAGATCGTGATGACCTTGTTGGCCGGACCAAGGGAACCGAGGGCATCCGGTTCAATCAAGACACTGCGCGTGCTGACCGCACCAACCATCCGCACAGCGTGGCTGCATCCGCCCGGCGTCCAGATCGCCCGCTCTGGCGGTGCAACCCAGGCACCATGCGGAGTGCTCACAACGATCACGCCGCGCGCCGCATAGAGCAACTGGCCGCGGCGATGCTGGTGCCAGTCCAGCTCGAAAGAGGGCGGATATTCATTGCCCACCGCGACTATAGGCCGGTCAACATGCTCAATCAGCGCCGGGTCGTTCCACGCCATCACCGCTGTCCCATTTGCGAAAGTGAAAGACCCATACTGGAAGGCGGGACAGTTTGGGAGAGGCTATAGCCACCTCAGATTCAATCCAACGGACGTGCCATGAACGCCACCAAAGCCACACCGCCCCAGACCGATACCGATACCAATACTACGGTGTTCGGAGTCATTGTGGCGATCAGCTTCTGCCATTTGCTCAATGACATGATGCAATCGCTCTTGCCGGCGATCTATCCCAATCTGAAAACGGAACTGGCACTGTCTTTCAGCCAGGTCGGGCTGGTCACGCTCGTCTATCAGCTCACTGCATCGATCCTGCAGCCACTCGTCGGCCTCTATGCCGATAAACGCCCCACGCCCCTGGCTCTGCCGGGAGGCACACTGTTTTCCCTGGCGGGCCTTCTGCTGCTCTCGGTCGCCCATAGCTACTGGCTCTTGCTGGTCGGTGCCGCAATGCTCGGCATGGGGTCATCGGTCTTCCATCCCGAATCTTCCCGGGTCGCCCGCATGGCGGCAGGCCGGCGGCATGGCTTGGCGCAGTCGATGTTCCAAGTCGGCGGCAATGCCGGCTCGGCGCTGGGGCCGCTTGCTGCCGCGATTGTAGTCGTGCGCTGGGGACAGTCGAGCCTTGCCTTCTTTGCACTACTCGCTCTGCTTTCCTGCGCTATCCTGTGGAATGTCGGCCAGTGGTATCGCAACCACGGCCTTGCCCGCCTCGGAACCACGAAATCCGGCGGAACAGTCCGCCCTACTCTTCCCCGGGGCAAGGTTCTGGGCGGCATCGCAGTGCTGCTCGCCCTCATCTTTTCCAAATATGTCTATCTGGCCAGCCTCACGAGCTATTTCACTTTCTATCTGATCCACCGCTTCGGCGTGAGCGTGGAAACTGCCCAGATCTATCTCTTTGTCTTTCTGGGAGCCGTCGCGGTCGGGACCATCGCGGGTGGGCCGCTTGGCGACCGGTTCGGCCGCAAATATGTCATCTGGTTCTCGATCCTCGGCGCATTGCCCTTCACTCTGCTGTTGCCGCATGCCAGCCTGTTCTGGACAGGCCCGCTTACGGTAATCATCGGCCTCATCCTCGCCTCAGCCTTTCCCGCCATCGTGGTTTTCGCGCAGGAACTGGTGCCTGGGAAGATCGGAATGATCTCCGGCCTGTTCTTCGGTTTCTCATTCGGCATGGGCGGCATCGGCGCGGCCGTTCTGGGCAACATCGCAGATCGCGCGGGGATCGAGATGGTCTACTCCCTGTGCGCTTACCTGCCGGCGATAGGCCTTCTCGCGATTTTCCTTCCCGATCCCCGAGGGCGGAAGGGGGATAGCTAAGGAAAGGTGGCGCGCCCAAGATGATGAAGATGAGAACTGGGTGATCGTTTTGTGAGAGTCAGATGGCCTACTGACCAATCCACATCTGCCACTTAGTCCTATCCAAACTCAAAGGCATCCAATCAGGCGAATTGAACCGCCCCGGGATGGCCGGAGGCCCCAACTCCTGAGAGTGAGGGTCTACGATGAGCAAGACGACGAACAAGTTTGCACCGGACGTTCGTGAGCGGGCGGTCCGCATGGTACTGGATGAAAAATCTGCTCGAGGGCTCCATGCGGTCTGCGCCACTCAACCTAACAATACCTCACTGTCTGATAGAGCCGACGGCGCCCGCTTTTGTCACCGCTCTAGCAAGTCTCCCTAGAAGCAAACCCAAACTCCGATTTCAAAAACAAATCAGTCCCAAAATCTTCTTTCAAATTCCCATCATTATCGATAAATGTCACACCAATTCTATTGTCATATTTAAATAATAATTTTTGCATTGTAATTTTATTTAAACATAATGCCTTGAATTCACTTTTTTCATTAAATGAACCCACCTTCTTACATTCAATCTTGCCGAAATTCCATTCCTTCAAATCGACATCATCCGGGATGACAAACATACTTCCAACAACCAACAACCCATCAACTCTCCGAACACGGATAGACCTGCTTTCAGCAATTTTACCGTCATTTGATTCAGAAAAATACAATCTTACAGAATCACCACCCTCCCAATCAATTTTAAGTTTTTCATTGTCACTATTATAATAGAATGGCCCATTATTATTGTAACATACATCCTTCTCCCCACTGCATGAAGTCAGAAGGATGGTCGGAATAAGAAACAAGCGCGGAATTCTCATCTAGACTTCCATATTCGGCTAGCAGTAGCATCATAAGGCCCATCATGCTTGGCTTGGAAGCCTCGCATACCCTTTGTTACTACCTCGCCTCGCGCGGTATGAATTCCTTCATGCAAAAATGTCTTCGATTGTTGGACATTTAACGTATCCCCTCCCTCACCATAAGCATGAAACATTTTCGAACTCACGGACAGAACAAATGGTAGGTCCTTGGGGTTATCTCGCAGGCTCAGTTCGCGAAATGTGTTCCCGTTGGTACGCGGGCCACCTGCCATTGTGGCAATCCCGTCAGTCTTAGGATCAAATTGAACATATGCATTGGAAAGCCCTTCGGCGATCTCTGTCCCAGTTGTAGTAAATTTGCGATCCCCTACTATCAATTCAACTTCTTGATCACCGAATCTTCGCGCTTGCCCTACCGCGTTGGCGTAATTTTGAGCAAGCTGCTTAATCTCAGACCTTGAATATCCGGCATCCAAAAATGATTTCGTATCATCTATCGTACACACGTCCGCTCCTGATTCATTTTGGACGCAAGAGGTGCCCGTTGGATCAATGTTATTGAGCGGATCGCTTGCTACATAAGCGTAAAGATTGATCTGATCCTCATATCCGATGGGATCAGTCTGCATAAAACGACCAAGGCGAGGGGAGTAAACGCGGGCTTTGTAATAGTACATCCCGATCTCGGGCAGCCAGACTTGTCCCGTGAACTGAAAACGCCCAACATTGTCCGGATCTGGCGAGCCCCATTCGTCATAGGTGTTAGTGCCGAGCGCAGCCCCACCCTGATCAGCCACAAGCACGATCGATCCACGAGCATCTGCGTAAAGGTTGCGGATCGCATTGTCCGCTGTCCCCGAGCCCGCATACCAGATCAGGGGATCGTCTGCCTCGCCATCACTGCCGTGTATATAGCGGTCAATCAGAGCGTTATTTCCGTCGTATGACATCACGAGCGCGTTTCCGTCGTAGACGAAACGGGTCACGCCTGCGAGAGCATCGTTGCTATAACTCTTCACTTCGTGAAGTCGCCCCATGGGGTCGTATTGCAAGGCTCCCAGCAGACTACCACTGTAACCGCTTTGAGCTGTCGGGCATACAGCGGTGGAGATCCGCATGCGCATTTCAACCAGGCGATTTTCGATATCATAAAGATAGGCATTCTCGCCGTCCGCGGTCAAATTGCCGTTCGCGTCATAACAGAAGTCAACGGTGCCAATTTGGGAGTATTGATTGAGCCCGTTAGCGACATAGCCGGTATTCGAATCGACCCGCTCGTCCCAGGCATACGCATCATTGGTGCGGACTTCCGTCCGGATTTGCGAAGCCGCATTGCGTGTGAACGTCCAGCTGGCGTTGCTCGAATTCGTACCCTGCTGAAGATTGAGCGACTGCAGTCGTCCTACAGAATCATAAGTAAAGCCCTGGTCAAGCGCAGCGTTGTAGCGATCAATTGCAGCCACCCCTCCTCGGTTCGTGTAGCTGGCTGATGCCAGTATCGTCGCCCCCCTCTTCACTTCCTTAAGGCGGTTCAAACCGTCAAACGTCATGTCAAACGACTGACTGCCGTTATGGGTGATCCGGGTACGATTTCCGTTACGATCATATTGATAGGCGAGCACTGGGCCAGCCCCGATCAGCGTGTTGGTTTCTGTCGCAACACGCCCAAAACCATCATAAGTACTGATAATACCAGCACCAGCGGTGTTGTCGAAACGAGCTGAGGTCTGCGAACCCGTCAGTGAGTATGAATAATGGACATCGCGCGTGTGTACCGAAGGGAGCCCTGTCCTTTCCGGGACCGTTTTCAGCGTCATTCGATTCAGCGCATCGTATTGATAACTGAGGATGGATGTATCCCGCTTCCTCAGAGAAGTGCGATTTCCGTTCGCATCATATCCATATTCTTCGTAATCGGCCGTATTGATCGCCCCCGCGCTTGCCAACGCTACTGTCGGACTGGCCGGGTTAAATGCAGCAGGCTTCGAGGACGAAGGGAAAATCCACTTCTTCTGCCGATCGAAGCTGTCGTACTCAAACTTGCTTCTGTTCCCGTTTGCATCCACCACATATTCACGTTTGCCGTTAGGGGTGAAACTGTAGGTTGCATATGATTGCTCCAGCGGTGTGCCGACCGCCTGACGTAATTGCACTACCTGACCAGCAGCATCATAGATGTTTTTGCTGATCCGGTCCGCCCCCTGGCTTCCCGAGGTGCCCAGTGCACAAGCATCGGATGGCGGGGTCGAGAACGCGCTCTCATTCATCCGCAAAGCCGTGCAGGAGAGACGTCCTGCTGCATCGTAACTGAACTGCGTCAGGGAATAGGTGGTGTCGTTCGCACCCTTTACACGTTCAGACAGCTTTCGGCCGGCTGCGTCGTAGGCGTATTCTACCGATTGCAGGAGAGTGAAACCTGTCCAGGAGGCAGGTGCGACAGCTTGCGACTGCCAACCGGCCAGTTCACCGATTTCCTTCTTCAGCAACACGCCATCTGCATCATACGTGTAACGTTCTGCGGCAAATTTGAGCGCACCAGTACCGTCAGGATCTGGCTGGATGACACCTGTCAAACGACGCATCGCATCATAGCGATAGCCAGTTGTATAAGACGAGGCAGCCGTCTGGGCAAAAGCGGTTCCAGAGAGCAGCGAAGCTACGGCAAGCGCGACGAGAGCTGATTTGTACATTCGCCTGTTCCTCACGAGCAGCCTCCGCTGACACCGAGGGGTTCGGTCGAACTGATCAGATTCCCAATAGCATCGTAACCATAGCAGGTGGTCTGGGTCTGCCCATCCGCCACGATACTCATCGATTTGAGCACATAGCGATTGGCAGCATCATAACTATAGTTGGTCGTTCTTACAGCACTGGCATCCAGCTTCTCGACCTTTGAGGTGAGAAGATAAAATGTCGCACCATTTGCTGTAAAAGCTGTGTAACCATAGGTGGTCTGCGGACAAACACTCCCGATCGCACAACTGAGTCCGGCCGAATCCAGCCCAGAGCTTTCGCTCAACAACTGGCCATGCGCCGTGCTCCAGGTGTAGTTCGTCCGGTAGCCGCGCGGATCAATCACATGTGTCGGCTTGTTGCAGGTTTTCATATTGGCGCAGTCTTTTGCCCGCGCCGTCGGGCCGCCGATGTAAGCCGTCGTCTTGACCAGATCTCCGAGCGACGAATTACAGTGAGCACCCAGCTTCTGGATTTCGTTCAGAGAGGACCAGACGACCCTTCCCTTCGCGATTTGGCACTCGCTCAGCACATTTCCGCGGCGGTCGTAGGTGTATTCGACCGCATTGCCCTCTGGTTGAATCTCGCGGATTAGTCTTCCTACGGGGTCAAAGTGCCGGGTTGCCGTCGCCCCCAAGGGATTCGTCACCGATATCAGTGAATTCCTGTCATCAAACACATTGGTTGTGACGTTTCCAAGCGGATCCCGCACCTCACCTATCCGCCACTTTTCGTCTGACACCGATCCGACAAAATACCTTGTGGTTCGGGCACTCGCATCCTTGACAGATGCCACATGCACCATCGGGTCATAGCCGACTTCAAGAAAGGGCACTGTCGAACTTGAAGGCAAATATATCGCCTTCAATACGCGATCCGGTCGTTGCGAATTCGCATATGTTCCATCGCCAGAAGCATATGCATATGAGGTGACGCCGTTATCAAGCCCGGTTGCCTGCAGCGGGCATTCGAGCGCTCGGAGTTCATCAACATTGTCTCCGGACCAATACCCCGTATCATCGCAAGTATACGATGCAGTCTGCCCACCCCCGTCACCGACTGAGGAAATACGACGAAAACCCGCAATCCAGCCGGCCTGCTCTTTATAATTAAATAATATTTTTTCGGAATTCGATCGAGTCACATCAGAGAGTGACTTCAGTTTTGCGTTTGTAAGATCCCAGATCGATTCAATATATGTGTATTTATCAAGCATGCCGCTGCCATATTCAACCTGGTTGGCGACATAACGGGCTTGAGAAACATAGTTTGATGTATTCGGCACCCTCACCATGCTCGACGGAGAGTATGAAATCTTGTCTCCGTTGCCGTCGCTTACGGTGAACAGGTAGCTGGAATAGTCGCGGACTACCGAAGTACCCAACATAAACGGATCAGAAGGGGCGCCCGTTACAGCAACCGTTGCTCGCCGTTCCGGCGAATTCTCTTCAAAACTGCCATCTGGCAACTTGCTGAAAGTGAACGAGCGCGTAGGCCCACTGATCTTGATACCGTTCCTGAGAAAGCTGTTAATCAACGAATATGTTACAAAAACGGACGACATCCGCTTCTGAAAATTCGATTCTTTCGCCAAATCAAACAAGCCATACATCCGGGCAATTGCACCCGAGGCCTGAAGCGCATTATCCCGCCCGAATGCAGCATCGCCGCTGCTCGTCAATACGGCATTACTATTCAAATTGTGCGTCCACGATCCGCCAAGGAGTGCGGTTCCGTCATTCTGAGGATCGGAGCTCGTTCTTGCAAACATATAGTAGTCGCCAAGAGACGTCGAACAGGTGTGGATTGCCGGAGCGCCGCTCGTGTAGCTTCGACGAAAAGACAGGCTGTTACTGCCAGATCCGGCCTGAACGTCCGGTATCGGATTTATGTTTATATTTCCGCTCGCGAGGTCAACGCCCCAATATTTGGAACTTCTCAGGGAATCATCGGAAATCCGCGCATGCTGGAGCGCAGCTTCCTCCGGAACAGTCTCATCTCCCCCAAGAGCTCCAGCGCCTTTATAGAGTTCATTGATGAGATATGAGACGCTTCCGGATTTATACGCCAGCTCGGGAACCATATATATATCGTAGGTCGCTCCGGGGCTGATATTGATCACCCCCACTCGCCCCTTGTTGGGGACTATGACCCTGTAGCCACTTGCCGCATACGAGCTGAGCAGCGCTTTCTGCGCCGTGCTATAGCCGGATGAGCCATTAAGAACGGCTGATATCGTGGTCGCGTCTGCATCAAAGAATCTCGTTGAACTGTCGTTCATCAGCTTGAATAGGGCCACCGATGTGGCACTCTCGTAGTCATCCGAACTCTGCTGCAAGACTGATCCTTCAATAGCTGCGCCCAAAGCCGCATAAGTCTCGAAGGCGGCTACTTCATTTGCGCTGTTATCCTGACGACTGTTTATGGCCGCCGCGGACCGGATATTGAAATAGCGCTCCCCGTCCTGCCCTACGAACAAGGTACCCAAACTGTGCAGAGGGTTAATCCTGCTCTGTGAGATACCTTCCAGAATTCGGGAAGCGAGATTAACCTGCCCCCCCCAGGCTGCCAGCGTTGCCGGCCCGGACGAGAGGTTTTCCAGGCCGACATGTTCAAGGCGCAGCTGTTCTTCAACATCATCAAGAAGCAAGGCCGAAAAGTGAGGCTCACGGCCGCTCCCGGTAGATCCTACATCCAACACCAGGCTGTTGAATGAAACATGGTCCATATTGCAAAATTTCTGATTTTCCGAAACTCGTATACAAAGATCGCTGTCTCGCGGATCCGTATCGGATTGGACCACACTCGTCTGATCGCCGTACGATCCCGCTGATGCGGCAAACGGATGATTGACTGAAATTGTTATATCGTTTGGAATACCTGGCCCCGTTACCGTAGTGGTGTTGGAGGCAACTGCGACTCCATCGAGAACAAGTTCCGTTGTACGAGACCACGAGTTCCTCGGTGAGGATGTGGTGAGCTTGATCCGCTTTCCGGCGATTTCGTCTGCAAAAACCGTCGCGTTCAATCCATGCATCTGGACGTTGAAGGTTGTTCTGTATTGATCAGGAATGTTGCCCGACCAGTTGGCGTTGACAGTCTGCTGGTAGGAAAGGGTCGATGACGCCGAGGTCAGCTGTACAGGAATTATCTTCCGACCACCGGCAATTTGTCCGACGGAGGAATAAGCATTCTGACTTTCGATCGCGTTCTGAAGGTTCTGCGCCTGCGTAGTCAACCTGCTTTCAAGGCCGGCTCTATTGAGGTTTTGCACATAGGGCGCGCCGTATTGCGTGCCGGTGGACGCACCGTTGATGACTGACGTCTGCAAGGTGCTCCCGCATGTCGGGGCAGAAGCGGTCCCGCACCCCATCGCTGCGGGTATATCAATACCGGCAAATAACACATTCGACTTGAAGGAAGGATCATAGGCCTTTCCACCGGTCATGACCCAGACATGCGACAATGTCACAGTTGACAGATTGCCACTGCGGGTCGCGCACTCACTCCCACCATTAACCTGCGCAGGGATCCCGCCATCTGCGAGAAACTGGCAGGCGGCTTTGGCACTGACTGTAAAGGTCTGGTTCTGCTCCGAGAGGCCCGTGACCAGACCCGTCCATTTTCCAAACTGGTCTGCGCTCAGGGTAATCGTACCCGTACGGAATGAAGCCGTAGCCCCCGCTTCCCGCAAAATGCGAACCATCAGGTCTGCCTGATCAAAGGGCGTACCCGACTGATCGATGATTGCTCCACGCGCGCCCTTCCCGAGACCGAAACGGAATTCGGTTTCGATGTTGTTTCGCACATAGTCGAGAACCCGCCGCGCCAGAGCATCACCGCTGAGAGTGCCTTCACGGCTCAATGACCGGGCAAGGGCCCTGATTTCCGGCGCGGCAACAGTGGAACTTGCAATACCCGCTGTGTGCGTCGTCGACGATCCCAACTGCGTCCAACCAGCGGCAGGAGTTACTCCGGTTCCGATCGACCTGCTCATGGCGGGCGGCTCGGCATAGGCCGTGCCAGCCACAAGGCTGATCGGGAGCACAACTGTCGTTGCCAGCATTAATCGAAAATTGCAGAGCATATTTTTTCCGGAATTATAAGATTTAGATAATAATTAATGTTATGGAGGACCATTCATGTTTCTTATTGTGCCGAATGCAGAACCGACAGATATTGTCAGTCCTATCGGATTATACAAATTAAGAAAAACAGTTTCGTCGCTTTCAGAAATAGAATCATGGACCGTTATTACCCCGACGGCTTTCTGGGATTCTCCAGGATTGAAGATCACTGTCCCGGTTGTATGCTGATAGTCTGATCCACTGGTGGCAGTGCCGGCAACAGTTTGATAATCGACCGAGACCGTAGCGGGGGCAGGCTGGCTCAAGGATATGCCATAAATCAAACTTGTGCCTTCCCAACTTGTTCCTCCTTTCACGCGCACAAATACTTCGGTGTCATTGTCTATGATCATCACCGTATCGGTTGCCGTTGTAATAATTGCTCCATCTGATGGAGAGGAAAGCACAACCGACATTGTTTCGGTGGCTTCAGATGTGCTGTCGTCAATGAATGAGATCGAGACAACCTTGCTTGTCTCATTCGCCGCAAACTGCAGCGTGCCAGATGCGGCCGTATAATCGCTTCCAGCAATAGCCGTCCCATCGTTCGTGGCATAGTTCACGCTCACCGCAGTGCTGGTCGTCCCGGTCCGGCCCACCGTGAATGCCATGGAACCTCCTTCCACAGCAAATCCACGTGCGGCGTTAATCCAGAACTGCGCAGGGGCAACATCATTGTCGTTGATCGTGCCTGTGCCGGTCGCATTCGAGATGATCGCGCCGCCTGTCGCGCCTGACAGCGTCACTGTCATTGTTTCTGCAGGCTCGACCGACGTGTCGTCGATCGTCGCAATGGTAATCGTCCTCGATGTCTCATTTGCGGCAAAGTCCAGCGTATCTGGCGAGCCTGTGAAATCGCTCCCGGAGGTCGCCGTCCCGCTGGCGATGGTGTAACTCACGCTCACTGCGGTCGCGAGGTTTCCTGTACGCGTGACCGTGAACACAAGGTTGTCGCCTTCTGTGGCGCTCACACTGTCGATTGCCAAATAGGAGGGCGCAGTTCCCGCACCCGTTACCTGCTGGTTCGTGCGATTTCCTGCAGGGTCATAGGATGTCGAGGTCACCTGGCCATTGTTCACATCGCCCGCACTCTCGACCTTCGTCAGCCGGCCCAGCGCATCGTAGGTATAGGTGATCGTCTCGGAGGCA
>MKUB01000085.1 GCA_001898545.1 Sphingomonadales bacterium 63-6 | reverse complement strand
GCTTCGGTAATGTCGATATACCGTCCGTCGTAATATGTCAGCGGCTTAGCGTTTTCCCTATGTCGCGCCGCGATCAATTCCCCGATGACAATCGTGTGCGTGCCAAAGGCGTGGCGATGCGCAATCCGGCACACCAGGCTCGACTGGGCACTGGCAAGGACAGGAACCCCTTGTTCTTCCACCCAATCGCCAATTGAAAAACGCTCTTCACCGTTGCCGCCGCGCGCAAAGCAATCGGCCACGTCGCGATTGCCCACTCCCAATACATTCACGCAAAAACGATCGGTCGAGGCCAGCGGTTCGTGGATCGAGCCGGTCTGGTTGATGCACACGAGCAGGGAAGGCGGATCGAAGCTGAGGGAGCTGACTGCCGTAGCGAGAATGCCGAAACGCTCTCCATCATGCCCGGTCGTAACAGCATAAACGGTGGCTGCCACGTGACGCATGGCACTGCGGAAAGCGTCAAGAATGTCATTCTGGCTCATGAAATCTCCGTATCACATCAACTGGGCGGGTTTAATCTTCGCAAGGCGCAAGCGCCAATGAAATGTGCATCCCATTCCTTGCAATCACATTATAGTGTGATTAATTGCCAACCATGAGCAACCAGACCATCACTCGCGTTCGCGATATCGTCAGCGAAGGCCGCATGTCGCGCGCCGGCCTTGCGCGTGCCGCCGGACTTCATGCCAATACTTTGCGCGATTGCACGGACCCTGGCTGGAACCCCACGGCTGAAACGCTGGCCAAGCTGGAGCGTTTCATCAACGCGAATGACGATGCCCCCGTGCTGGTTCCCATTGAACAGATCATCGAGGAAGCACGCAATGGCCGCATGTATATCCTCGTGGATGACGAGGATCGGGAGAATGAGGGCGACCTGATTATCCCCGGCCAGATGGCGACGCCCGATGCGATCAATTTCATGGCCACTCACGGTCGCGGGTTGATCTGCCTGGCTCTGACCAAGGAACGGGTCGACCAATTGGGGCTCGAACTGATGAGCCGGAACAATCGCACCCGGCATGAAACCGCCTTTACTACCTCGATCGAAGCCCGCGTCGGTGTAACCACTGGAATCAGCGCCGGGGACAGAGCGCGGACGATTTCGGTGGCAATCGATTCTTCCAAGGGGCCGGACGATATCGTCACGCCGGGCCATGTATTCCCCCTCGTTGCCAAGGATGGCGGGGTCCTGGTCCGGGCGGGCCATACGGAAGCCTCGGTAGACATATCGCGCCTTGCTGGCCTCAACCCCTCGGGCGTGATCTGCGAGATCATGAACGAGGATGGCACGATGGCGCGAATGGACGACCTCATCCGCTTCGCGCGCATGCACAACCTCAAGATGGGCACGATCCGAGACCTGATCGCCTATCGCCGCAAGCATGACCATCTGGTGGAGAAGACCGCCGAAACACGCTTCGTCAGCCGCTGGGGCGGCGAATGGCGCGCCGTAAGCTTCTATAACAGGGCCACCAGGGACGAGACCATGGCGCTCGTCAAAGGTAATATCGATCCGGCAAAACCTACGCTGGTGCGCATGCACGCCATGTCCGTATTCGATGACGTCTTCGCCGAAGCCGGGCGCCGTCAGGGTCTGCTGGAAGGCGCCATGCGAGCCATCGGGGAAGAAGGCGCAGGCGTGGTTGTGCTTATCAACCGTCCCAGCCCCGATTTCGCCAGCCGCTCGATCCTCCGCCGCGAACAACCTGCTACCCAGAGCGATAAATCGGAAGATATGGCGCAGGAACAACGCGACTACGGCGTTGGTGCCCAGATTCTCGCGGAACTTGGCGTGCATGACATGATACTGCTCACCAACACCCAGCATTCTCTGGTCGGCCTCGAAGGATATGATCTTTCGATTGTCGGCGAACGTCCCATTCTCACTGAAGGAGCCGCATGATGGCCAATTTCCTTATCGTCGAAGCGCGCTTCTATGATCATCTGAACACACTGCTCGTCGCGGGGGCTCGCGCGGCATTGGAAGAAGCGGGCCATTCGGTGGATGTCCTGACCGTACCCGGCGCGCTTGAGATTCCGAGCGCCATAGCATTGGCCAGCGAAAGCGGCCGCTATGACGGATACGTCGGAATTGGCGTGGTGATCCGCGGCGAAACCTATCATTTCGAGATCGTTGCAGGAGAAAGTGCGCGTGGGATCATGGCGCTGACGATGGATGGGCTTGCGATCGGCAATGGTATCCTTACCGTAGAGAACGAAGCACAGGCGCTGGTCCGTGCCGATCCTGCCCAGAAGGACAAGGGCGGCGAAGCGGCGAAAGCGGCATTGGCCCTGCTGGCCATCAGGGAGAAATTTACATGAGCAAGCATCCTGCAATCGGCGGCATCCGCCTGTGCCTGGGCGGAAACGTATTCGGCTGGACCGCCGATCAGGATGCGAGCTTTGCGGTGCTCGACAAATTCTATGAGGCGGGCGGGCGCATGGTCGACACCGCCCAGGGTTATTCCGACTGGGCGCCCGGCCATGTCGGCGGCGAGAGCGAAGCCATGATCGGCAAGTGGCTGGAAGCACGCGGCGTCCGTTCCGACATGCTGATCGCCACCAAAACCGGGATGCACTGCAATCCGGGCGACCTCGCACCCGAAAAAGTGGCCGAGGAACTGGATAAATCGCTCGAGCGGCTGCGGAGCGATTATGTCGATCTCTATTACGCCCACCGGGACGATCAGACGATTCCCCTCGACGAAGTGGCGGGCGGTTTCGACGCATTGGTAAAGGCTGGCAAAGTTCGCGAACTGGGCGCTTCCAACTTCACGGCGGATCGCCTGATCGCGGCGATCGAAACCGCAGAAGCTGCCGGGCAGGCGGCCTATAGCGTGCTGCAGAACGAGTATAATCTTGTCCGCCGCAGCGATTACGAAGGTCCGGTGCAGGATTTGTGCGTGGCGCGCGATATTGCCGCCCTGCCCTATTTCGGCCTCGCCTCGGGCTTCCTTACCGGCAAATATCGCTCGCGGGATGATTTCGCCCAATCCGCACGTGGATACGGGATGGATCGCTTTTTCGAACAGGGCCTGCCAATCCTGGGCGTGATGGACGTAATCGCGGCGGAAACGGGCGCCAGCCATGCCGCGATTGCCCTGGCGTGGATCAACGCCCAGCCTGGCATTGCCGCCCCTATCGCCAGCGCACGCACCCCGGAACAGCTCGACGCCTTGCTGGAAGCAGTATCGCTCGAACTCAGCGGCGAGCAGTTGGCTCAACTTTCTGCTGCCGGCTCTGCCTGAAACGAACCAGGGCGCCCCAGTTTCAGCTGAGGCGCCCCTGCTTTTCTAGCTTTACCAGATCCGCACACGTCCTTCCGGCGCGAGATAAAGCTTGTCGCCCGGCTTCACGTTGAATGCCCTGTACCAGGCGTCGAGGTTACGCACGGTCAGGGCGCGATACATCCCCGGTGCATGGCCATCCGTGGCGATCCGCTGACGCAGCGCCGCATCGCGCATCTTCGTGGCCCATGCCTGAGCATAAGCGATGAAGAAGCGCTGATCTCCCGTGAAACCGTCAATCACCGGAGCTTCCTTACCGCCCAGCGAAGCGCGATAGGCGTCGTAAGCGGCTGCAAGGCCAGCAACGTCGGCAATGTTCTCGCCCAGAGTAAGCTTGCCGTTCACATGCAAACCCGGAAACGGCTCATAACTGTCAAACTGAGCCGCCAGCTTCTGGCCTGCTTCCTCGAACTTTTTGCGATCAGCATCGGTCCACCAGTTGCGCAATGCACCAGCGGAATCGAATTCCGCACCATTATTGTCGAAGCTGTGGCTGATCTCGTGGCCGATCACCGCGCCGATGGCCCCGTAATTATAGGCAGGATCAGCCCGGGGATCGAAGAACGGGCGCTGCAGAATTGCCGCAGGGAAGTTCAGCGCATTCTGCACCGGCAGGTTCACCGCATTCACGGTTTGCGGCGTCATCCACCATTCGCCCTTGTCCATCGGCTTGCCGATCTTGCCGAGCTGGTGCGCATATTCAGCCTTCCGCGCAGCCTGCACATCCGCATAGGGGCTGCCGGCAGCGATCTTCACGGAAGAGAAATCCCGCCATTTGTCGGGATAGCCGACACCGACCTGTATCGTTTCGACCTTCTTCAGCGCCTCTGCCTTTGTAGCGGGAGCAAGCCAGTCAATCGCCTGTACTCTCACGCCAAAGGCATGCTTGATGTTCCCGACAATCCCTTCGATCTGCGCCTTTGCTGAAGCGGGGAAATATTTCGCGACATAAAGCTGGCCAAGATCGTCCCCCAGCAACTCACTCACAGCGGCAAGTGCGCGCTTGTCCCGGCTGCGCTGTTCGGGCGTGCCGGACAGGGTCGTGCCGTAAAACGCGAAATGCAGATTATCGAATTTCGCGGGTAGAACATCGGCGTTGGTGTTGATCTGGTGGAAAGCGAGCCAGTCCTTCCATGCATCCAGCGGTTCGCTGGCGATCAGCTTCGAAAGTCCCTTGATCGCGCCGGGATGATAGGCGGCGAACTTGCCCTGCTTGCCCAGTTGCGCCGCGTCGAGCAAAGTTGCCCAGTCCGCTCCGGGCGCGTTCTTCTCCAGCTCGGCCCGCGTCCACAGCGTAGCCGACTGAGTGAAGTTCTCACTCTCATCCCGGGTCGCGTGAGCCCGCGCGATCTTCATTTCGAGATCGAACACACGCCCTGCCTTGGCGGCAGCGTCGCTATCGCCTGCCGCGATAAAGACGTCTTGAATATATTGGCGATAGGCTTTGCGCAGCTTCGCCATTTCCGGATCGGACGAGAGATAATATTCCCGCTCGGGCAAACCGAGGCCACCCTGGAGGATATAGGGCACCACTTCCCCACCGGAGAGCGCCTGTGTCACGAAGATGCCGAACAGGTTCTCGGTGCCGAAATCAGTGGCATTGAGCGGATCGACATCGGCGCGCAGCTGGCTGCCGATTACTGCAGACAGGCCCTTCTTGTCCTTGATGGCAGTGAAGCGATCCAGATCAGGCTTGATCGGGTTGAGCCCCGCCTTCTCGATCGCTCCGGTATCCATGTAAGATCGGTAGAGGTTGCGGATACGCCCTTCCGCAGTGTCATTCGCAGCGTCGGATGTGGCAATGTTTCTGATCAGCGCATCCAGCTGTTTTTCCGTCTCGTTGAAGGCAATGACGAAACCGCCAGTATTGGCACGGTCAGCGGGAATCTCGGTGGTCTTGTTCCAGGTTCCGTTAGCAAAGGCATAGAAATCATCCCCCGGTTTGACCGAGGTATCCATCCAGCCCTTTTCGATCCCCACTCCGGTGCCGGTTGCGACCGCTTCAGTTCCACTGGAGCAGGCCACCGGCCCAGCGATGATTGCGGCGGTGCCAAGCAGCAGTGCCGCGATCAGGCTTTTCTTCATATCAGTCCCTTCGTCCGGCCACGCGCTACATCTCGCGGCGCACGCAGCATGGTTTCATGCGCAACCTGATAGGACGAAGAATGGCCGAAAAGTATCCCGCTCGTCGAGAGCGGGATACTGTTGGTCGAAGTATGCGGGTTTGCTCAGGCCTGCAGGCGGCCGAAGCACCCAGCGCCCGCATAATGCGCGCTATCGCCCAGTTCTTCCTCGATACGGATAAGCTGGTTGTACTTCGCGAGCCGGTCAGAGCGCGCAAGGCTGCCCGTCTTGATCTGCCCGCAATTGGTGGCCACTGCGAGATCCGCGATAGTCGAATCCTCGGTTTCACCCGAACGGTGGCTCATCACGGCGGTGTAGCCGGCACGGTTGGCGACAGACACGGCTTCCAGCGTTTCGGTCAGGCTGCCGATCTGATTGACCTTCACCAGCAGTGAGTTGGCGAGGCCCTTCTCGATCCCCATCACAAGGCGCTTCGGATTGGTCACGAACAGATCGTCACCCACCAGCTGTACCTTGCCGCCAATCTTGTCGGTCAGCGCCTTCCAGCCTTCGAAATCGTCTTCCGCCATGCCGTCCTCGATCGAGCGGATGGGATAGGCAGCGCAAAGATCGGCAAGGTAATCGGCCATTTCCGTCGGGCTGAGCGAGAGGCCTTCGCCGCTGATCTCGTACTTGCCGGCCTTGAAGAATTCCGTGGAGGCACAGTCCAGTGCCAGAGCAACGTCCACGCCCGGCTTGAAGCCTGCCTTGGCAATGGATTCCATCACGAAGTCGAGCGCAGCGCGGGTGCTGGCGAGATTGGGAGCAAACCCGCCCTCATCGCCCACAGCGGTGGAAAGGCCCTTCTCGGAAAGCCCCTTCTTCAGCGTGTGGAAGATTTCCGCGCCCCAACGTACTGCCTCGGCAATGCTGTCAGCCCCGACGGGCATGATCATGAATTCCTGGAAGTCGATGGGGTTGTCGGCATGCTCGCCGCCATTGATGATGTTCATCATCGGCACCGGCAAGACATGGGCCGAAACGCCGCCGACATAGGAATAAAGCGGCAGGCCACGTGCATTGGCGGCGGCCTTCGCCACGGCGAGACTCGTGCCGAGAATTGCGTTCGCGCCGAGCCGGGCTTTGTTCTCCGTATCGTCCAGCGCGATCATCACGAGGTCGATTTCGCGCTGATCTTCGGCATCAAGGCCGAGAAGCGTCTCGGAAATCTCTCCGTTCACCGCATCCACGGCCTTGAGCACACCCTTGCCGAGATAGCGGCCCTTGTCTCCGTCGCGCAATTCCACCGCTTCATGGGCGCCCGTCGATGCGCCCGAAGGCACCGCTGCGCGGCCAAAACTGCCATCTTCCAGCAAAACATCGACTTCAACGGTGGGATTGCCCCGGCTGTCGAGAATTTCGCGGCCATGGATATCAATGATTGCGGTCATGGTGAATTAAGGCTCCGGCTGCTATCATGCGGTGCAATAATGGAAATGCGGGCCTCCTAGTCAGTGGGACATTGGCAAGCAAGCCACGTTTCCTATTTAAGAAGAGGCGGCGCCCGGCCGCTTCAACATAATAGCCTCAATCCCCAAGGGTGAAAGGACTCAATCCGATGGCACAGACCCCCGCGAAGACTCCCGCCAAGACGACGAAGGCAAAGCCCGCCGCCAAGGCAAAGGCGCCCGCCAGCCACACGGACGAGGCAAAGCAGAAGTTCACCCGCGCGCTCGAAGAAGCCAAGGCTGGCGCTGCGGCCCTCACTGCCGAGGCTCGTGAAAGGGCAACTGCCAAATCCGGCGACTGGGTGGACGATGCCAAGGCCTATGGCGAACAGGCCAAGGTGAAGGCCGGTGAACTGGCAGCCGAAGGCAAGGCCCGGACCAGCGATGCTATCGCGGGCCTTGGCAAGCTGGTTGAGGATAACGCCCCTACTATCGATGATCGCTTTGGCACGAAATATGGCGACTATGCCCGTTCCGCATCCCGCAAGATGAAGGAAACGGCCGAGAAAATCGACGCCAAGGAACTCGATGAACTGGGTGAGGATGCCCGGGAATTCGTACGCAAGAGCCCCGGCCTCGCCGTTGGCATTGCCGCAGTGGCCGGTTTCCTGGTTGCCCGCTTGTTCTCAAGCTCGAAGTAATCCGTTGACAGGGGGCCCCATGGACGGTTCACCCCGCCGCATGACAGCCCAATCGCCCAATGATCCCGTTGCCGGCCCCATTCCTCAGGATGAGGGTCGTCAACAGGATGCTGGCACTTCTTCGTTGTTCGATGATCTCGCCACTCTGATCGAGGATGGGCGGACTTATGCAGACGCGGAAATCGCTTATCAGAAAACGCGAGCGGCCTATGTCGGCCAGCAAGCGAAAGGGCTGTTCATTGCAGGCAGCATTGCCGTATTGCTGGTGGTCCTGGCAATCGTCGCGCTGGTTCTGGGGGCATTGCTTGCCCTTACCCCGCTGGTCGGGGCGATCGGCGCAACCGCGATCATATTCGGCGTTTTGCTGGTAACGTCCTTCATTCTGGTCCGCATCGCCCAGGCTAAGGCAAAGGCCATGATGCGCGCCTTTGGAAGCAATGCGGAAGACGACGATACAGATGGGGGCGAATGGGAATGAGCGGCGAGCTTGAAGCGCAGCTTGAGGAAGATCGCGTCCTGCGCGATGCCGCGCGCAGCATCTTCTTTTCCGGTCTGGCGAATACGCGCAAGGAAATCACACCCAGCGCATTGGGCCAGCGCGTTGCAGACCGGATCGGGGCTCGCGCTGACGAGGCAAGCGATGCCGCCATCGAGTTTGCGGATCGGCATAAAGCGCCGATAATCGCGGCACTTGCAGCCGCAGGCCTGTGGCTGGCGCGCAGGCCGATCCTTTCAACGCTTGCCCGGTTTACCGGGAAGCGCGAAGAAGAGACAGGGGAAGAAGGGGCAACGGACTCCGGCGAGGATGGTGATCATGAGTGATGCGAAGAGAATGGAACTGCGACAGAGGATCGAAGCTGGCAAGGCTCGCCAGGCGGAGCGCAGCGCGCTCTCCAACGGTGCCGCGGCCGCACGCGATCGGCTGACGTCAGTCGCGCGCGAACATCCCCTGATGCTTATTGCCGGCGGACTGGCCATCGGCGTGGCGCTAAGCACGCTGGTCCCGCGTTCACCCACTCGCCGCCTCAGCAAAAGTGCCGTTGGCCTGATCACCGGTATCGCCGAATTGGGTATGCTCTACGGCCGGCAAGCCCTCGAAGCTGCTGACGGGAAGGAAGAACCAGCCCGCGACCGGCTCGGCCAGATCGGGGATGCAATCACCGATGGTGCGGCGCGGCTGAAGCGCAAACTGACGCCAGAAAAGAGCACCGCAAAGCCCGAGCCCGAGATTTCCGTCACAGAATAGGCCATTCCGGCCCTCGCAAGACTTGCCAGCGCCCTGCAAAGCTCTCTATGCGGGAGCCGAAACTCACTGCAAATTCAACAGGGCGATTTGATGGCCAATCAGCTTCTTCACCTCGTCATGGGTGGACGGGTGACCGATCCCATGACGTGCGAATTCCAGGACCTCAAGGACATCCATGTCGTGGGGTTCTACGATAATTATGCTGCTGCCGAGGAAGCTTGGCGCGGCTGGGCCCAGCGCACCGTCGATGATGCCGAGATGAAATATGTCATTGTGCATCTGCATCGCCTGCTGGAGCCCAAGCTCCCCGGCCAGTGATCCGGAATTTCAGGCCGGGTGATGGGGCCGCTTTGCGCGAATTGTGCATTGGGTCCATCACCCGCCTCGGTTCAAGGTGCTACTCCCCCGACCAGATACGGGTGTGGCGGGATCGCGCACCGGATGGCGCTATTTACGAGCAGCGCGTCGCTAAGGGGGCAATGATCTTCATTGCTACCGATGAGCGTGATTTCCCAGTGGCTTATGCGCTGCTGGAACAGGACGGCTATCTTGATCGGCTCTATTGCCATCCGGATCATTCCGGGCGTGGCCATGCCAGCGCCCTCCTCGCCCATGCCGAGGAAACGGCGCGAGCTAACGGCATCGCTCGCCTGTTCACCGAAGCTAGTGAAGTCGCCCGTCCGATATTCGAGCGGGCGGGATATACACAATCGCACCGCCGGGATTTCGCAATCGACGGCGTTTCGATCCACAATTATGCGATGGAAAAGCGGCTGAGCACTCAGGCCGCCATCCCGGTCAGATGAACTCGATCTTGTCGACGAGATAGAAGCGATCACCTGACGGCACGGTCACCTCCACTTCATCGCCCACCTTGCGGCCGATCAATGCCTTGCCCAGAGGCGAATTATAGGAGATCCGCCCCTTCTTAACATCGGCCTCGGTCTGGCCGACGATCTGATAGCGGCTGGGCTTGTCGTCTTCGTCCAGCAGGGTCACGGTCGCGCCGAAAATGATGCGGTCACCCGAAAGCGTTGCCGGATCGATGATCTGCGCGCGGCTGACCTTGTCTTCGATATCTGCGATCTGGGCCTCAACCTGGCCCTGACGTTCCTTCGCGGCATGATACTCGGCGTTTTCAGACAGATCGCCGTGCTCGCGCGCTTCCTCGATCGCGTCAACGATCTTCGGCCGCTCGGCCCGCAAGAGATTCAATTCGGCGGTCAGCATTTCGTAGCCTTCCGCCAGCATGGGGACTTTTTCCATTAAACAACCCCTGAGCCGTTATCGTCTCGCGCCCCGATCAATCGTTAAAACCTTTCCGTCCGGCCCAACGCGGTTCTGCGAAGAGACGGCTTTCAGATGCGCTGATTGTTTGGGGGACGCGCGTTTATGAACTGTAATAGTCCTGAAGCGAGCGTACATCAAGCTGGCTGGATTTCAATGCCGCTATGGCACGTGCAACCGCGTCAGATGCAGCGGCGGTCGTGTAATAGGGCAATTTCATTTCCAGTGCCGATGCACGGATCGACTGCGAATCCTTCAGGCTTTGCCAGCCTTCGGTGGTGTTGAAGATCAAAGCGATTTCACCATCGACGATCATATCGACGATGTTACGCTGGCCTTCGGCAACCTTCTTCACCCGCTCCACAGGCAAGCCCTGCTCGGCAAGATATTGTTGCGTCCCGCCAGTGGCGACGATGCGGAAACCCTGTTCGATCAACAGTTTCACCGCCGGTACGATAACCGGCTTGTCCGTGTTTTTGACCGATACGAACACAGTGCCGCCCTGGGGCAGCTTCATCCCCGCGCCCATTTGCGACTTGGCAAAGGCAATCGGGAAATCCGTATCGATTCCCATGACTTCGCCGGTGGACTTCATTTCCGGGCTGAGCACCGGATCGGTGCCGGGGAAACGGGCGAAGGGGAACACGGCCTCTTTCACGGCCATGTAGGGCACGTCGCGCTTGATGGCGGGCAGATCCGAAAGCTTGGTTCCAGCCATAACCCGTGCGGCCATCTTGGCTACCGGCTGACCGATAGCCTTGGCAACGAAGGGCACCGTGCGGCTGGCGCGCGGGTTCACCTCGATGAGGTAGACCACGCCATCCTGCACGGCGAACTGGATGTTCATCAGGCCCTTAACGCCCAGCGCCATTGCCAGAGCTTCAGCCTGGTTTTCCATGTCGGTGATGATTTCGGCAGGCAAGTTGTAAGGCGGCAGGGTGCAGGCGCTGTCACCCGAATGGACGCCGGCCTCTTCGATATGCTGCATAACACCTGCGACGACGACTTTCTCGCCATCGCACAGTGCATCGACATCGCATTCGATGGCATCGCGCAGATATTGGTCGATCAGCACCGGGCTGTCGCCAGAGACGTTCACGGCGGTGGCGATATAGTCATCGAGCTGCGCTTCGCTGTCGACGATTTCCATCGCGCGGCCGCCCAGTACGTAAGACGGACGAATCAGCACCGGGTAGCCGATGCGGCTTGCCACGGCCACGGCCTCGTCCCGGCTGCGGGCAATGCCGTTGGCGGGCTGCTTGAGGCCGAGCTTGTTGACGAGGGCGGCAAAGCGCTCCCGGTCTTCGGCAAGGTCGATAGCGTCGGGTGAAGTGCCGAGGATCGGAATGCCCGCATCTTCCAGCGCTTGCGCGAGCTTCAGCGGGGTCTGTCCGCCAAACTGCACGATCACACCCATCAGCGTGCCGTTGGACTGTTCAACGCGCAGTATCTCCAGCACGTCTTCAGCCGTCAGCGGCTCGAAATAGAGGCGGTCCGAAGTGTCATAGTCGGTCGAGACGGTTTCCGGGTTGCAATTGACCATGATGGTCTCAAACCCGTCCTCCGCCAGCGCGAAGCAGGCGTGGCAGCAGCAATAGTCGAACTCGATGCCCTGCCCGATCCGGTTCGGACCGCCGCCCAGGATCACAACCTTCTTGCGGTCGGACGGCATGGCCTCGTCCTCGGGCGTGCCGAAAGTCGGCGCCTCATAGGTCGAGTACATATAGGGCGTCACAGCCTCGAACTCGGCCGCGCAGCTGTCGATGCGCTTGAACACCGGCAGTACGCCCAGCTTGTGACGCAGCTCGCGCACTTCCTCTTCGCTGGTGGCACCGGCCATGGCGCGCAGGGCGTCATGCAGCAGGCCCGAGCGCTTGGCCTGGGTCTCGCCCAGCCCGCCCGCGACATGCACGGAACGCACTGCCAAAGTGGCGAGGCGCTTGTCAGAAAAGCCCATCGCCTTCAGGCGGCGGAGCCCGGCGGCATCGCCCGGCAGGCCATCAGTGGAGATGACTTTCTCTTCCGCAATGATCTCTTCGATATGCCGCAGGAACCACGGATCGAAATGGGTGATCGCGTTGATTTCCTCGACAGTGAAGCCTTCGCGGAAGGCCTGTGCGATCTTGAGGATGCGATCCGGCGTCTGCTTGGAAAGAGCCGCGGTGATCTCGTCCCGCCCTGCCCCTTCGAGTTCCAGCACGCGGTTGAAGCCGTCCAGCCCGGTTTCGAGGCCGCGCAGGGCCTTCTGCATGCTTTCCTTGAAGTTGCGGCCGATGGCCATAACTTCGCCCACGGACTTCATCGCGGTGGAGAGCAGCGGTTCGGCGCCCTTGAACTTCTCGAAGGCGAAGCGCGGAATCTTGGTGACGACATAGTCGATCGTCGGCTCAAAGCTCGCCGGAGTGGCCCCGGTGATCTCGTTCATGATCTCGTCGAGCGTATAGCCTACAGCCAGCTTCGCCGCGACGCGCGCGATGGGGAAGCCGGTGGCCTTGGAGGCGAGCGCCGAAGAACGCGACACGCGCGGATTCATTTCGATCACGATCAGGCGGCCATCGGCCGGGTTGACCGCGAACTGGACGTTGGACCCGCCCGTTTCCACGCCGATCTCGCGCAGCACATC
>MKUB01000084.1 GCA_001898545.1 Sphingomonadales bacterium 63-6 | reverse complement strand
GCCGGGCGGCAAGCGGATCGCGCCGGAACTTTACGACATCGGTAATCTCACTGCCGACGGAGAGATCCGTCCGCCCAATCCCGATGGCGCGCAGCCCACCGATTTCGAATTGTTCCACACGGACAGCCCGTTCAATTCGCTGCCCACCAAATGGTCGCTGCTGCTGGCCTATATCGTCCCGCCCGAAGGCGCGAACACCGATTATATCGATACGCGCGCGGTCTATGAGGATCTGCCGCAGGAGATGAAGGACAAGGTCGCGAACCTAAAAGTGGAACATGACCTGTTCCGCGCCCTGCAACGCAACGGGGTGGAATTCGGGGACGAGGCCATGCGCAAGAACTTCCCGCGCATGGCCCATCCTCTGGTCCGCGAATCCGTTTCCGGCCGCAAGGCGCTCTATATGGGCTGGCACGGCGTGGGCGTGGTCGGCTGGGAAGAACGGGAAGCGCTGGACCTGCTGGACGAGATCTACAGCTTCGCCACGCAGGACAAATATATCTATTCCCACAAATGGCAGCCGGGCGACATGGTGATCTGGGACAATCGCTGCACCATGCACAGCGCCACGCCCTTCGAGCGCTATCGCTACAAGCGCGACATGCGCCGCACCACGATCAACGAATATGGGCCGGAAATCTCCACCATCGCGGCTTCCAAGGCGGATGCGGAAGCGGGCCTGACCGGCTGATCGACCTCAGCCGGGCCAGGCGGCGCCGGAAAGGTCCGCCTCCCGCACGGGGGGCTGGCCTTCCCCAGATGGCGGCTGCTCGGTGGGCCCGGCCAAGTCCACCACCCCCAGATCGACAGGTTTAGGCTTGCCGATCAGGCGCCCAAGATCTCGCACCGCAAGGATCAGGCCGAGCCCGCGCGGGCCCGCGATATAGCGCGGCTCCCACACGGGGGCGAACTTGTCCTTATAGGCGCGCAGGCCCTTGAAGCCGTAGAACCGTTCCCCATGCGCGGAAACGACCGAGGCGACCTTGGCCCAGAGCGGGGACAGGCGATGCGCCTCGATCCCTGAAAGGGGGGCAAGGCCGAGCGAGAAACGCGCAAAGCCTTCCGCCCGGCCCCACTCCATCAGGCTGGCGAACATGAAATCCATCACCCCCGGCGGCGATCCCGCGCCATGGCGCATCAGATCGATGGACAATTCCTGCCTGCTCTGCGTCCGCCAGATATTGGCGAAAGCCACGATCCGCCCTTCCACCCGCACCACCGCGCAATCGAAGCCGCGCATATAGTCGGGATCGAACTGGCCCAGGCTGAAGCCTTTCTCCCGCTGGCCCTTGGCCTCCAGCCATTCATCGGAAATGGCGGCGAGTTGGGGCAAAATGGCGGGAACTGCGGCCGCGGGCACAATCTCGAACCTTGCCCCTTCCCGTTCCGCCCGGCGGACCGAATGGCGCAGCTTGCGCATATCCGGCCCATCGAGCGAGAAGTCCGGCAGATCGACCAGCGCCTCTTCCCCATATTTGATGATCTGCAGGCCCAGCGAAATGGCCAGTTCCAGCAACGCTGGGCTGATCTGGTAAAGCAGCAACCGGCCCTGCGCGACATCCGCCATGCCGCGAATTTCCCACAGCAGCGCGGACCATGCCGCGCGCGATCCCACCGGATCGCCCATCACGATCCAGCTGGAACCGCAGACCTGATACATCAGGAAGGCTTCCCCGCCGGGGGAGAAGAGGAAGCGCTTGTCCCCCGTCAGCGCCAGCATCGCCTCGGTCCGTTCGGCACGGCCCAGCAGCTCCACCGCGCGGGGCGGTATGCCCATATCCTCCACCCGCGTTCTGGCGGGGGAAAGCAGGCGCCACAGCGCCACGCAGGCGAGCAGCAGCATCACCCCCAGGCTGGCGCGCAGATAGCGCGAGGCATCGCCCTGGAGGTCGAAGCTCCACCACAGGGCGGAGTGATAATGCACCCTCTTATAGGCAAACAGCCCCGCCCAGATCGCCAGGCTGAGCGTGGCGGTAATGCAGGCGAACCAGACCGAGGAGAATGGCCAATCCATCAACCGCGTGCGGCGATAGAAGGCCGGGCTGGTCCATTGCAGCAGGCCTGCGATGACGAGGCAGACCGCGGCCTCCTCATAATCGATGCCCTTGCCCAGCGAGAAGGCCGCGCCTGCCAGCAGCAGCGCCCGCGTGGCGACGAAGGCCCCGTCCAACCGCCGGTAGAGGCCGGGGGCCAGCAGCAGCAGCCCCACTCCCACCAGGCTGGCCGCCAGATGCGATGCCTCGATAAAGGGCAGCGGCACCACCGCTTCCAGCGTGCGCAACCGGCCGGGCAGGCCGGGAGTGGAGCCCGAGAGCAGCAGCAGCCCGCCGCCCATGAAGCTGGCCGCGCTCATCAGCATGGGCGCAATGCCGTTGGCGATGCCCCTCACGCTGGTGAAGGTACGCGCCACGCGCCGCTGCCAGCCTTCGTACAGGGCAAAGGCGGTAACGCCGCAGGCCAGCGGCAGGAGGTAATAGATTATCCGATAGGCGATCAGCGCGGCTAGCAGGGGCGCCTTGCCGATGGGCAGGCTGGCCAGCAGCACCGCCTCGAACACGCCCAGCCCGCCCGGCACATGGGTGAGCAAAGTGGCCACGATGGCCAGCGCATAAGTGATGGCGAACAGGAAGATCAGCGAAGGGTCCGCACCGGGGATCAGCACGAACAGCGCCAGGCTGGCCGCCGCCAGATCGAGGCAGGCGACCCCGATCAGCGCCAGCGCCATTCCCAATCCCGGCACCGGAATGCTCCAGCCGAACAAAGAGAAACTGCGCGGCCCCACGGCGCAGGCAATCAGGCAGCAGCCCGCCGCCGCCAGTACCGCCCAGCCGATGGCATGGGCAATCCAGGCATCGAGCGCCAGCGGCCCCAGCACCAGCGGCCCGTGATGCAGCACCATGGCAAGGCCGGTGACCGTGACGATCCCGGTCCAGAAGGTTATCCCCGCAATCGCGATGACCCGCGCGATGTCCCCCGCCGGAAGGCCCGCGCCGCCATAGATACGCATCCGCGCCGATCCGCCCGTGACCAGCGAGAGGCCCAGATTATGGCTGATCGTATAGCTGGTGAAGGAAGCAATCGCGGCCGTGCGCCAGGGCAATGGCCGCCCGATCAGGCGCAGCGCCAGCACATCGTAGAGAGTGAGCAGCAGATAGCTGGCAGTCGTGAGGGCCAGCGCGCCTGCGATCCGCGCGGCGGAAATCTGGCGGAAGGCGGCCTTCACTTCGGAAAGATGCATCGTCCGCGTCAGCTCGTGCAGCGCCACGAAGCCGAGGCAGACCAGCAGCAACACCAGCGCCAGCGACACCAGCCCCCTGTGCCGCCGCAATCGGGCGGCTATCTCACTCATCCGGTTGCTCGCACATCGGGCGGTTCATTCCTCCGGCATCTTTTCGATCTTGTGCCAGATTTGCGACTTGCAGAGGAAGCCCCCGATCAAACAGCCGCGAATTTTCAGATCAGCCGCCCCCAGCCGGGTGATGGTGGAGGGAAAGCTGTGGCCCATGTCGGGCACATAGACCGTGCCGGACCATTTGCCCGATCCGCCGGGCCGGTAGTCTTCCAGCAATTCCAGGCCGATCAGCTTTTCCACGCCGCTATCATGCGCATCCTGCTGCGCGGCGCGGCTGGCCCAGACGATCCAGCCGCACAGCTTCTCGCCGCAGCTGCCGGTACGCACCGCCACGGTGCCATGCGGATTGAGCCAGATGCCCTCCGCCCCATTCACCATCCCCGCCCCGCCCCCGTTCCGGGCCTGTGTGGCCGCAGCAGGCCCGGAAATTGCGAGCGCGAAGGCGGCGATGGCAAATGGGGCGAATGGGGCGAAACCGGCAATCTTCATCCTCATCATGGCACTCACCCTGACCGTCGTTCAGGCCCTTGTGCGGCAACCGGCATGGCCGCGCGATGGGCACAGTCTGAAATTTCGGTAATCTGGGTGGGGCCGTTGACGTTGAATCGCCACTCCCCGACGCGGCCCCTCTAATCCGTCATGCTGAACTGGTTTCAGCATCCATCCATCCTCACGAACTGCCGTGCGATCCGGAGAAATGGGTCCTGAAACAAGTTCAGGATGACGATGGAGCAAACGACCGCAACGTATCATGTCCGGAATGGAGGCCTTCGCGAGGCGTGGAAGGCAATCCAAGCAAATGCCTGATCCAGATCCCTATGCCCCGTCAGCCGCCCGCATGACATTTTCTTCATTTTCCGCCAATTCGGAGGGAAGCCGCCCCATGCTACCTGCCGTTCCTGAAAGGAGCGCGCATGGTGGGTATGATGACCGGACTGCCGGGCAAGCTTGGCTGGGCCACGGCCACATTGGCGACGCTGGCCGGGGTGGTCGTCACCCAGGCCTATACCGCCGCGCCGCGCCATCATCCCGGCGGGACCTCTCACAAACGCCCATCCGCGGTTCTGGGGGCGACGCTGGCCGAATTGCAGACGCCGGAGGGGCGCCGGCTGGTGGTGACCAGCCTGAAGACCGGCGGTCCCGGCATCAGCGCGGGCCTGCATGTGGGCGATCGCATCGAAGGAGTGGACGGCATCTCCACCCCTCGCACCTCCGAACTGAAGAAGATGCTTGCCAACGGCCACCCGCAGGGGATTGATGTGGAGATCGGGCGCGAGTCCGGGATGAAGCTGCTGCACATCCCGCCGGCCCAGACGGAGCTTGGCGGATGAGTCAGAAGATCCTGGTGGTGGAAGATGACGCGGGCATCGCGGATTTCATCGCCGGCGGCCTTACCGAACATGGCTTCGTGGTGGACCGGGCCGAGAACGGGCGGGACGGGCTGTTCCTGGCCACGGACGGCACCTATGACTGTATCGTGCTGGACCGGATGCTGCCCGGCATGGACGGAATGGCGGTGCTGAAGGCTGTGCGCGCGGCGGGCATTGAAACGCCGATCATCATTCTGTCCGCCCTGGGTTCGACCGAGAACCGGATCGAGGGGCTGGAAGGCGGATCGGACGATTACCTGACCAAGCCCTTCGCCTTCGCCGAATTGCTGGCCCGCATCCGCCTGCTGATCCGGCGTTCCAAGGGCCAGGGCCCCACGCCCGAAACGCGCCTGTCCTGCGACGATCTGGAAATGGACCTGATCGCCCGCAAGGTTCGGCGCGACGGCAAGGGGATCGAGCTGCAACCCCGCGAGTTCCGCCTGCTGGAATATTTCCTGCGCAATGTGGGGCAAGTCGTCACCCGCACCATGCTGCTGGAAGGCGTGTGGGATTATCACTTCGATCCCGGCACCAATGTCATCGACGTGCATGTCAGCCGGTTGCGCAAGAAGATCGACGAGAATTTCGCCCGCCCGCTGCTCCATACCGTTCGCGGATCGGGCTATCGGCTGGGCATTGAACCCTGACCATGCGGCTCAAGATGAAGCTGGGGCACTCGGCGATCTTCCGCTTCGGCGCATTGGTGTTCCTGCTGCAACTGGCGGGCGCACTGGCGCTGCTGCTGGTGGTCCACCAATTGACCAGCCGCCAGATCACCGGGGATGCGCAGCAGAAGGCCGAGGAATTGCGCGGCGATTTGCTGCAGGACGGGCTGGAAACCGATTTGCCCGCCCTAGCCGCACGCATTTCCGCCACGCAGGGTGAAGGTGGGGATAGCGATGTGGTGCTGCTGCTGATCGATGCGCAGGGCCGCAGCCTGGCCGGCAACCTTGCGCAATGGCCCCCTTCCCTGCCGCGACGGGCCGGGGCGGCCAATGCGGAACTGTTCCGCATTGCAGGGTCGGAACCGGAGGAAATGCGGCTTGTTGCCACCCATCTGCCCGGCGATGCCTGGCTGCTGACCGGCCATGTGATCGAGAGCGAGCGCCGCTTCACGCAATTGCTGGAAGAGGCGATGACCAGCGCGCTGGCCGTCGCCCTGGCGCTGGGCGCCTTTGCCGCGTGGAGCGCCGCACGGATGCTGGACCGCAAGGTGCGCGCGGTGGTGATGACGGCCGAGGCAGTGAGCGCGGGCGATCTCGACCAGCGCGTTCCGCTGGAGGGCAGCGGCGATGCCTTCGATGCGCTGGGCACGGCCATCAATCACATGCTGGAACGGATCGGCAATCTCGTCAGCGAATTGAAATTCGCCACAGATGGCCTGGCGCATGATCTGCGCTCCCCCCTGACCCGCCTGCGCTCCACTCTCGAAAGGGCGCTCGTCGCCGAGGATGACGAGGAAGCGCGCAAGGCCGTGGCGCGGGCGCTGGAAGAAGGGGACCGGCTGCTGGCCATGCTGGAAACCGCGCTGCAGATCAGCCGCGCGGAAGCCGGGCTTGGCCGGGCAGGCTTCGCGGAAACCGATATTGCGGCGCTGCTGCGGGACCTGGCGGAAGTCTATGGCCCGGTGGCGGAAGATCTGGGCATCGCCGTGGCGGTAGAGGTTCCGGAGCAATTGAGCCTGCCCGTCCATCGTGAATTGCTGGCGCAGGCCGTGGCCAATCTGATCGACAATGCCATGAAATATGGCGGCCCTTCCATTCTGCTGTCCGCCCGCCGGACGCAGGAGGGAATCCTGCTGGCCGTGGCGGATGACGGGCCGGGCATTTCGGAGGAGGAACGGCCCATCGCGCTGCGCCGCTTCGGCAAGCTCGATACCGCGCGCACGCGCACCGGGGCCGGGCTGGGCCTTTCGCTCGCGGCAGTGGTGGCACGGCTGCATGGCGGGGAACTGGTGCTGGCGGATAATGATCCCGGCCTGCGCGCGGAAATCATGCTGCCGCTGCACAATCCGCCCTGAGCCCCGGCAATAGTCAGGATTACCCAAGTTTAATCTGCCGATCACGCCCCCGGAAGGCGTGTGGGCCTATGCCCGTGCATTATCGCGGCAGGAGGCAGCTATGGGTATCACCTCGATCAGGCTCTTTGCGGGAAGTGCCGGACTGGCGGCAGTGCTGGCCGCAACCTTCGCCTATCAGGCTGCAGCTTCCACCGCATCGCCCTCCCCCAAACATGGGCAGGCCGCCGCACCGGCTGCCGCACCGAAGGCCGACGGCAGCTATGTCTTCCCCGCCATCGGCACCATCACCCCCTATCGCGCCAAGGGACAGGTCAAGGGCGTCGCCCTGTTCCTTTCGGGCGATGGAGGCTGGAATCTCGGCGTGGTGGACATGGCCCGGGCCATGGCGGAACGCGGCGTCACCGTGGCGGGCATTTCCACCCCGGCCTTCCAGAAGGCGCTGGAACACGGGCAGAAGGATTGCATCAATCCCAATTACGCCCTGACCGAACTGGCGCAGGATTTCGAGCATCGGATGGGCCTGCCCCGCTATGTGAAGCCGATACTGATCGGCTATTCTTCCGGCGCGACAATGGCCTATTCCGCCCTCGCCCAGGCGCCTGCCGGGGTCTATCGCGCTTCCGTCTCGCTGGGCTTCGGGCCTGATATTGGCGGCAAGAAGCCGTGGTGCCCCATCCCCGGCGTGACCGTGACGCGCATCACCAAGCCGGAATCGGGCTGGCTGTTCTCCGCCGCCCCGCGCCTTTCCGCCCCGTGGATCGTGCTGCAGGGTCTCGCCGATCAGGTCGTCAGCCCCGAAACCACGCGCGCCTTCACAGCCCATATCCCGCAAGCGGAATTGATCGAGCTGCCCAAGGTAGGCCATGGATTTTCGGTGCAGGCCAACTGGATGCCGCAATTCACCCAGGCCGTCGACAAGCTGTTCGCCCAGCCCCGGCAGGCAGCGCTGCAAGGCCCTGCGCCCAGCTCCGCCTTGTCCGCCACGGACGATCTGCCGCTGACCGAAGTGACGGACCCGCACGCGCCCCGCTCCCGCACCATGGCCGTGCTCTATTCCGGCGATGGCGGCTGGGCCGGGCTGGACCGCGATCTGGCCGCGCGGCTGGCCGCCCATGGCGTGCCCGTGGTGGGCGTGGACAGCCTGCAATATTTCTGGACCGCCCGATCCCCACGCGGCGCAGCGGCGGATGCGGCGCGGATCATCGCCAGCTATTCGCAGAAGTGGAACCGCCCGCGCGTGCTGCTGCTGGGCTATTCCTTCGGCGCGGATAATCTGCCCTATATCGTGGGGAGCCTGCCCGCCGCGCAGCAACGCCAGCTGGCGCGGGTCAGCATGCTGGGCCTCAGCCCCACGGCGGATTTCCAGTTCCATCTCGCATCCTGGCTCGATGTCGGCGGCGACAGGTCCATGCCCACGGTGCCGCAGCTGTCACGCCTGCGCGGCCTGCCGCTGCAATGTATCCGGGGGACCGACGAACATCGCAGCGCCTGCCTTGCCTTGCCGGCCGGACTGGCCGATCAGGTAGTGATGCCCGGCGGCCATCATTTCGGCGGTAATGCCGATCTTCTGGCCAGCGCCATTCTGAAAGGTCTTGCCACTTGAGGAAAACCCGCGCGTTCCTGCTCTCGTTGGCGGCCATCGCGGCGGGGCTTGGCGGTTTTGCGGCCTATGTCGGTTATTTCGGCGGGCAATTGTTCTTCCCGATAGAGGCACGAGCGGACATCCGGCCGCTCCAGCGCGATATCGCGGCAGTGGTCCTGTCAGGCGACATGGGCTTTCACATGGGCATGAGCCCTGAAGTAGCCGAGCGGCTGGCGGCGGACGGGATACCCGTCATCGGTGTCAGTTCCCTCGTCTATTTCCGCCACCGCCGCAGCCCCGATGAAGCCGCCGACCTGCTGCGCGAGGCCATCGCCAAGGCGACCCGGTTCGGCCATGCGCGCAAGGTGCTGCTGATCGGCCAGTCCTATGGCGCGGATATGGTCAATGTCGGCCTTTCCCGCATGAGTGCGGCAGAGCGCGAGCGGATCGCGATGGTGGGGCTGATCGTGCCGACCGACAATATCATCATGCGCGCATCGCCTGCCGAATTGTTCGAACTGGTGGAGCCCGATGCGCAGGCCATCGCCACTGCGCGGGGCCTCACCTGGGCGCCGGTCCTGTGCCTTTATGGCCGGGAAGAAACGAACAGCCTGTGCCCCCAGCTCAAGGCGCCCAATGTGCAAGTGGCCGGTTTGCCGGGGGGCCATGCGCTGAACCACGATCCCGATACGCTCTACGCCCATCTGCGCCGCGCCATCGCCGCCCTGCCTGCTCCTGCGGCAGGCGATGCCCGCGCAACACCCGCCAACATGACCAATCCTTCATCTGGCGGAAAAGGCCCCTTCATTCGGCAGGCTCCATAAGGAACTCGCGGTCCGGAGAGGATCGCCTTTCCAACGGAGAACACTCATGAAGTCCCGTACCGTTCTGCTTTCCGCGATGGCGGCCTCCCTGTTCGCCCTGCCTGCCATGGCATCGGCCACCACGCCCGCCAAGCCGACCACTCACCCGGCTGCCGCCAGCGCAACCACCAGCACCCCCGCCGCCTGCAAGGGCCTGCAGGGCGCCAAGCTGAAGGAATGTCTGGCCAAGCAGGCGAAGCCCAAGGCCAGCCACTGAGCGCGCATTGAAGCATTGAATTCCTGAACGCGAGTTCTGGACATGGCTGTCCCTTCCGGTCCGAACCTTCCCTCTCGGCCGGATGGACAAGGGTTTCCCCACTTCGCCCTGTTTAGCCGCCCTGGCTGGCAGCCATGTCCGGAAATTCGCCCCGCCGCCTTGCAGAGCGGCCCCGTTCCTCAGGCCACCCGATAAATCGCAAGGCGAACGGTCGCGCCGACCTTGCCGCCCATGGCCAGGAACAGCGAACGGTTTACCCAGTCATAGGCCGCATGGCCGCTTTCGAGGCGGATGAAGGTGCGCATGTAATATTCGGACGGGTCCACCTTTTCCCCCGCCGCCATTCGCGCGGCCACTTCCGGCGAGGCGTGCCGCACGCCCTGGCTGACCACTTCGATCACCGCGCCGTCGTGGGTCTCGATCGCATAGCGCGCATCCAGATCCGCAATGCCGCCTGCCAGCACGGTCTGCCAATCGGCCCCCACGTCCAGAATGCGGCCCCGCACCAGCGGACCATCCGCGCTTCCGCCCACAATGGGGATCACCCGCCGCACACCGCCGGGGCATTCGCCCATCTCATGCGGACGGGTAAGTTCGACCGTCAGGTCGAAGACATGCTCCAGCCCCGGATTCATGCCAGGACTTTGCCGACCTGCGCGCCTTCGGGAATGGTCCGCCCGGCGGCATTGAGCCGATCCTTGGCGAAGCCGGCGGCCTGCTGATAGGCCAGCATGAAGGCGCTGCGTTCCTCGGCCGAAATGATGTCGTCGATATTGTCGAACTGGCCGCCGCAGCGGTCTTCCACGATGCCGAGCAGGCCGAAGGGCCCCGCACCGCGATTGCGCATGGCCACTTGCCCGATGGGGCCGCACATCTCCGCATCGAAAGCATCGAGCGCGCCCGGCGTAACGCCGTGATCCAGCATCAGCCTGCCGATCACCCGCGCATCGATAATCGCCTGCGATGCCCCGTTGGAGCCGGTGGGATACATCGGATGGGCCGCATCGCCCATCAGCGCCACCGGCCCATCCACCCAGCTGGGCAGAGGATCGCGGTCGATCATCGGGTTTTCATAGGCCAGGTCGGACTTGGCGAGCAGCGCCGGCAGATCGAGCCAGTCATAGACGAAACCGTCGAACTGATGGGCGAATTCCGAAAGCTCCACCGGGCGGAACCAGCCGGACTTGGTCCAGTCATGATCCGTGTCATAAGTCTGTTCGGCGATCCAGTTGATGTCCGCCATGCCGTGCTCGTCAGGGTGGGAAATCGGATAGACCACCACGCGGTGGCGGCTGGTGCCCAGGCCGACGAAGGACGATCCGGTGCGGATCGGCACGCCGCGCGCCGTGCCGCGCCACATGATCGTGCCGCCCCAGTGGATCGGCGGCTGGCCGGGATGCATCTGCGCCCGCACCGAAGAATGGATGCCATCCGCGCCGAACAGCAGCGCGCCGTTGTACTCCAGGCTCTCGCCCGCAGCCGTGGTTACCAGCGCGGTGACGGAGCCATCCGCCTCCTTGCGATAGCCGGTCACCTTGTGGCCCAGCTTCACCGAACCTTCGCCCAGCCGCTCGATCACCTTGCGGTAGAGCATCAGGTGGAATTCGCCGCGATGGACGGCATATTGGTGCCAATTATATCCGGCCAGCTTGCCGCGCGGCTCGGAATAGATTTCCTTGCCGTTCAAGCCCACCAGCGCCCATTCGCGCGCGGGAATGCCCACCCGGTCAAGCTCGCTTTCGCCAATGCCCAGATCGTCCAGCTCGCGTACGGCATTGGGTTGCAGATTGATGCCCACGCCCAGCGGCTTCAGCTCGCGCACGCTCTCGAACACGACGCACTTCACCCCGATCTGGTGAAGCGTCAATGCAAGTGTCAGGCCCCCGATGCCGCCTCCGGCGATCAACACGGTATCTTTCGGCATCCTGCCCCGTTCTTCTCTTAGGCTATAGAATCCGCGCCAAAAGGCACGGCGCTGCGGTCTATCCCCCCGGAACCCCCATGGCAATGGGCGCCTCGTTCCGGCGGAGCGTCACTCCAAGTGGCCAGTGGCCGCACAAGGCGGCTGCGGCTTGCCCGAACTTGCAAATAGGCCCGGATCATGCCCTGATCGCCAACGGGGAAGCCATCCGGGGGAGAGTAATGAACGCAAGGACAGCAATCCGCGCCTTGATCCTGTGTGCGGCGATTGCTGCGGCGCCGGCATTCGCCGGTCCGCCAGAGCCAGTCGCGCCCGAGACCTGGTTCACCATTAAAGACAACCTGCCCGAAGCCAATAAGCTCGGCATGGATGGCGTGGTTTCCGCAGAGCTTTCCATCAGCGCAACCGGCAGGGTAACCGCCTGCACCATCGTGCAAAGTTCCGGCCACGGCGTGCTGGACGAACATACCTGCAAGCTGCTGGTCGAACGGGCACGGTTCAAGCCCGCGACTGACGAGAATGGGCAGTTGGTCGCCGGGACCTATGTCCATTCGACAAGGTGGCAGGCGATCACACTGGCCAATTGGGCGAAGGACGGCTTTGTCAGGGCCGAGGCGCGCGTCGATCTCCGCAGGAAAGAGCTCGCATGTTCCGCACAGATCCATGGCGAGATGTCCACGCATATGGAGCAGATGGCCTGCTTCCTTCTCGTGAATCAGGTCCGGAACATCGTTGAGGCCCTCTCATGGGACGGAAAAGAGCCTTTCCGGGCTATTTTCATTCTCGAGGTCCGTCCGGAAAGCCCGAAAATGCCGGAGAAGGACGCCGTCCGGCAGGAAGGGCTGCCCTTCGCCTACACCAAAGGGGAACTTGCCGTGACTGCATCGGGCATGCGGAGCGATTGCCGGATGCTCGCAAGCGAAGGACCGCCTACTCTGACCTTCCCCGTCTGCACCCAGACGCCCGTATTCCGCTATGTGCCCGGCAAAGATGCCGCAGGCGCGGATACACCGACCGTGCTCAATCAGGAAATCGCCTATTATGTGCTGTTCGACTGATCCGCGAGACAGCTAGCGGTAAGGGTTATAAACATTGCGGTGATGGACCCTGGGCGAAATCGGGCAGGGTAAGCGGTTGGCGCTCAATACCCCGTCCTTCGTCATTCCCGCGCAGGCGGGAATCCAGTGGCAACCGTTGAACTGGATTCCCGCCTGCGCGGGAATGACGAAGTTTGGGTTGAGCGCCTTGGTTCCACACCTTGACATTTCTAACCATATTGGCTATATGGCCATCCGCCAGCTACCAACTGGCTCCAGCGGCGGGTCGGGGGCGCTTTGCGCTTCGCTCTTGGTTCCTCCGTGTCCG
>MKUB01000083.1 GCA_001898545.1 Sphingomonadales bacterium 63-6 | reverse complement strand
GGATCACGGACGAACCCGTCGACATTAACGGGTGGAAGCCGCGCAACAGTTCGGGGCGTTTTTCCGGCGATATCGATATCCGCACCGCCTTTGCCTATTCGATCAACACGGTCGCGGCGAAGCTGGGCGTCGAAGTCGGCTTTCCGACCGTCGCCGACATGGCGCGTCGTTTTGGCATCACCACGCCGATCAACACCAATCCCTCCATGGTGCTGGGCACATCCGATGTGCGGCTGATCGACATGACGCGCGCCTTTGCCGCCGTTTCGGCGCGGGGCCGCTCTATCGAGCCCTATGGCATTTCCAAGGTGACCACCGTGGATGGCGAGGTACTCTATCAGCATCAGGATGCCCGCAGCACGCAATTGGTGCCCGATTATGTGGCCGCCGGGATTACCGACCTGCTGCAATCGGCAGTGAGTGTGGGCACGGGCCGCGCGGCGCAGATCGGGCGCCCGGTGGCGGGCAAGACGGGCACGACCAGTTCCAACAAGGATGGCTGGTTCCTCGGCTTCTCCAGCGGCGTGACCACTGGCGTGTGGATGGGGCGTGACGATGCCAAGGCCGTGGGCGGCCTGTCGGGTGGCGCGGCCCCGGCGCGGGCCTTCTCCTCCTATATGAAAGTGGCGGTGAAGGATCGCCCGGTGGAGAATTTCGACACCGATCTGAAGCTGCCCGAATGGCAGCTGGAACCGGACGACGAATTCATGTTCGGCGATCCGGGCGATTATTATTACGTCGATGAAAAGGGCAATCTGATCGAGCCTTCCGGCCCGCAGGAGCCGCGCGGCATGCCCTTCCCGCCCGAGGGCGGCGGCGATCCGCAGGCACCGCGCGGGGCGGGGCTGGTTCCGGCAAACCCGGCGAGCCCGGCACCGCCCGCGGCCAGCCAGGACTTCCTCGAACGGGCGACCGGCGGGCGCGGCCAGCCGTCAGGGCGGCCTTCCGGGCCGGGCAGCGGGGCGCAGCAGGCGCCTTAGGCCTACCCGTTCGTCATCCCGGCGAACGCCGGGATCGCTGCGATCCTGGCTCAGGTGGCCCGCTCAGGGTGGCCAGCGGTCCCGGGTCAAGCCCGGGACGACGGAATGGCAAGATCTGGGTGACGATTGAGGGCGCCTCTCTTGGCTAATCCGCAAGCCATCCCATCACCAAAAGAAACCCCCCGCCTCGCTGCCGAGACGGGGGTTCTTTTCGTCAGGTCAAAGCCCGATTATTCGCCGCGCGAAGGGGCTTCCGGTGGGCGTCCGGCAGTCGGCGCGCCCGGTGCCACCGGGTCGAAGTCGAACTGGTTGGCGAAGCGCGAACGCGAATCTTCCTCGGCCGTTTCGGGCTTTTCCTTGCCAGCCGCGATGTCCGCGCGATGCGCGCGCGAGGCGGAGACATAGTTGCGCAGCTGCACATTGCCTTCATGGCAGGCATATTCGAAGAACTGATACTTGTCGTCGCGCGCCCATTCGAGCTGGGCGGTCCAGGGCTTGGTGTAAACCTCGGGGTCCGAATAAGTGATCTCGTAGAGGATCGCGTTCGGGCCGGTCATGGTCAGCTTCTCGACCGTCTTGGCCTGCTTGCTCATCGGGATGGTGTTGAACGGCGGCACGTGCTGGGTCGCCATGTTGAGCGGCGATGCGGCGCGCTTGGAAACATCGCGCGTGGCGCTGTCGCCCGAGACGATGTTGGTCGTCTCGATCACCAGCGTCTTGCCTTCCCAATAGCCGACCGAATTGCCCATCCAGGCTTCCACATCGCTCGGCCAGTGCATCGACTTGGCCTGTTCCTTGGTCACGATGGGCACTACGCGGTTGCCCAGCATTTCGAGCATGATCACCACATAGCCCGGCGACTGGAACACGCGGATGCCGTTATTGTAGCGGAAGGGGAACATGGAGGCCGGGAACCCGCGCGAGACGCAGCGGTCCCAGCTGTCGAAATCGTCCACCCAATCGTAATCCTGACCCGGAACCCAGCCCGAACGGCCCGCCTTGTAGAGCGCTTCGCCCTTGGCGGTGAGCGGCGGCAACTGGCCGTCCTGCGGGCTGACCAGCATGGAGGTGCGCCAGGAATAGGTGGAATTCTTCACCCAATCCACCAGCCCTTCGGTGCCGCTGACATTCAGGCCCTGCCCTTCATTGGAGAAGGACGCGTCGGAACGCTGGGCATTGGCCACGCGCTTGGCATGTTCTTCCGGCGTGAGCCAGATACGGTCGCCATAGCCGGTCATGCGCTGGAACAGGATGCGGGTGGAGGGCAGGTTCTCGATGGGCCAAGTGCCCCGGAAATCCCAGTCGCCCCAAGGGGTCTTGCCCGGCGTATAATCGGTGGGGGTCGGCGGCAGCGCGGTAAGGTCCGCAGGCACGCCCGGCGGCGGCGTATCGGCAGCGGCAACCGGATCGGCAGCGGCGACCGGGCTGGCCAGCGCGGCGGCGGCAAGGCCGATCGCGGCAGCCGCGGTAGAAAGGCGCAAGGCCAGCGAAGGACGGACCATCTTCAGTATCTCCCTGTTCTGTTTCTAGCTTACTGGAACTCACCCAGACCCTGCGTTCAACTCACCCGCAGGCAGATCGATCCATATAATCTGATGTCTGGCCGAAGTTCGGACTTTGTCATTTTCATCCTAGCCTTGCCGCCGCGCGCGGGCAAGCCGTGTCCGCCTTCCCGCGCGGCTGCGGCCCGGCCGTCGCGCACCTTCAGAGCACGCGCCAGACCCACAGCTTGATGCCCGTGGCATAACGCGCGCCCGAGCAGATGAAGATGGATTTGTTGAGCCATTCATAGGGCCCGTCGGGCGCGATGAATTCGGGCACGGTGCGGAAATAATATTCGGCCGGATCGACCTCTTCTCCGGCGGCCAGCCGGGCCATCACTTCGGGCGGTCCGTGGCGCAGGCCCTTGTTGCGGATCTGGATCAGCGCGCCGTCATCCGTCTCGATCGCATAGATCGCATCGGCCACGGTCACCCCGTCGGAGCGGGTCAGCTGCCAATCGGCCGAATTGCCCATCAGCCGCCCGGAAATGCGCGGGCCCTTCACATAACCGCCCGACAGAATCGGGATGATTCGGCGTGCGCCGTCATAGGTCTTGCCGATCTGCCGGGGGGCATCCAGATCGCCGCCTGCCTCGTAGACAAACTCAAGCTCGGGCCTGATCATTTCCATCTTCTCCAGCTGCATTTTTGCGTTGCTCCGCGCTTGAAGAATCCTAGCTTCCATCGCAAGCGAATCGCGCTAGGGCGCGACAGAATTCTGAGAGGAGAATGATAATGGCGGGCGACCTTCATGCGGACTATGTCATCGTAGGGGCCGGCAGCGCCGGCTGCGTCCTGGCCAACCGGCTGACGGAAAGCGGCGAATTCAAGGTGGTGCTGCTGGAAGCCGGCGGGGACGACCGTCCGCTGCGCGAACCCAGCCAGTTCATGTCCAACATGATGATCCATATCCCCATCGGCTTCGGCAAGACGCTGAACGATCCGAAGGTGAACTGGCTCTACGAAACCGAAGTGGACGAAGGCACCGGCGGTCGCCCGCATAAATGGCCCAAGGGCAAGGTGCTGGGCGGCTCCTCCTCGATCAACGGGTTGCTCTATGTGCGCGGCCAGGCCGCCGATTACGATGGCTGGGCCCAGATGGGCGCGCAGGGCTGGAGCTGGGACGATTGCCTGCCCTATTTCATGAAGAGCGAGGATCAGCAGCGCGGCGCGGATGAATTCCACGGCAAGGGCGGCCCGCTCACCGTATCGGACTTCCCCGAGGAACACCCCGTTTCCAAGGCGCTGGTGGAAGCCTGCGTGGAAGCGGGCGTTCCGGCCAAGCACGATCTGAATGACGGCGATCAGGAAGGGGCCAGCTTCTTCCAGGTGACCCAGCGCAATGGCATGCGCTGCTCCACCGCAGTGGCCTTCCTCCACCCCGCCATGGGCCGTTCCAACCTGCAGGTGGAAACCCGCGCCATGACCACGCGCATCCTGTTCGACGGCAAGAAGGCCATCGGCGTGGAATTCCGCCAGGGCGACGAAGTGCGCCGCGTCTATGCCAAGCGCGAGGTGATCCTTGCCGCCGGTTCGGTGGAAAGCCCCAAGTTGCTGGAAATTTCCGGCATCGGCCAGGGCGCGCTGCTGCAGGAACTGGGTGTGGATGTGATCCACGAATCCAAAATGGTGGGCGAGAACCTGCAGGACCATGTGATGATCGGCTGCCAGGCCCGCCTGAAGGAGGACTGGCATTCGATCAACAACCGCTCGACCGGGCTCAATCTCGTCAAGGAAGTGGTGAAATACGGCCTCACCCGCAAGGGCCTGCTCTCCATGGCGGTGGCCCATGGCTGCTGCTTCCTGAAGACCCGGCCGGACCTTGCCACGCCGGACATGCAGATCCACGTCATGGCTGCGTCCATGGACCTTGAAGTGCTGGCCACCACGCAGGGCCTGCAGCTGGAAAAGGAGCCGGGCCTCGCCTCCAATCCCTGCCAGCTGCGCCCGGAATCGCGCGGATCGATCCATGCCAAATCGCCCGACGGCACCGTGACGCCCCGGATCGTGCCGAATTATTTCTCCGATCCTTTCGATCAGGAAATGGCCGTCACGCAGCTCAAGATCATCCGCAAAATCTGGCAGCAGCCCGCGCTGGAACCTTACATGGCGCAGAAGGGCGATCCCTTCGGCGAAACGGACGAACAGATCCTGGGCTATGCCAAGATGGCCGCGGCCACTGTCTATCACCCGGTGGGCACGGTCGCGATGGGGCCGGACGAACGCTTCCCGCTCGACCCGCAGCTGCGCGTACGCGGTGTGGAAGGGCTGCGCGTGATCGACGCCTCGGTCTTCCCGCGCATCACCTCGGGCAATACCAATGCGCCCACCATCATGGTTGCCGAAAAGGGCAGCGAAATGATCCTGGCCGATGCCAAGGCGGCATTGGCCGCGTGAGCTTTCGTTCCGCCACGGCATATGGCAGCGTCGCCCTCGGGGCGGCGCTGCTGGCGCTTTCTCCGCTCGCAGCCGAGGACGCGGCGCCCGAACAGGACGTATCGGCGGACCATGCGCTGGGGGACTTCCTCCAGGCGGCAGACAGGAACGATTTTCCGGCGATGAAGGCTGTGCTGGCGGAGGATCTGCGCTGGACCGGCAATGAGAAGATCAACCCCGATATTTTCCTCGAGCGGATCGCCAATTGCTATCTGCGGCGCGCCTATGACAGGAAAGGCCCGCCTGCGGATTTGATCGCCGCATGGATGTGTGACGAAGGGCAGGGCAAGTCCCGCGTGGTGCTCGGTTCGATTGCCGAGAATACGCAGGGCCGCGTGCTGGTGGCCGTAACGCTGGAACAGAAGAACGACCGTCCCGCTCCGCCGCGAACGGGCTCCGCCTTCGCGGAATAGCCCGCCCGCTCTCGCTCAGACCAGCTCTATCGCCTCGGCAATGGAGGGCAGCACCCGGTTGGGGCGATAGGGGAAACGGGCGACCTGTTCCTTGCGGGTGGAGCCGGTCAGCACCAGGATTGTCTCCAGCCCGGCCTCGATCCCGGCGACGATGTCCGTATCCATCCGGTCCCCCACCATGGCGGTGGTTTCCGAATGAGCCTCGATCCGGTTGAGCGCGCTGCGGAACATCATCGGGTTGGGCTTGCCCACGAAATAGGGCGTGGCGCCTGTGGCCTTGGTGATCATAGCCGTCACTGCCCCGGTGGCGGGCAGCGGTCCCTCGGGCGAGGGGGAAGTGACATCGGGATTGGTGGCAATGAAGCGCGCCCCCTTGCCCACCAGCCTGATCGCCTTGGTGATCGCCTCGAAACTGTAGCTGCGCAATTCGCCGACCACGACGTAATCGGGATTATTGTCGGTCAGCGTATAGCCGATCTCGTGCAGGGCAGTGGTAAGCCCGGCCTCCCCGATGACGAAGGCCGTGCCGCGCGGCTGCTGCGAGGCGAGGAAATCCGCCGTGGCCAGCGCCGAAGTGAAGATCGCGCTTTCCGGGACTTTCAGGCCCGAGCTTTCCAGCCGCGCCGCCAGATCGCGCGGAGTATAGATCGAATTATTGGTCAGCAGCAGGAAGCGCCGCTGTTTCTCTACCAGCCGGGCAATGAATTCCGCCGCGCCGGGCAGGGCATTGCCTTCATGCACCAGCACCCCGTCCATATCGGTCAGCCAGCATTCGATGGGCTTGCGGTCGATTGTCGTGGCACTGGTCATGGGCGGGCGGCACTCCTCGCTTTGTCATTTATCGCTTTATGACAAGAGAGATAGTGCGCCCGCACCATTCCTGCATCCGCTAAATCAGCCCTGCTTCACCGGGGCCCTATTTCACCGATGTATGCGCGATGGCCTTGAAATAGGCGATCACTTCACCATCGACATTCGCCGGCGGGACAGGCGGATAATAGCTGAGCTTGACGATCACCGTCTTGGTCGCGGGGCTGACATAGATGAACTGCCCGGCGAGGCCCACAGCGGCATAGGCTCCCGGCTCATCGTCGATCTGCCAGATCTGGTAGCCATAGCCGGGGAAGCCCTGCCCCGCCGGGGCGCCGGTGGGCAGCATGGCGGTGGCCTCTTTCATCCAGCCTTCGGGGATCACCTGCGTATCGCCGCGCATGCCGTTATTCAGCATCAACTGGCCGAGCCGCCCGAAATCGCGCAGCCGAGCATTGAAGCCCATGCCGTTGAGCGCGCGGCCGGTGCCGGGCGCGCCATCGGCCATCCAGAAGCCATCCGCCTCTGCCCCCAGCGGGCCCCACAGATTGGACTGAGTGAAGGATTCCAGCGGCTGGCCCGTGGCCTTCTCCAGAATCCAGCCCAGCACCATCGTATCCAGCGTGGAATAGTTGAACGTGCTGCCCGGCTGGTTGGCGCGCTTGGTTTCCAGCGCCCCATCGGCAAAACGCATCTTGTTGAGGACAATCGCCTGTTCATGCAGCTTGCCGGCAAAGCTGGGATTGGCGCCAAAATCATAGCGCTCCTGATAATCCACGCCCGATCGCATCTGCAGGATCTGCCGGATCGTCACCCCGTCATAACCGGTGCCCTTCAGTTCCGGCACATATTTGGTCGCGGGATCGTCAAGCGAGGCGACCTTGCCCTGGTCCACCGCAATGCCCACCAGCAGCGATGTGATGGTCTTGGACATGGAGAAGGCGATATGCGGCGTATCCTCCTCCATCCGGTTGCGATAATCCTCGAACACGATCTTGCCGTCGCGGATCACCAGCATGGCATTGGTGAAAGTGCGCTCCGCGAACTGGTTGTAATCGTAATTCCCGCCACCGAAGGTATCGGCGGGCATGGCCATGGCATTGCCCTTGGGCAGGTCCCACACGGAACCGGCATGGGGCACGATGCGGGTTTCAAAGATCTTGTCGATCTCGCGGAAGATGAAGCTGTTCACATCCGGGTTCAGCAATTGCCAGCGCATGGCGATGACTGCCGGAGTGAGCGGGAAGGTTTTCGCTTCCCGCACCTCGGTCGTTGGGGGAGAATCCCCTGCCTGATTACAACTGCCAAGCGCGAACGCGCTCGCTGCCAGCGCAGTGCCGGCCAGAATAGTCTTCAGCAATGGTCCTCTCCCGTGTTGTTATTCTTTATGCGGCCAGGCCGATATCCTCCGCCCGTGCGAAATTGCCATGCAGGCCGAAGCGCAGCCTGATCGGAATGTTGATCGTGGCGACCGGGCCCTTCTCGATGGCCAGCGCGTCGAAAATCAGCAGGTCGCTGCGGTGATCTTCCAGGCGGTTGCACACCTGCACGATCCAGCCATCCCCTTCCGGCGCATCCTTGCTGCGCGGGATGAAGCAGGGTTCCTGCAGGCTGCTGACCGGGCCGCACCACCAATGCTGTTCCGCGCCTGTTTCCAGATCCTTCAGGAACAGGCAGTTCATCAGGAAGCCGCCGGCGCTGCCGCCCTTCAGCTCGCAGGGGCGCTTCATGTCCATTTCCAGGCCCCAGCCATAACGGTTCTTCACGCCGGTGAAGCGGTCGTCGATGCGGGGGAATTCGCTGGCCGTCTCGGTCAGCGGCGCGATCTCGTCGAACTCTTCGCCATTGCTCGCCATGTCCACTGTCCAGCGGGTGAGCTTGCTCATCGCTTCCGGACCGTTGAACGGCGCGCCGTGAACGTCGGGGAAGAAGGGGAACATGTTGTTCTTCGCCTCAGGCACCACGATGTGGACCTTGGTCCCTTCCTGCCAGGCGTTCAGAACGTGGCTGGCGAAGCAATTGTCGCGCTTGAACCAGCGGATATCTTCCTGCTTGAGGTCATCGCGCCGGGGGATCACGCCCAGATAGACCGGCTTGGTGGTGTCGAAGCCGAAATGCGGCTTCTTCTGTTCCAGCCGTTCCCAGCTGCCGATGGACGGCACGATATGCAGCACCAGATAATCCTCGGTGACGCCGAAATCGTGCATCATGCAGTAATAGGGCACCTTGAACCACTTCTCGCGGATCAGTTCGCCTTCGGGGCTGATTTCCATATAGGAAACATCGTCGGTACACAGGCCGGAGGCGGCATAGCCGATGGCGATCATATTACCCGTCTTCGGGTCGATCTTGGGGTGGGCCGTGAAGGTCTGGCTCTTCATCGCGCCGTCCCAGGTCTGGAACGCATCGGTCTCCATGGAAACAGGGTCCATGATCAGCGAGGGGCTGTCTTCCTTCATCGCCCACAGCTTGCCCGCGAAGATCCAGGCATTGGTATTGGCGGTGGAACGATACATGCCCTTGGTGGAGGGATCGTCGGTCAGCGGATTGCGATACATGCCGAACAACCCGCGATTTGCCTCGCGCTCGGCCTTCCACTTGTCGGTCTTGGCCCAGCGCTGGCGGAAATCGCACTGGCCGTCATGAATATGGAAGCGGGTGATCATGCCGTCGCCATTGAAGGCGATGTCGTCCCCCAGCATGGGCGGGAACTGCGGATCGGGCTGGACGCGATAGAAGGCGCCGTTGATTTCCTTCGGAATCTCACCCTCGAAGGCAAGGTCGAAAATATCGGCCTCGATGCGGCTGGGGGTGTTGAATCCGGTAAAGTTCGGGTTCTGCGGGAAATGCGCCATGAGTCTAATCCTCTCCTTGCGCCTAATTGTATGCTCCACTAACGATTAGGCAAGGGACAAGCGATGGGGATTGGGCAAGTGGGCGCCGCGTCTTTGACACAAAGCAATGATGCAGCCGTCGGCGAGCTTAATGATATTGTGGGGTTCCATATCCGCCTGGCTCACGGTGCGGTCTATCGGCATTTCGTGGAAACCTTCGTCGATCTGGGGCTGACCCAGAAACAGGTTTCCGTGCTGTGGCTGGTGGATGAACTGCCCGGCATATCCCAGATCGATCTGGGCCAGCGCCTGCGGATGGACCGCGCGACGACCATGACCATCATCAATCGCCTGCAGGCGCGCGATTATGTGCGCCGCGAACGTTCGGAAACGGATGGGCGCAAGCAGGCGTTGTACCTTACCGAAGCCGGCACAGAGGCACTCGCGCGGGCCAAGCAGGCTATTGGCGAGCATGAAGAATGGCTGAAAAGCCGCTTCACTGCCGAGGAAGTCGAAAAACTGGTGGAAATGCTGGCTCGAATCCACGATTGAGGCCGCGCAAGAGAGAGGATCAAGAACAATGGCAGCTCCGTCCGGGGGGACAAACCCGATTTCCGTGATCAACGATGCGCCGATGAGCGTCCGTCAGTGGCTCGTCGTGGTGCTGATGGTCCTGCTCAACGCGCTGGACGGGTTCGACGTGCTGTCGAGCGCTTTCGCAGCGCCGGGCATCTCGAAGGAATGGGGTATCGAGCGCGCGGCGCTGGGCGTCGTTCTTTCCGCCGAACTGGTCGGCATGGGCTTCGGCTCGGTCATCCTGGGCAGCGCTGCCGATAAATATGGCCGCAAGCTGACCATGCTGGCCTGTCTCGTGCTGATGGCGATCGGCATGTGGCTGGCAGGGCATGCCCATGCGGTTGCGCCGATGGTGGCGTTCCGCTTCCTCACCGGCATCGGCATCGGCGGCATGCTGGCGGCGACCAATGCGGTCACCGCCGAAAGCGCCAACAACAAGTGGCGCAAAGCGGCCATTGCGGCCTATGTCGCGGGCTATCCCCTCGGCGCGGTGGTTGGCGGTATTGCCGCCTCCGAATGGCTGCTGGAAGCCTATGGCTGGCGCGGTGTGTTCGATTTCGGCGCCATCGTGACTGCGGCCCTGATCCCCATCCTGATGCTGGTGGTGCCTGAAACCGCCGCTTATCATGCTGCGAGGAAGAATCTGAAGGGCGTGAACAAGACGCTTGCCGCCTTCGGCAAGCCCGCAATCGACGCTCTGCCCGAAGCTGCGGAAAATGTCGCAAAGCCCAAGGTTACGGACATCCTGTCCAACCCCAAGCTGCGCCCGGTCACGCTGCTGCTGGCCTTCGGCTACATGTTCCACACCATCACTTTCTATTACATCCTGAAGTTCGCGGTTCAGATCGTGTCGGACTATCCTCCGGGCTATGCCCCGCAGGATGCGGCAACCGTGCTGACCTTCGCCAATGTCGGCGGCTTCTTCGGCAGCCTGCTGTTCGGCTTCGTGATGGCCCGCATGGGCATCCGTTGGCCCACTGCCCTGATGCTGCTGATCGGATCGGTGGCCGTCGCCAGCTTCGGCATGGGTCGCGAAACGCTGTCGGCCTGGCAATGGGCCACGGTGATCACCGGCTTCTTCACCAATGCAGCGATCAGCGGCTATTACGCCGCCTTCGCCCGCGGCTTCCCGGCCTATGCTCGCGCCACCGGCACCGGCTTCGTGCTCGGCATCGGCCGTCTGGGCGCGGCAGGCAGCCCGCTTATCGCCGGCGCGCTGTTCACCTGGCTGGGCAACGATCAATTGCTGGTCGTGTCGATCATCATGGCCATGGGTTCGATCGCCTCGCTGGTGCTGTTCCTGATGCTGCCGGAACGCGACGGTGACGAAGTGGTCGGCCTTGCGCCGGAAAGCTCGGACAAATCAGTAGGCTGATCTGAACCGGTGCGGTCAGGGGTTCGCTCCGGCCGCACCAGTCCATACGCATTACAGTTTGCTACGATTGAGGTGGATACAGATGAAAACCCGTGCAGCCGTCGCCTTCGAGGCCAAGAAACCGCTCGAAATCGTTGAAGTCGATCTCGAAGGCCCCAAGGCCGGTGAAGTGCTGGTGGAAATCATGGCCACCGGCATCTGCCATACCGACGCCTATACGCTTGATGGCTTCGACAGCGAGGGTATCTTCCCCTCGATCCTGGGCCATGAAGGCGCAGGCGTGGTGCGCGAAGTGGGGCCGGGCGTCACTTCGGTGAAGCCGGGCGACCATGTGATTCCGCTCTACACGCCGGAATGCCGCCAGTGTAAGTCCTGCCTGTCGGGCAAGACCAACCTGTGCACCGCGATCCGCGCGACGCAGGGCAAGGGCCTGATGCCCGATGGCACCACCCGCTTTTCCTACAAGGGCCAGCCCATCTTCCATTACATGGGCTGCTCCACCTTCTCCAACTTCACCGTCCTGCCCGAAATCGCGGTCGCCAAGATCCGCGAGGACGCTCCGTTCCAGAGCAGCTGCTATATCGGCTGCGGCGTGACCACGGGCGTTGGCGCTGTGGTGAACACCGCCAAGGTGCAGGTGGGTGACAATGTCGTGGTCTTCGGCCTGGGCGGCATCGGCCTCAACGTGATCCAGGGCGCGCGGCTTGCCGGTGCGAACAAGATCATCGGCGTGGACATCAACCCTGATCGCGAGGAATGGGGTCGCCGTTTCGGCATGACCGACTTCCTCAACAGCAAGGGCATGAGCCGCGAGGACACCGTCGCCAAGATCGTCGAGATGACCGATGGCGGCGCGGACTACACTTTCGATGCCACCGGCAATACCGATGTGATGCGCACCGCGCTGGAAGCCTGCCATCGCGGCTGGGGCACCTCGATCATCATCGGCGTGGCCGAAGCCGGCAAGGAAATCAGCACTCGCCCGTTCCAGCTGGTGACCGGCCGCAACTGGCGCGGCACGGCCTTCGGCGGGGCCAAGGGCCGCACCGACGTGCCGAAGATCGTGGACATGTACATGCAGGGCAAGATCGAGATCGATCCCATGATCACGCATGTCATGGGCCTTGAAGAAATCAACACCGCCTTTGACCTGATGCATGCGGGCAAGTCGATCCGCTCCGTCGTGGTCTTCTGAGGCTTCTGAACCGACAACGGCAAGAAAGAGAAATTCAAGACATGTTCAATCACATCTTCGTCGGCACCAATGACATCGCCGCTTCGCGCAAGTTCTATGACGCGACGATGGCCGTGCTCGGCTATGAAGGCCATCCCCTGCCGCATGGCACTGTCTATCCCAGCGCCAATGGCAGCTTCATCGTGGCGACGCCCGCTGATGGCGAAGGCGCCACTTGCATGAATGGCTTCACCTTCGGCTTTACCGCAGCCGATTACGATCAGGTCGATGCCTGGCATGCGGCCTGCCTCGCGGCAGGCGGCACCGATGCAGGGGCTCCGGGCTTCCGCGCATCCTCGCCGGGTAACATGTATGGCGCCTATCTGCGCGATCCCGACGGCCACAAGATCTGCGCCTACACGCCGAACACCGGCGAACGCTAAGCACCGGTTCCGCACGAAGGAAGGGTTCCG
>MKUB01000082.1 GCA_001898545.1 Sphingomonadales bacterium 63-6 | reverse complement strand
GTTCCTCACGCCATGCGGCAAGGATGGCGGAGGTCATCCCATCCTCGACGCGCAGTTCCGGGCGGCTGCCCAACCAGACGAAGTGCAGGGGATGGGCTTTGCCCTCACTCTCCACCACCGGCGCATCGCCCAGCAAACCTGCGAAACGCGTGCCGTCGATCGTGGCGGACATGACGATCAGGCGCAGATCCTCGCGCAGAACCTGCTGGCTTTCCACCGCGAGGGCGAGGCCGAGATCGCTATCCAGATGCCGCTCATGCGCTTCATCGAACAACACGGCGGAAACGCCCGCCAGCTCTGGGTCGTCGAGGATTTGCGCAACGAAGATCGCCTCCGTCATCACCACGATCCGCGTCTTGCCGGACATCTTGCTATCAAGGCGAGTGAGATAGCCCACCGTCTCGCCGGGCTTCTCGCCCAGCAGTTCCGCCATACGTTCGGCAGCAGCGCGCGCAGCCACACGGCGGGGGGAAAGGAGGATGACCTTGCCGTTACACCAATCCTCACCCAGCAAAGCGGGTGCCACTGACGTGGTCTTGCCCGCGCCCGGCGGGGCGATCAGCACGGCGGAATTACGCTCGCGCAGGGCGCCGAGAAGCTCGGGCAGGACGGCATGGATGGGAAGATCGGTCACGCCATGCCCATATCGTCATGCCGGGCTGGAGTGCACCTAATTTATCACCTGTCACCCCGGAACAAGTCCGGGGTGACAGCGAAAAATCAATATCCGCGAGAAACCGCGAATTGCGCCGCTTCCACCATCGCTTCGCGCGCCTTGGTGGCCGGGAAGATCGACAGCGCATCGATGGCGCGTTGAGCGAAATGCCGGGCGCGTTCGCGCGTAGCGTTCACGGCGTCATGGCTCTGGATCAGCTCAACCGCATGGGCGAGATCGGCATCGGAGGTGCGGTGTCCGGCAATTGCCGCGCGCCAGAAGTTGCGTTCTTCCTCGGTGCCGCGCGCATAGGCCAGGATTACCGGCAGGGTCATCTTGCCTTCGCGGAAATCGTCGCCGCGATCCTTGCCCATTTCTGCCGTGTCGGAAGAATAATCCAGCGCGTCGTCCACCAGCTGGAAAGCGATGCCCAGATTGCGGCCATAATCATCCAGCGCCTGTTCCTCTGCCTCACCGCGTTCCGCCACTACGGCGGCGATGCGGCTGGCGGCGGCGAAGAGCGCGGCTGTCTTGGAACTTATGATGGAGAGATAGCGCTCCTCGCTCGTCTCGATCTGGCGCTGGGCCGTCAACTGGTCCACCTCGCCTTCGGAAATAACCGAAGAGGCGTTGGAGAGGATTTTCAGCACTTTCAGGCTGCCATCTTCCACCATCAGCTCGAAGGAGCGAGTGAACAGGAAGTCACCCACCAGGACGGTGGCAGGATTGCCGAAGATGATATTGGCAGCCGCCTTGCCCCGGCGCATATCCGAGCCATCGACCACATCGTCATGCAGCAAAGTGGCGGTATGGATGAATTCCACAGCGGCGGCCAGCTTGTGATGGCGGGTGCCCTGATATCCGATCAGCTCTGCCCCGGCGAGGGTCAGCATTGGGCGCATGCGCTTGCCACCGCCCGAAATCAGATGGCCAGCAAGGGCGGGAATCAGCGGAATCTCGCTCTGCATCCGATCGAGGATCACCGCATTGACGGCATTCATCGCCGTGGCAGTGAGGGACAGGATCGGGGCCAGCGACGGCTCCTTGCGGGGAAGCGGAATTACCTGAGCACTCATGTGTCCTGCCCATGGAAGCTGACAGGCCGCTTGGCAAGCGTGGAATGTGTGCTAGGGCCAGCACGTACTCCCCGACAATCGTCCGATCAGCGAGAGCGATGAGCAACGAAACCGCACCCGATCCCACCCTTGCCGGATTCCGCAAGAGCATCGACAATATCGATGCCGCGCTGATTCACATGCTGGCAGAGCGTTTTCGCATCACCAAGGCGGTGGGCGAATATAAGGCCACGTCCCATCTGCCCGCGAGCGATCCGGGCCGCGAGGAACGCCAGATCGCTCGCCTGCGCGCCCTGGCGACCGACGCCGATCTCGATCCCGAATTCAGCGAGAAGTTCATCCGCTTCGTGATCGATGAAGTGATCCGGCATCATATGCAGGCGAAGAACGGGAAGTAATTCTCCCCTCCGATCCCAAACCCGCTCAGCCTGAGCCTGTCGAAGGCCACGCACTGCGGGTTACCACAGGATCGACCGCTTTCCCGCGTCCTTCGACAGGCTCAGGACGAACGGGTGCGGTGCCAAAGGCTGGCGGGCTCTAACCCGCCCTAGGCAGCCGCAATTCCACCAGCAGCCCGCCCAGATCCTCGCTCTCGCCCAGAGTGACGCTGCCGCCATAGATTTCCGCCACATCGCGCACGATGGCGAGGCCGAGGCCCGTGCCCGGCTTGCCGGTGTCCAGCCGCGCGCCGCGGTCGAAGATGCGGATGCGCTCGCTTTCGGGGATGCCCATGCCGTCATCCTCCACCTGGATCACGCAATCGGGCCCCTTGGGGTCTGCATCGATCGTCACGAACACACTGCCGCCGCCATATTTGGCCGCATTCTCGATCAGATTGCCAAGGATCTCATCCAGATCCTGCCGCTCGATGGCCACGCGCGCATTGCGATTGCCATCAAGGTCAAAGCGAGTGGTGTCGTAGAGCCGGGTAACGGCGCGCAACACCGCCTCCACACTCTCGCCCACATTGGCGCGGGAGAGGCCCACCGCGCGGCGGCCCACGGCACGGGCACGCGCAAGGTGATGGTCCACTTGCCGGCGCATCACGGCAGCCTCGCGGATCACCGTATCGGCCAGATCGGGCGCCTTGGCAGTGGCGGCATTCATCACCACGGTGAGCGGGGTCTTGAGCGCATGGGCGAGGTTGCCGGCGTGAGTGCGCGCCTCCTCCGCCTGCTTGTCCGAATGGGCGAGCAGCGCGTTCAATTCCTCCACCAGCGGCTGCACTTCCAGTGGCAGCGGATCGGTCACGCGGTTGGCGCCTGTAGTGCGCATTCGTTTGATAGCCAGCCGCACGCGGCGCAGCGGGCCTAGGCCATACCAGGTCTGCAGGCCCGCCATCAGGAACAGGCCCATGCCCAGCACCACGAAGCTCCAGAACAGGATCGAGCGGACGCTCCTGATCTGGGCATCGAGATCGTCACGGCTGGCGGCCACGACGAACCACCATTCCGTATCGCTGCCCGGCAGCAGGATGGTGCGTTCCATCACGCGCAATTTCTCACCCGCGAATTGGTCGCTGTCATAGATGCGCGGCGCGGCAAGGAAGTGGCTGTAATCGACCTTCAGCGTTCGATCCCACAGCGAGCGGGAGGCAAAATCATCATGCCCCTTGCCAGTGATCTGCCAGTAAAGGCCGCTATTGGGCTCCAGAAAACGCTGATCCCCCAGCGGGCGGTTGAACAGCACTTCGCCATCCGGCCCGATCTCCACCGAACCGACCATGGCCGTCAGCATGTAATCCAGCTGTTCGTCGAAATTGCGTGTGACCAGCCCGGTCATCGTCCGGTCCAGCGCAAGCCCACCCAGCAGCAGCAGGATCGTGATCCAGCCTGCCGCGATGAACATCATGCGCCGGGCAAGGCTGCCCGTATAGGGCACGTCATCCACCACGGCTCCCGCAGCGATGACGGCCTCACCTGAGGCGGCACCCTGTTGCGGCGCCGCCATTACGGGCGCGTCAGTCGCGGGGGGCGTCTTGGGGGTCGTCGAGGCTATATCCAAGGCCACGGATCGTTGTGATCACATCTGAACCCAGCTTCTTGCGAATGCGGGTGACGAAGACCTCGATCGTATTCGAATCGCGGTCAAAATCCTGATCGTAAATATGCTCGATCAGCTCGGTACGGCTCACTACCTTGCCCTTGTGGTGCATCAGGTAGCTGAGCAACTTGTATTCCTGCGCGGTCAGCTTCACCGGCTCGCCCGCCAGGGTGACCCGGCCCGAGCGCGTATCCAGCCGGACATCGCCTGCGATCAGCTCGGAAGAGGCATTGCCCGATGCACGGCGGATCAGCGCGCGCAGGCGAGCAATCAGCTCTTCTGTCTGGAACGGCTTTGCCAGATAATCGTCGGCCCCGGCATCGAGCCCAGCCACCTTGTCGGACCAGCTGTCCCGCGCGGTCAGCACCAGCACGGGGAAACCCCGGCCTTCCTTGCGCCACATGCCCAGCACGGTCAGCCCGTCAATCTCGGGCAGGCCGAGGTCGAGGATCACGGCGTCGTAATCCTCCGTGCTGCCCATGAAATGCCCGTCTTCCCCGTCAACGGAGAGGTCCACGGCATAGCCGTTCTGTTCCAGCGTATTCTTGAGCTGCTGGCCGAGAGTGGGTTCGTCCTCGACAATCAGAATCCGCATCGCGTCATTCCCTGTATGGCCCGCCGGTATTCCTGGCGGTGCAAGTGCTGAGACCTGCTTTGGTTCCTTGCGTGGAATGCGTCAACCAAGAGACGTCAAACAAGAGTATGTGCCGCCTGCCTATTCGCTGCGCGAAAGGACACGGCCGGAGCGCGCATCGACATCGACGAATACGACCCTGCCGTTCTTGATGAATTTGAGCCGGTAAGCCTTGGCCACCGAATCGTATGCCGGCCCGAGATATTGCATGTCGCCCATCTGGGGGATGATCCGGCGTTCGATTTCCTTGAGCGGCAACACATTGCCCGCGCGCATTTCCTTGCGGGCCTCGCCCTGATCGTCACGGTTCTGCGATTGGGCAACGGCCTGCGAAGCGGCGAAACCCGTGAGGGCCAGCACACCGAGAGCGAACGGAGCAAGGAGGGAAGCAATCTGCCTGAACATTATGTGCCTGTGCCTAGGGATATAGCCTTGAACAAGGTGTGAATGAGGCGAAACTGTGGCGTTCATCTGAACGATGCGGGCCATGCCTTTACCCGCCCTGTCGCGCAAGACTTTCCGGCGGGTGGTTGCGGCGCTGGACGCAGCCCCCCTGCCCCGCTACTGGCCCGGCCCATGGCAGAACCACCGATTTTGAGCTGGGAAGGGCTCGGGCTTATCCAGGGCAGCGGCTGGCTGTTCCAGAATATTGACCTGCATGTCGGCCCGCGCGACCGCATTGCCCTGATCGGGCGCAACGGCGCGGGCAAGACCACCCTGCTCAAACTGATCGACAATCTGATTGAGGCAGACAAGGGCAAGCGCAGCATCAAGCCGGGCACCCGCGTGGTCATGTTGCAGCAGGAGCCTGATTTCTCCGGCTACGAAACGCTGATGGATTATGCCCTGTCGGGTCCAGACGCGCCCGCCCGGCATGAAGTGGAAGCTATTGCCGGGCAGATCGGCATCGACCTGACCCGCACGGCGAAAAGCGCCAGCGGCGGTGAGAAGCGCCGCGCTGCTCTTGCCCGTGCGCTGGCCAGCGATCCCGATCTGCTGCTGCTGGACGAGCCGACCAACCATCTCGACCTCACCGCGATCGACTGGCTGGAAGACTGGCTCAATCGCTATCGCGGCGCCTTCATTGTCATCAGCCATGACCGTACCTTCCTCACCCGCCTGACCCGCGCGACCATGTGGCTCGACCGTGGCAGCCTGCGCCGCAAGGAAGTGGGTTTCGGCGGCTATGAAGCCTGGGAAGAACAGGTCTTCGCCGAGGAAGCCCGCGCGGCCGAGAAGCTGGACGCCAAGCTCAAGCTGGAAGCCCATTGGCTGGAACGCGGCGTTACTGCCCGGCGCAAACGCAATCAGGGTCGTCTTGAAAAACTCTGGGAAATGCGCGCCCAGCGCGCCGCCATGCTTACTCCCGGCGGCACGGCCAAGCTGGCGCTGAAGGCGGACGATACCAAGACGAAATCCGTCATCGTGGCCGAGCATGTCACCAAGAGATTCGGTGACGGAGAAAACCAGCGCACCATCATCCGCGATTTCAACCTGCGCATCCAGCGGGGGGACCGGATCGGCATCGTCGGCTCCAACGGCGCAGGCAAGACCACTCTGCTCAAGCTGCTGACCGGCGAAATCCAGCCCGATGAGGGACAGGTGACGCTGGCCAAGACACTCAGCGGCGTGATGATAGACCAGCAGCGCAGCCTGCTCAGCCCGGACAAGACCGTGCGCCAGATCATCGCCGAAGGTGGGGACTGGGTGGATGTGCGCGGCGTGCGCAAGCATGTTCAGGGCTATCTCAAGGAATTCCTGTTCGATCCGGCCATCGTCGATATGAAAGTGGGCGTATTGTCGGGCGGTGAACGGTCTCGCCTGTTGCTGGCGCGCGAATTCGCTCGCGAATCCAACCTGCTGGTGCTGGACGAACCGACTAACGATCTCGATCTGGAAACGCTGGACCTGCTCCAGGAAGTGATCGCGGATTACGAAGGCACGGTGCTGATCGTCAGCCACGACCGTGACTTCCTCGACCGCACCGTAACCGTCACGCTGGGCCTCGATGGCAGCGGCTCGGTGGACATCGTCGCGGGCGGCTATGCCGATTGGGAAGCCAAGCGCAGGCAGCGCAATGCACCCGGCAAGGCAAAGCCGAAGACGGGCAGCGTGGAGGCCGCTCCGCCACCCCCACCTCCGCCGCCGAAGCGCACCAAGCTGTCCTATAAGGACCAGCGCGATTACGAGATCCTGCCCAAGCGGATCGAGGAACTGGAAGCCGCCATCGCCCGCGATGAGGAGGCCATGGCAGACCCGGCGCTCTACACACAAGATCCCGCCCGTTTCGCCAAGCTGTCCGACGCGATAGCCAAGGCGCGCGAGGAAAAGGACGAAGCGGAAATGCGCTGGCTGGAGCTGGCAGAACAGGTCGAGGGATGAGCGATCTCCATCGGGAGATTGCCACCTGCACGCTCTGCGCACCTTTCCTGCCGCTCGGCCCCCGGCCGGTGGTGCAGTTTTCGCCTACGTCACGCCTGCTGATAGTTGGACAGGCGCCCGGCACGAAGGTGCATGAAAGCGGCATTCCCTGGAACGATGCCAGCGGTGCCCGCCTCTGCGAATGGACCGGGCTGACAAATGCGGAACTGCACGATCCGGCCCATGTCGCCATCGTGCCCATGGGTTTCTGCTATCCCGGCAAGGGCAAGAGCGGGGATTTACCCCCGCGCCCCGAATGCGCGCCCCTGTGGCATGAGCGCGTGCTGGCACGGATGGCCGATATTCGCCTTACCCTACTGGTCGGCGCCCATGCGCAGCTGCGCTATCTTCCTCACACCCGCAAGCTGACCATGGCAGAGCGGGTGCGCCGTTTCGATGAATTCGGGCCCGCCTTCTTCCCCCTGCCTCACCCTTCCTGGCGCAGCACGATCTTCATGCGGCAGAACCCGTGGTTCGAGGCGGAAGTGCTTCCCGCCCTGCGTAAAGCAGTGACGGTGGCCTTGGCAGGCTGAATCGGCCCGTCAGGTCTCGATCCAGGGCACCTCGCCCGGCGTCCAGCGCTGCCGGCCATTGGTCGCCATTTCCAACCGATTGCGCCCCTTGGCCTTGGCCATGACCACTGCGGCATCGGCGCGCTTCATGGTTTCGTCGAGCGAATCCCTGATCCGCGCTACGCCCGCGCTCACGGTCGCGCGCGGGCCGCCCAGCCCGTCCGGACCGCTAATGTCGGAGAGGGTCAGCACCACGCGCTGGCAGAGTGCTTCTGCCTGTTCGGGACTGGCGCCCGAAAGCAGCACTGCAAAGCGTTCCCCGCCGATACGCGAAATGATGTCATCCTTGCGCATCAGGCTGCGAAGGAGGCGCGCCACCGTGGTCAGTACCTTGTCCCCAACATCGTGCCCGAAATCTCGATTTATCGAGCGGAAATCGTCGATGTCGAAAATCGCCAGGCAGCCATCGATGGGGGCATCGAGGTGATATTGCAGCATGGAGTTGAAGGCACGCCGATTGGTCAGCTTGGTCAGCGGATCGGTCAGGATCGCGGCGAAGAGCTGCTGCTCCAGCGCCTTGCGCTCCTCGATACTGCGCATCGTGATGATCGCGCCGTCAACCCGCCGGTCATCCCCGCGCCAGCTGCGAATCTTGGTATCGAACCAGCGCTCATTGCCGGTGGACGAAAATCCAAGGAACTCATGCCAGGTGGAGGCTGGCGCACCATCCGCGATCACGCCTTCCAGTTCGGACTGGAACGACGCAGTGTAAGACGGATGGATCAGGCTGAGCACATGCTTGCCCAGCAATTCCACCGGATGCAGATCGGTCATCTTCTCCACGCTGGGTGAAGCGTAGAGAATATACCCTTCCCTATCCGTCTTGATGATGATGTCGCTCATGTTCTCGGCCAGCAGGCGATAGAGCGACTGACTTTCATTGATCACGAAGTCCTTGGCTTCGAGGGACATATCCATCGAATCCGAAGCCTTGTTCTTCTCCTTGAGAGCATCGGCAAGGCGGCGATTTTGGGTGATATGCCCCGCCAAGGGCTGCAAACAGACCACCACAATGGCCAAATAGAATTGCAGGAACTGGACATTCTCCGGCATTCCTAACGGCAAAGCGGGCTGGATCAGCGTGCCCGCTGCCTCAGCACACCACACCGAAAGGGCCAGAACGAAGATCGAAAGGGAAGCCGCCGTCATCCCGAAACGACAAGTAACGATCAGCGCGACCAGCACCGGCATCAGATAGGCAACGCTGCCCACCTGCCAGACCGCGCCGCAGGCAGTGATGGCAACCAGTACCAGAAACGCCGCCATTTCCAGCTTGCGGGCCGGAGAATTGCTCTCGATCCACCGGCTCAGGCTCCCCCCGACCACCAGGCTGAAGAAGGGGAAGAAAGCCATGATGCCCAATGAATGGGCAAACAGATAATTCAGGCAATGGCTCGGCCAGGCCCAACCCGCCGCCACAGCCATGGTGGTGGCGACAACCAGTCCCCCCACCATAGGCGCGACAATTCCGATCGATGCCGCATCCGCCAGCCATTCGCGCAGCAATTCGCTTTCCTGCCGCTTGCGCCGCCGCAACAACCTCGCCGCGATCCAAGCCTCCGCCGGATGGGCGACAAGGCAAGCCACCGCGAAAACCATGCCTTCCCCAGCCAGCAAGGCCGCCAATCCACTGCCGAGACCTGCCAGCGTCAGATAGGTGATCCACTGCCGCTGCGGTGCGTGAAGGAGAATAGCCACGACCAGCCCTGCTGCTGGCCATAACAGCATAAGCCCGGAGGCACTGCCTCCAGGCGGCAAGGCAACCAGTGCCAAGCCGCCATAAGCGACAAGGAACAGAAGCGCTGTGAAACTCTTGCGGATCACAAATCGGATCGTGAAGTTATGCGGTAACCGGATCGTGAAGATCGAACCTCAAGAACCCGTTAACCGAGCAGCTTCTGTGGATATCCTGCATTTAACGGCAGAATTGCCATCTCAGGGGATGCGATAAAATTTCGCCACGCGCTCCAGGGCGATGCGAAGCACCAGCTTGCCGCTGCGCGTCGGCCAATCCAGCGCCTTCTCAGCCACCGCCAGCGCCTCTGCCGCGCAGACCACGCGCCACAAAATATCCGTCAGCCCGCTTCCGGCAGCCTGCATGGCGCCGTCGAAGCGACCTTTTGCAGCGATCTGCCGTTCGCTCGGGTTGAGCCCCGCTTCGCGGCCACCCTTGAGGCGCACCGCATCCCAGCGCATGGTTACGCGCGGACCTATTGCGGCGCGCTCGTAATCCTGCCGCAGACATTCGCCGGCCGCGAACAACCTGTCGTCCAGATGCCCCCGCGCATGCAGCCAGGACAGGGGGGATTCGGCAAGATTTACCGTCACCCTGCGGCGACGGGGGCCTATGCCCGGCTTGGTGCGAGGGCCCGATGGAGTAAGTTCACGCTCGACGAGTTGCTGCTTCATGCATCTTTCCAATAACGGCGGAGGAAAGAGGCCTTGCCAAAATCAGGTTATTGTAGGAAAGGGCAAAAACCGATTTGGTTACCAAGAAGAGGCCGGCATGATCAACCGCATCCGCGATATCCGCAAGCAGAAGGGCATGACCCTGGCCGACGTGGCAGCCGCCTGCACTCCGCCCACCACCGCCCAGACCATCGGGCGGCTGGAAACGGGCATGCGTAACCTCTCGCTCACCTGGATGAACCGCATCGCCGCCGCGCTGGAAGTGGAACCGGAAATGCTGGTGCGCGGGGAAGCCACTCCACAACCCAGGATCGTTGCCCGCCTTACGGAAACCGGCGCCGAGGCACTTACCACACCGCGTGACGCCATCCTGCCGACCGAACTGGAAAACAATGCGCCGCTCGTCTGCATCACGGTGGAAATCGGCGCAGGCGAATATCGACCGGGCGATCAGATCTGGCTGCGCCAGTTGCCGCCGGAAGATGCCCCTCGCCTGATCAATCGGGATGTGCTGGTGCCCCGCAAGGGCGGACGCTTTGCCTTCGGGCGGCTGATCGACCGACAGGGCCACATGGTGGGCATCCTGCCCCCCGGCTCGGGCCAGCGGCAGATCGTGGTCGATAATCCCGAATGGCTGGCCATGGCGGAAATGCTGGTTCGCAAATTGTGACCCTTGCGGTGCGAAGGGTTCTATCAATCGCAACCCTTTACCCCAACGCCCACACCCCTCGCTTCGGCACTTTCGTAGCCCGGCAGATGGAAGCCCTCGCCGCGCGCGGGGATTGGGAAGTGACGCTGATCAATCCCATCGGCGTTCCGCCGATTGCCTTCGGTCCTTATCGCGCCCTCGCCCGTGCGGTGGAAAGCGGGCAGGAAAACGGCGTGGATGTTCATCGCATCCGTTTCCCCCTGATTCCCCGCATCGGGGCGAGACTGAACCCCTCCGCGATCCGGCGAGCGATATTGCCGCTCGCCCGGCGCCTCCACGCTGAACGGCCGTTCGATCTGGTGGACGCTCAGTTCTTCTTTCCCGATGGACCCGCTGCGGCGACGATAGCAAAGGCACTCGACCTGCCGCTCTCCATCAAGGCACGCGGGGCAGACATCCACTATTGGGGTAGCCTCCCCTGGGCCCGCCGGGCGATCATCGATGCAGGAAAGCAGGCGGCGGGCATGCTGGCGGTTTCCCAAGCTCTGGCGGCCGACATGGCGGCGCTGGGCCTGCCGCAAAACACCATTACCGTGCATTATACCGGCCTGGACCGTGCCCGCTTTCGTCCTCTAGGCCGTGCCGAATCCCGTCAACGACTGGCCGGGATGTACGGTCTGCCGAGCGATCCCACTCACAGGCTTTTAGCGTCTGTGGGAGCACTCATCCCCCGCAAAGGGCAGTCGCTGGTGATCAAGGCGCTTGCCCGGATCGACGGAGCGGATCTGGGACTGGTCGGCGCCGGGCCTGATGAAACGAGGCTGCGTCGGCTGGCTACCGAACTGGGCGTGGCGGACAGAGTGCATTTTCTCGGCAATATCGATCACGATCTGTTGCCGATCGTCCTTTCTGCCGCCGATGCGATGGTTCTGCCCTCTTCCAGCGAAGGGCTCGCCAATGCCTGGATCGAGGCGCTGGCCTGCGGAACGCCGCTGGTGATCTGCGATGCAGGCGGCGCGCGCGAAGTGGTGCGCGACGCTTCGGCCGGCTTCGTGGTGAAACGCGATGCGCCAGAAATCGCGCAGGCCATCGGTGCCTTGCTGAAAGCCCCCCCCAGGCCTGAGGTGGTTGCAGCCAATGCGGATCGCTTCAGCTGGCAAGCCAATGCCCAGGCATTGGCGGATTATTACGAGCGCTTACTGACTGCCTGAACCGGGCCGCCATGGCTATCGCAGCGACCCGTTCGTGCAGGCAATTACACCGGCACGAACGGGTTAGCAGGTCTCAGACTTCACCTCGAGCAAGCGGACCAGCCTTATCGCCGGCGTCCTCTTCCGGAACGAAGCTGTGCGAATCCACGCCCAGCCAGATCAGGATCGGCGCGGCCATATAGACCGAGCTATAGGTGCCCACGAAGATACCGAGCGTAATCGCCGCCGTGAAGCCGAACAGGCTCGCGGGGCCGATCAGCAGCAGCGCCACCAGCACCACCAGAATGGTGAGCGAGGTCATCACAGTGCGTGCCAGCGTTTCGTTCACCGAGAGATCCAGCAGTTCGGGCAACTGCATCTTTCGGTATTTCTTCATATTCTCGCGAATACGGTCATAAATCACGATCGTATCGTTCAGCGAATAGCCGATGATAGTCAGGATCGCGGCCACGATCTTGAGGTCGAACTCGATCTGGAAGAGGGCGAACATGCCCATCGTCAAGGACACGTCGTGTACCAGCGCGAAGAGCGCCCCCACGCCGAACTGCCATTCGAAACGTACCCAGATGTAGATCGAGATCGCCAGCATGGCGAAGCCTAGCGCATACATGGCGGTGGTGAACAACTCGCCGGAAACCTTGCCCGAAACCGAGGAAAGGTCGTCTATTCGCGCATCCTTGAATTCGCTCTTGATCGAGTTGACGACAGTGGTGGTCATCTCATCCGACGCGGCCGGGTTATCGGCCACTTCTTCAGGAAGCGGGAAACGGATCGAGACTTCGTTCTTGTTACCCGCGATCTGGATCACCGGTTCGCCATAGCCCAGCCCCGCCACCTGTTCGCGCAATTCGGCCACCGGGGCCTCCTTGCTCTGAGTGAAGGTCACCAGGATCTGTTGGCCGCCGACGAAATCGACACCCAGATTGAGGCCCTTGATGAAGACCAGCGCGATGCTGGCGATAATCAGGAAGGCGCTGACCGAATAGAACGGCACACGCCACTTCAGGAAGTGGATGTTCGTATCGTCGGGAACGAGCTTGAGCAGTCGCATCTATCCGTTCCTTCTTAAAGGGCCAGGTCACTGGGCCGCGCCTTGCGCAGCCAGCCAGCAACCCACATGCGAGTCAGGGTAACGGCCGTGAAGACCGAGGTAACGATGCCGATCATCAGCACGATCGCGAAGCCGCGCACCGGGCCGGAGCCGAAGGCGAACAGCAGTACCGCAGCAATCACATTGGTGATGTTCGCATCGAAAATGGCGCGGCTGGCTTCCTTGTAGCCTGCTTCCACCGCAGCCACGACACGCCGCCCGCGTTTTCGTTCTTCACGTATTCGCTCGTT
>MKUB01000081.1 GCA_001898545.1 Sphingomonadales bacterium 63-6 | reverse complement strand
ATCCACAAGCGAGAGCGTGGCATCGCGCGCAAGGAGCGGTTCGAACCGGCTCGGCGCCTGGCGGTCCACCAGACGGAAGGCCCCTTCGGTAAGGTCAAGACGGCCATTTGCGAAACGCCATTTGCCCGCTGCTTCCAGCAGGTCGAGCGGCACCGCGAACAGCTTTGCATCCGTGCCGGAGAATGTGCCGGTGATATCATTCGCAATATGGGCATCGATCCGGCTCAGGCGGAAACGGGTGGGTGCATCCGGCGTACCCATGGTGACGTCCACGGCGTTGGCCACCAGCGCGCCGGGCCATGCGAATCCCACCGCGCCGGATGTCATGCGCAGAGGCGTGGCGCCCAGGGTACCTGTCAGATCGAGCGAGGGAACACCGGCGGCGACGCGCAGCCCGCGCCCATCCTGGCGAACAATCGCGCTGCCGCTTGGCGGGCATAGCTGAAGCTTGCGGCCTTCCAGAGTAAGGCTGGCGAGGGAAATGCTGTCAAAGCCGATGGTCGTACAGCCGCGCCATACTGCGAGCCCCTGCCGGGAAGACCAATTGCCGCTGAACGGCACAACCAGCCCCTGCGCGGAACCGCCGGGAATCGCCCCGCTGGCCAAAGCGCGGCCGGAAAAACTGAACGCCCCATCGGCTGACTGGGTCAAGATCAGTTCGGGCAGTTCCAGGCTGCCGCCCCCTGCGGAATAGCGTTCCATGCGCATCCGCAATTCGGCAGGGCTCTGCCCGCCACGGCTTTCCATACGCCCGCTGATCTGGGGAAGGTCGAGCCCTGACGTGGCAAAATTGCCGGAAAAGCGGGGCGCACCGCCCTTGCCGCCCGCGAACTGGACACGCGAAAGGGCCAGTATGGTCTTACCGCTCGAACCGCGAATGCGCCCCTGCGGCATGACGAGGCTGAACAGATCGCCCGTCTTGCGCATGGTCAATTCAGCGGCGAGTTCGCTGTCACGCCCTTCCCTTGCCAATGCACCGCGCATTCTGGCCAGCAGCGGGCCGAGGAGCGTTCCTTCCGCCGCTTGCGCCGCTTCGCTCAGCGTCTTGTCCAAGGTGGTTCCCGGGCGCAGCCCGGTACCCTGCACATTGGCCTGCATTTCCACCCGGTCGATTCCGCTGCGCGTACGGACAGTCCCTTCCACTACCAGCGAATCCAACGCGAGCTGAGAAGTCCCGAGAGTGTCCAGACCAAGCTCATACTGAGCGGTCAGCGCATCCTTGCGCCACGTAAACCTGCCCGTGCCGTCCACCCCGGCCAGACGATTATCCGCCAGCGAGAAATCGGTGCCTGCCAGCTTCGCATTGCCTTCCACGCCATCCAGAGTGCGGTCGATCCGGGAGGTGAGGTCAATTGTCAGATTGCCCATATGCGGGCCACCATCGGCGCAATCCAGCGTGCCGAGCCGAAGGGGGCCGGAAAAGCCCGGCCTCTCGGCATCAATCGTCACCTTGCCGTAAAGCGTGGCCTTCTGGGCCGTGCAGCCATCCATCTGCAGGCGGGGGGCATTTGCCGCGAGAATCCCCGCAAAGCCGCCGCGAAGATTGCCCTTCCCTTCCGCCTTGAGGCCGACCGGACCATAATCGCTTTCCAGCAAGGCCCGGCCATCCACCAGATCCAGATTGAGGTCGGGGAAAGTGAACGGCTCCGTTGATTTGCGCTCGAACAGCAGCTTGTCCAGCCCACCGAAGCTGAGCTTCCCGTCCCGATAGGTGCCATAGAGGCGCGGTCGCACCACCTTGACCTGGCCGAGTTGCAGGAAGGGGAAACGCGGCTCCAGCGTGACTTCCACGCGCTCTACCGTGAGGTCCGGCCGGGCAGGGTCGCCCACCACGATATTGGTGATGACCTGTCGCTGCGGCCCGATCGATTCGATTGTGTAAGTGGCCTTTACGCCCAGCTTTTCGAGTTGGCCGGTGATGATGTCATCCGCCAGCCGCTCGCGCGAGGTCCACACCGCGATTCCCGCGGTGGCCAGCAGCACGGCAAGCACACCCGCGACGCGCCGTCCGGTCCTGCGCCCCGCCCTGCGGCCGCGCGGAGCTGGCGCCGCTGCCGTTCCGGCCTCATCCTCGTTATGCTCCGCCATCGTCCCCACACTTGCGCGCAAGCACTGCTAAAGGCAATGGACTGCACGCGGAATGAACGCCCGCAGGGGGACTTGGCGCTTGGCCGAAAAGAGCGACAGTAGCGCAGACACGGCAGGGCACCGCGCCCGCCTGCGCCAGCGCCTGCTGGAAGGCGGGGACGATGCGCTGGCCGATCACGAGGTGATCGAATATCTGCTGATGACCGCCCGCCCCCGGATCGACACCAAGCCCATCGCCAAGTCGCTGATCCGGCGATTCGGATCGCTGGCCGCAGTGCTCAATGCCGATGCCCGCGTGCTAGCCGATCACCCCCAGATGGGAGAAACATCCGCCGCGGCGCTAAAAATTGTGGCTTTGGCCGCACGCCGCCTAGCCAAACAGCAGGTGCGCGAACAGCCGGTGCTGGGAAGCTGGCAGGCCTTGATCGATTATCTGCGGATCGACATGGCCCATCTGACGGTGGAGCGCGTGCGCGTGCTCTATCTCAACACCCAGAACATGCTGATCCTCGACGAGCATGTGGGCGACGGCTCGATTGACGAAGCCGCGATCCATCCGCGCGAAGTGATCCGCCGCGCACTGGATATCGGCGCTACCGCACTGATCCTGGTCCACAACCATCCATCGGGCTCCCCCGAACCGAGCCGGGCGGATATCCAGATCACCAACCGCATTGCCGAAGCCGGGCGGCTATTGGGAATCGTGGTGCACGATCACGTCGTCATCGGGCGCGAGGGGCATGTCTCGCTCAAGGCCAAGGGGCTGATCTAGAGCAGGCCGATCAGTCCTTCGGCGCCTGAATGCCATAGCGTGCGTAGGTCTTGCTGAGCGTCGGGTCCATGCGCAGTGCCAGGTCGACATCCTTTGCCCCGCCCCTGTCGCCCATCTTCTCGCGAACGATGCCGCGCATGAACAGCGAATTGGCAAGGCCCGGTGCGTTGCTGAGCGCCGCATTGAGATCGGCCAGGGCATCTTCCAGGCGGCCGAGGCGGAAATAGGCCATGGCCCTGCTGTCTAGCACCGGCGGAGACCAGCCGCCGCTTTCCACAGCACGTGTGCAATGGGCCAGCATGGCATCCTGCCCGACCTGCCAGACGCTCATGTGCCAGCACAGATTGTTGAGCACTTCCGGGTCGCCGGGCCGTTCCACCAGCAGCTTTTCGAGCAGCTTGAGCCCTTCGCCTGCCTTCCCCGACATGCCGAGTATCTGCGCCTTCACCACCACCGCGGCAAATTGGTCCTCGAAATCGTCCTCATAGGTGTCGACCAGTTCCAGCGCCTCTCCCACATCGCCGATTTCGGCCATGGTCTGCGCCTCTGCCAGCGCATTCGCGGGAGTGGGCTCAAGCTCGAAAGCCTTGCGCACCGCATCCAGCGCCTCGTCCTGCCGCCCGAGCCGATCCAGCAGGTTTGCACGGCTGAAAAGCGCGTTGACGCTGGGTTCTATGGCGATGGCGGCATCGATATCTTCCAGCGCTCCCGCCCAGTCGAGAATCCCGCTGCGGAAGGTTGCCCGGTCCAGATAAGGCTGCGCCTTTTCCGGATCCCGGGCAATCAGCGCGGCATAGGCATCCTCGATCGGGGCCAGCCTCTTGCGGTCCTTGTCCCCCGAAAGCTCCCACTGGCGCCGGGCATTTTCAGGGGCTCTCAAGCTGAGGCGACCGGCGGAAAAACGCGCTGCCTTGGCCTTTTCGGCGGAAACATCGGCAGGGGCCACTTCCATCAGGCTGGAATAGAGTTCTTCCTCCACCGACAGCGTGCCCTTGGCCAGCACCGCCTCGCGCTTGATCCGGGTACCGGCGATCTCGGTATCCACAATCTCGCGGCCGCGCACTTCATAGCCTTCCCCGCCTTCGGGAAGAATTACCTTCACACTGGTACGGAAGCCGAAGGGACCGGACATCTGAACCGGAATGTCCCGCCAGGCCTTGCGCGCCCTGTCCGGGGCGAAAGTGAAATCACTGGACGGCATGGCAGGCAGATATTCGCGCGCCAGCCCCCGCTCGAAGTTCCACATCGGACGGGCAATGCCCGATGCCGTAATCACCGCGCGGGCCGTGTCTTCATTATAACTCACCGAGAAGTCGAGCACGCTGCCGTCCCCCACCAGCTTGTCCATGAAATTGTCCACGAAGGTACCGCGATAGGCCTCATCAGGTTGGGAAACCCACGAACGGACCATCGAGCCCAACGCGCCAGTCAGTTCCACCCGCGCCGAATAGAGCGAGGGCAGATCGACGCCCGCTGACTGATCGAGCGTCAGTTCAATCGTCCGGTCCGGGCCGGTCAGCGGACGCTGCACCAGCGGCACCAGATCCGATCCCTGCGGGCGGATTGGCAAGGCATAGCGGAAAGGCGGGACTTCCCCGATATTGGAAAGGCGCGTTCCCGCTGCCGTCCCGTCCAGCCAGTAGTCCTCCCCCGCAATGGTCGCGCGGACGATCATGTGATCGAAATCGGCAGGCATCGGGAGTAGCTGGGGCACGGAATCGCCCTGGGAACTATGGACCACTACCGCATCCGCCGTAATTCCCATGTGGCGCAGCATGGCCAGCAGCAGCAGGGACTTGGCCTTGCAATCGCCATAACGCAGCTGCCAGGTCTCCTCCGGCTTTTGCGGCAGGTAGTTCCCGCCATCGAGCCCATTGGCCAGATAGCTGACGTCATCCTGCACGATGCGTAGCGCCGCGGCGGCACGCTCCAGCGGATCGCGCGTCTTCTTCATGATCGCCTCGACCCGCCCGGCGATCTCGCCCTTGGGATCTATCGCGCCATCCGTCGTGAAATGCGGGGCGAGCGCTTTCGATACTTCCTGCCAGCTGCCGAAACTGCCCACCTGGAGGAGAGGCTGCCTTATATAACGCGGCGGCGCGTCGGGGGGCATGTCCTCCCGCTCTGCCAACGGCAGCTTGACCTCCAGAACCTTGAAACCGCCCTGCTCCACCGGCTGCGCATCGTCCACCCCCGGCCCTGCGCGCCATTGGATGGGGGCGCTTGCAGGCCAGGACACTCTCACCCGTCCCTGACCGATCTGGAACGGTGCGGCCGGCAGGCCGTCGATAGACTGCACTTCGCGCCCCAATGCCTGATCGCCTTGCACCGTAGTATAGGCAACGCGAACCACATCCCCCACTCGCAGGCCCGGCACGGCCAGAGTGGCGGTCAGCAACCCGTTGATGGAGCGTTGCTCAAGCTGCTGCTCGCGGCGCAGCACCGTGAAGCGCGCGCCCTGCGCCAGCACATCCACGCTCTGCCCGCCGCGCAGGATTTCCACCCGGTTGATGATGAGGTCACCCTTGTCCGGAATCCATGAAGCAGAAAGCGTTCCCGCGCTGGCGAGCGAATCGGGGCTGTCGATCCGGAAGGCGATGTCCCGGTAATCCCACACGCGGGAGCCATCGATGCGTTTCTGCCCATCGGCCAGCAGCACGGCGGGCCCGCCTGCCATGTCTTCCTGCGAAAGCGCGATGGGTTCCACCCATGTAGGGGCGGACTGGTAAAGCGGTTCGTCCCCGGCAAGCACCGGGGCCGCACTACACATCAGGACCGCAAGCAGACCAAGCCGGTGCGCACGCATTCTAATATACCCCCGTTTCGCCGCCTTGGGGCGGTCAGACACCGTTTCTGGCAGACCGTCCGCATCTCCGCAATCGGCCTCCCTCCGGTCGGCCGCATCTGCCCGGCTGCCGGGCCACACACACCCCAAGCCTTGCCAAATCGGGACGCTGGGCCTAGCCGCCCGGACTAAATAGAGATTCAACAGTCAATCCGGAGTTACCAATGGTCCCCCGCTATGCCCGCCCCGCCATGGTCGCGATCTGGGAACCCGAAGCGAAGTTCCGCATCTGGTTCGAAATCGAAGCCCATGCGACCGAGAAGCTGGGTGAACTGGGCGTCGTGCCGAAAAGCGCGGCGAAGGCCCTGTGGGACTGGTGGGCAACCAATCCGGTGATCGACGTCGCCGCGATCGACGCGATCGAAGCGGTCACCAAGCATGACGTCATCGCCTTCCTCACCTGGGTGGCCGAGCAGGTGGGTGACGAAGCCCGCTTCATGCATCAGGGCATGACCAGCTCCGACGTGCTGGATACCACGCTGGCCGTGCAGCTTGCCCGCGCCTCGGACATCCTGCTGACCGATCTCGACGAATTGCTCGCCGCGCTGAAGCGCCGGGCGGAAGAGCACAAATATACGCCCACCATCGGCCGCAGCCATGGCATCCATGCCGAGCCGACCACCTTCGGCCTCAAGCTCGCGCAGGCCTATGCCGAATTCGCCCGTTGCCGCGCCCGTCTGGTCGCCGCTCGGGAAGAAATCGCCACCTGTGCCATTTCCGGCGCGGTCGGCACTTTCGCCAATATCGATCCGTCGGTGGAAGAGCATGTGGCCGAAAAGCTGGGCCTTCAGCCGGAAACGGTTTCCACTCAGGTCATCCCGCGGGACCGGCACGCCATGTATTTCTCGGTACTGGCTGTGATCGCCAGCTCGATGGAGCGCCTTGCAGTGGAAATCCGCCATCTGCAGCGCACCGAAGTGCTGGAGGCCGAGGAATATTTCTCGCCCGGCCAGAAGGGTTCCAGCGCCATGCCGCACAAGCGCAATCCGGTGCTGACCGAAAACCTCACCGGCCAGGCCCGCATGATCCGTTCCTATGCCATGCCAGCTCTGGAAAACGTGGCCTTGTGGCACGAGCGGGATATCTCCCACTCCTCGGTGGAACGCTACATCGGCCCGGACGCGACCATTGCGCTCGATTTCTCGCTCGCCCGCCTTACCGGCGTGGTGGACAAGCTGCTGATCTATCCCGAGCGGATGCAGAAGAATCTCGACCGCATGGGCGGCCTCGTCCACTCGCAGCGCGTTCTGCTCGCCCTCACCCAGGCCGGCATCAGCCGCGAGGACGCCTATGCCCTCGTCCAGCGCAACGCGATGAAGGTGTGGGAATCGGATGGCGCGCTGTCGCTGCTCGATCTGCTCAAGGCCGATCCGCAGGTTGCTGCGGCCCTGACGCCCGAGCAGCTGGAGGAAAAATTCGACCTCGGCTATCACTTCGCGCAGGTGGACCGCGTCTTCCAGCGGGTATTCGGCTGAGGTTGCGCCTTCCCTTCGGAAGCGATCCCGCCTAGCTTCGCGGCAAGCCCGAGGGATAGAAGGAAGCGGACATGAACATCATCCGCACGATCATCTGGGTCGTGGTCGCGATAGCCTTGCTGATCTTCACGCTGAACAACTGGTCGCCGGTTGAAGTGAAGATCTGGGAGGACATCGTCCTCGAAACGAAGAAGCCGGTGCTGGTGATCATCTCGTTCCTGGCAGGTTTCCTGCCGGTGTGGCTGCTGCATCGCGGCACGCGCTGGCAGTTGCGCCGCCGGATCACATCGCTGGAAACCGCCGTGAAGAACGCGGTGACGGCCAATGCCCCGAAGGGCGAGGATCCGCTCGATCCCGCCCCGGAAAAGACTGAGCCCCAGCCGGAGCAGAAAGCGCCGGAATAAGACGAACCTCCGGGCATTCCCCGGAATGCAAAACAGAATGAGAGGCCCCGTGAGCAACCCCGTTTATCTCGCACTCGACCTGCCCCAACTCGATGACGCCAAAGCATTGGCGGAGCGGGTGAAGGCCCATGTCGGCGGGCTGAAGCTGGGTCTCGAATTCTTCTGTGCCCACGGACATCACGGTGTGCACGAACTGGCCCATGTCGGCCTGCCAATCTTCCTCGATCTCAAGCTGCATGACATTCCAAACACGGTTGCCGGCGCGATGCAGGCGATTCACGTGCTGGAACCGGCCATCGTCACCATCCATGCCAGCGGCGGCCGCGCGATGATGGAAGATGCCAAGGCTGCAGCAGGCGAACACACTAAGGTTGTCGCGGTAACCATGCTCACCAGCCTTGACGAGAACGATATGATGCGCACCGGCGTGACGGGTACTCCGCACGATCAGGTGATGCGCCTTGCCGAACTGGCCGAAAAGGCCGGGCTCGACGGGATTGTCTGCTCAGGTCAGGAAGTCGGCTCCGTCCGCAATCAGTGGAAGGATGGCTTCTTCGTCGTCCCCGGCCTGCGCCTACCCGATGGCAACAAGGGCGATCAGAAGCGCATCGTAACCCCGCGCCAGGCGCGCGACGATGGCGCCAGCGTGCTGGTAGTCGGCCGCCCGATCAGCCGAGCGGAAGACCCGGTTGAGGCCGCACGGGCGATCGAAGCGACGCTCTAAGCAATTGAAGGTGGCATCATCCGCCCCCCTGCTCCCCCAATATTCTTGCGAGTTGGCAGGCGGTCAGGGAGCCCCCGAAGAATTCTGCCCGGCGGCGCGCAGCCTCAATTGTAAATCAGTGCCGCGGAATTGATGTTGTAACCCAGCAGCTTCAGGCCGGAATCTTGCTTCACATAAGTGAATGTCTCGATCCCCTCACCCTTCTCGAAAGCGGTCTTGGTGTTGATCACCACGGTGGAAACGCCGTTCGTGGTGTTCGCCTGCCAGCCGGCTTGTTCGGCCTTCTTGACTGCCCCCAATTTGGTGCGGACCGCGGCGAGGAGCTTCTCAAACTCTTTTTCCTTGGTGATTTTGCGGAATTCGCCAGAGGTAGTGCGCCAGATGGCCGCGTAATCCTGCTTGTCATAATAAGCGTGGAAGCGCTCGATTTCTCTGTCCGCCTGCTCCATGTTCTCCTTCATACCGCAGGCAGAGACCAGCAGTGCCAGTGACAGGGCAAAGCCCACACGAGATCTTGCAACCATTCTTTCTTCCCCCAACCTATGCAATAGGCGCGGAGAGAGTTCCAAAACGGCCAGAGAATGACAAGAGTTTCGATCAAGATATGTGGAATCACTACCCCGCAGACGCTGGAGGCGACCATCGCCGCGCGTGCGGATTACGTGGGTTTCAATTTCTATCCGCCCTCCCCGCGCTTCCTGGCGCTGGATGCCGCCGCGCAGTTGGGCGCATTGGCTGGGGACAGTATCGCCAAGGTCGGCCTGTTCGTCGATGCGGACGATCATGCCATAGCGCTGGCCAGCGCTGCCGGTAAGATCGACATTCTCCAACTGCACGGCGCGGAAACGCCGGAGCGCGTGGCCGAGGTGAAGACCCGGTTCGGCCTGCCTGTGTGGAAGGTATTGCCCGTTGCCGCTGGGCGCGATGTCGGAATGGCGACGGCCTATCGCGAAGTGGCGGATTTTATCCTGTTCGATGCCAAGACGCCCAAGGGCTCCCTGCCGGGCGGCATGGGCCTTGCTTTCGACTGGTCTCTGTTAGAGCTGTATCGCGGCCCCATGCCCTGGGGCCTGGCCGGTGGGTTGACCGCCGCCAATGTCGGCGAGGCGATCCGCACCACGCATGCTCCGCTGGTCGATACCTCGTCTGGCGTGGAAAGCGCGCCGGCCGTGAAGGATGCGGATAAGATCGCTGAATTCTGCAAGGCCGTGCGCGCCGCCTGAGGACGCAGCACTTCACACTCCCTGCCCAATAAAAGAAAAGGGCGGCCCGTTTCCAGGCCGCCCTTCGCTTTATCCAATCGGCTGAGCCGGATCAGAACTTCACGCCAGCGCCGATGCCAACGGTGTTGGTGTCGGTGAAGTCGCTGAAGTTGTGGCGGTAGAACACCTTGCCATAGAGGTTCTTGCCGAGCTTCTGCTCGATGCCGGCGCCAACATGGGGAGTGTCTTCACCATCGGTGACGGTGTAGCCGCCATCGACATAGACCTTGGTCGCTTCCGAGGCCTTCAGGCCAACGCGACCGGTGAACCCGACGGCGATATCGGCGCCGCCAGCGAGGGCCTTGTCGGCCGAAACTTCGACACCCGCGAAAGCGGCGCTGCCGAGGTCGAAATCGTAGCCCGCGGCAATACCGGCGGTAGCTTCTTCATTGCCGCCGCCCCAGATCACACCGCCGCGAGCTTCAACGCGCGCTTCGTTTGCGAAAGCCGGCGAAGCCACAGCGGCAGAAGCTGCAAGGGCAGCCAGGGTGAGAACAACACGACGCATAGGTAATCTCCTTTAATTCAGCCCCTCGCAAGGGACGAAGGGCTAGCTAGGAGTCCGTTCCTGTCGTTCAAGTGAACTGCGCATTCATCTTTCGCGACATCAAATCTATGTTGCATATTTGACACATATTCGTTCACCTGAGAGAAAGGTTCATGCTCTCTGGTGAAATATAATTCAGACGCCTGCGGAGACCCAGCCCAACCCGCGAAACAGGTGTTTTGTGCAGCCGCCTGCTCGGCGAGGTGAATATGCGGCAATTGCGCAACATACAGTGTGGCCGCCTCACACCTGCCTGTTGGGGCAAGCGGGCGCCTGCAAGTGCCAAAGCTCTGGACTTGCGCATACCTCTCTGCCAATCGCCCCTGCGGATATGACAGACCTAGCCAACTCATTCCGCACCCAGCCTGACGAGCGCGGGCACTTCGGCCAGTTCGGCGGCCGCTATGTCGCCGAAACGCTGATGCCGCTCATCCTCGACCTGGAGAAGGAATATCGCGCGGCCAAGGCAGACCCTGCCTTCAAGGCCGAGTTCGACAGCCTGATGGCCCATTATGTCGGCCGCCCCAGCCCGCTCTATTTTGCAGAGCGGCTGACGGAGCACTTCGGCGGCGGCCAAATCTGGTTCAAGCGCGAGGAACTGAACCACACCGGCGCGCACAAGATCAACAATTGCATCGGGCAGATTCTGCTTGCCATCCGCATGGGCAAGACGCGGATCATCGCGGAAACCGGCGCGGGCCAGCATGGCGTGGCGACGGCCACTGTCTGCGCGCGCTTCGGCCTGCCTTGCGTGATCTATATGGGCTCTACCGACGTCGCCCGCCAGCAGCCCAATGTGTTCCGCATGAAGCTGCTGGGCGCGGAAGTGATCCCCGTGGAATCCGGCGCCAAGACGCTGAAGGACGCGATGAACGAGGCGATGCGCGACTGGGTCGCCAATGTTCACGACACTTTCTACATCATCGGCACTGCCGCAGGACCGCATCCCTATCCGGAACTGGTCCGCGATTTCCAGAGCGTCATCGGCAAGGAAGCCCGCGCCCAGATGCTGGAACGGACGGGCAAATTGCCTGACCTGTTGCTGGCAGCCGTAGGCGGCGGATCAAATGCAATCGGCCTGTTCCATCCCTTCCTTGACGATCCCGAGGTCGCGATGGTGGGGGTCGAGGCAGGCGGTCACGGCGTGGAAACCGACAAGCATGCCGCCAGCCTCACCGGCGGATCGCCAGGCGTGCTTCACGGCAACAAGACCTATCTGTTGCAGGATGAGGACGGCCAGATCATCGAGGCCCACTCGATCAGCGCCGGGCTCGATTATCCGGGCATCGGGCCGGAACATAGCTGGCTGCACGACATCGGCCGGGTGAAATATCTGCCGATCAACGATGACGAGGCCCTGGAAGCCTTCCAGCTCTGCTGCCGCCTTGAAGGCATCATCCCGGCGCTGGAAAGCGCCCATGCGCTGGCCGCCCTGCCCAAGGTCGCCAAGGAGTACGGCAAGGACCAGATGATCCTCGTCAACGTCTCCGGCCGTGGCGACAAGGACATCTTCACCGTGGCCGATGCGCTGGGGGCCAAGATATGAGCCGCTTCGAAAGTGCATTCGGAAAGGGCCGCCCCGCCCTCGTTTGCTTCATCACCGCAGGTGACGGCGATACCGCCGCCAATCTCGATGCGCTGGTCGCAGGTGGCGCCGATGTGATCGAACTGGGCATGCCCTTCACCGATCCCATGGCCGATGGCCCGGCAATCCAGGCCGCGAATTTGCGCGCGCTGGCCAAGGGCACGACCACGGCGGATATCCTGGCCCTCGCCGCAGGATTCCGCGCGCGCCATCCTGAGGTGCCGCTGGTGCTGATGGGCTATGCCAATCCGATGATCCATCGCGGTGCCGACTGGTTCGCCGCCGAAGCCGCAAAGGCAGGCGTCGATGGCGTGATCTGCGTGGACATTCCGCCAGAGGAAGATGCAGAGCTTGGGCCCCAATTGCGGGCCGCGGGTCTCAACATGATCCGCCTTGCCACCCCCACCACCGATGCCGCGCGGCTCCCCGCCGTGCTCGATGGCTCGGGCGGGTTCCTCTATTACGTCTCGGTCGCCGGGATCACCGGCAAGCAGCAGGCGGCCATCGATTCTATCGAGCAGGCTGTTGCCCGGCTGAAAGCCTCCACCGACCTGCCCGTCGCGGTCGGCTTCGGCGTGCGCACGCCCGGTCAGGCCGAGGCGATTGCCCGCGTCGCCGATGGCGTGGTGGTCGGCTCCGCCTTCATCGACATCGTCGCGGAGCATGGCGAAGAAGCCGCCGCGCCGCTCAAGGAACTGACCGCCGCACTTGCCAAGGCGGTCCATAATGCACGAGAAACAGTCGCATGAGCTGGCTTTCCCGCGTTCGCAATGCGCTGCCCTTCGGCAATAAGCGCGAATCTCCCGACAATCTGTGGGTGAAATGCCCCGGTTGCGGGGAAATGCTGTTCACCCAGGAATATGAGGCGAATCTCAGCGTCTGCCCGCGCTGCGGTCACCACGGCCGCATCGGCGCGGATGCCCGGCTCGCCCAGATTCTGGACGATGGCTTCAAATTGCTGCCCGCACCCAAGGTGAAGGAAGACCCGCTCAAGTTCCGGGATTCCAAGCGCTATACGGATCGCCTCAAGGCGGCCCGCGCCAATTCCGCCCATCCTGACGCCTTCACTGCCGCTTCCGGCCATATCGAAGGCCGCAAGGCCGTGGTCGGTGTGCAGGATTTCGGCTTCATGGGCGGCTCCATGGGCATGGCCGTGGGCGCGGCTTTCTGTGCCGGGGCTGAAAAGGCGCTGGCGGAAAAATGCGCCTATATCGTCGTCACGGCGGCAGGCGGCGCGCGTATGCAGGAAGGCATTCTGAGCCTGATGCAGATGCCCAAGGCCACGGTGATGACCCGCCGCCTGAAGGAAGCGGGCCTGCCCTATATCGTGGTGCTCGCCGATCCCACCACCGGC
>MKUB01000080.1 GCA_001898545.1 Sphingomonadales bacterium 63-6 | reverse complement strand
TGCAACTTCCGTTATCTCAAGATCCTGCCGCTTCACTATCTCAAACTCGACCGGACGATGGTGGAAGATATTGCCGAAGACATGCGGGACCTTGCGGTGCTGCGCGGCATCGTCGCCATGGCCCATGCCCTTGAACTCGATGTGATTGCCGAGGGCATAGAGACTGAAGACCAGCGCGCCCTGATCGCGCGGGAAGGGTGCCTCTATTATCAGGGGTTCCTGCGGGCGCGGCCAATGGGTGCCGCAGAGTTCAGGCAATTCGCCGAGGCGCGATAAGTCCGGTTCGTCATCCCGGCTTTGTCGCTCGCTTCACAATGCCCGAAAGCCCCTTGGTCAGCTGATAGAGGCCGTTGAGGCGCGACTTCGGATCGCCCCATGCGCGCTCGATCACCAGCTTCATGTCGGGCCGCAGACGCGCGGTGCCCTGCAGGCGTTCGACATAGGCGAGCAGGCCAGCAGGATCGGGGAAATTGTCCTTGTGGAACGTCACCAGAGTGCCGCGTGCGCCGACATCTACCTTGGCGATATTGGCCACGATGGCCTGCTGCTTGATCTCGATGAGCTTGACGAGATTCTCGGTGGGAGAGGGCAAGGGGCCAAACCGGTCGATCATCTCAGCGGCCAGCGAATCCAGTTCTTCCTTGCCCTTGGCGTCGTTCAGGCGGCGATAGAGCGCCATGCGCACGGCAAGGTCCGGCACGTAATCGTCCGGGATCATGATCGGCGCATCGACCGTGATCTGGGGCGACAGGCCGCTATTGTCACGCTCGAGCCCCATGTCGCCGGCCTTGGCGGCCAGGATCGCATCTTCCAGCATGGATTGGTAAAGTTCGAAGCCGACTTCGCGGATATGGCCCGATTGCTCGTCACCCAGCAGATTGCCTGCGCCGCGAATATCGAGATCATGGCTGGCCAGCTGAAAGCCCGCGCCCAATCCGTCGAGATCGCCCAGCACCTTCAGCCGTTTTTCCGCGACTTCGGAAAGCTGCTGGTCCTGCGGATGGGTAAGATAGGCATAGGCGCGCAGCTTGGACCGGCCCACGCGGCCGCGCAGCTGATAGAGCTGGGCGAGGCCGAACCGATCCGCACGATGGATGATGATCGTATTGGCGCTGGGAATGTCGAGGCCGCTTTCCACGATGGTGGTGGATAGCAGCACATCGTATCGCCGCTCGTAGAAGGCGGCCATGCGCTCTTCCACTTCGCGGGCGCCCATCTGGCCGTGGGCGGAAATGTATTTCACTTCCGGCACGGCCTTATGCAGCCAGTCTTCGATGTCCGGCAGGTCTGCAATGCGCGGCACAACGATGAAGCTCTGCCCGCCACGGTGATGTTCGCGCAGCAGCGCCTCGCGCATCACCACTTCGTCCCATTCCATCACATAAGTGCGCACGGCGAGGCGGTCGACCGGCGGGGTCTGCATGGTGGTGAGTTCGCGCAATCCGCTCATCGCCATCTGCAAGGTGCGGGGGATGGGGGTGGCGGTGAGGGTGAGCATGTGGACGTCGGCCTTCAATTCCTTGAGCCGTTCCTTGTGCTTCACGCCGAAACGTTGTTCCTCGTCCACGATCACCAGACCAAGCCGCTTGAACTCCACCTGCTTGGCGATGATCGCATGGGTGCCCACCACGATGTCCACCGTGCCGTCCGCCAGCCCGTCACGCGTCTCGGATGCTTCCTTGGGCGGCACGAGGCGGGAGAGGCGGCCGATCTTGATCGGGAAGCCGTTGAAGCGGGCGGAGAAGTTCTCGTAATGCTGGCGGGCGAGAAGGGTGGTGGGGGCGACCACCGCAACCTGCTGCCCCTCCATCGCCGCGACGAAGGCTGCGCGCAGGGCGACTTCCGTCTTGCCGAAGCCAACATCGCCGCAGACCAGCCGGTCCATCGGTTTGCCTTCGCCCAGATCGTGCAGCACGTCCTCGATCGCGCGTTCCTGATCCTCGGTTTCCTGCCAGGGGAACCGCTCGACGAACTGGTTATAGCCGCTTTCATCGGGCACCAGCGCCGGGGCAGTGCGCAGGGCGCGCAGGGCAGCGGTGCGCAGCAGTTCGGCGGCGATGGCCTGAATGCGCTCCCTCAGCTTTGCACGGCGCTTCTGCCATGCCTCGCCGCCCAGCCGGTCGAGCGGCAGCGCCTCGTCCGAGGAACCGTAGCGAGTGAGGACGTCGATATTCTCGACCGGGATGTAGAGCTTATCCCCGCCCGCATATTCCAGCATCACGCAATCATGCTGGCTCTTGCCGACCGCGATGGCCTCAAGGCCGAGATATTTGCCGATACCGTGATCGATATGGACGACCAGATCGCCGGCGTTGAGGGCGGAGAGTTCGGCCAGGAATGCGTCGGCGTCCTTGCGGCGCTTGCGGCGGCGGACCAGCCTGTCACCCAGCATGTCCTGCTCGGTAACGACTTCCATCTCGGCATTGGCGAAACCGGTTTCCAGCGGCAGGACGACCGCAACCGGCGCACCCTTGGCGGCAAGGCCCAATGCCTCCTGCCAAGTGTCGGCCAGGCGAGGCTCCGCCCCCTGCTCGGCAAGGATGGATGAAATGCGCGCGCGTGAACCTTGGGAATAGGCTGCGATCAGCGGCTTGCGCCCGGCCTTGCCGATGCTGTTGAGGTGGCGGGCGGCGGCTTCATACACATTGTCGCCCCGGGCGCGTTCCGGCGCGAAGTCTCGCGCACTGGAAAAGGCGAAGTCGATTACGCTCGCGCTTTCAGGCTGGGCGAAAATATCCGCCTTGTGGACCGGCCAGCCCGACAGATGCTCCGTGAATTCGTCCCGTGAAAGATAAAGCGCGTTGCTGGCCAGCGGGCGATAGGAGCCTGCCGCTTGCCCCGATGCCTCAACACGAGCCTGATGATAATCCTCGATATCGCCCAGCCGCTCATCCGCCGAGCCCATCGCGGCATTGTCGATCAGGATCACGTCATCGTCCGACAGATGATCGAACAAAGTGGTGAGCTTGTCCTCGAACAGCGGCAGCCAATGTTCCATGCCGGCAAGGCGCCGCCCGTCGCTGACGGCCTGATAGAGCGGATCGCCCGTGGCATTGGCGCCGAACATCTCGCGGTAACGGGTGCGGAAGCGCTTGACGGTATCCTCATCCAGCAGGGCCTCGCTGGCGGGCAGCAGCAGGTGCCCTTCCACAATGCCGGTGCTGCGCTGGGTGGAAGGATCGAACAGGCGGAGGCTTTCCAGCTCGTCCCCGAAGAAGTCCAGCCTGAGCCCGCCCTCGAAGCCCGAGGGGAAGATATCGAAGACCGAACCGCGCACCGCGAATTCGCCCGCGTCGATCACGGTGTCGGTGCGCGAATAGCCCTGCCGCTGGAGCAGTGCGATCAGGCTTTCATGCCCGATCTGCATTCCGGGCACGATCTCGCGCACGGATTCGCGGATGCGGAAAGGCGTCAAGACGCGCTGGAGCAGGGCGTTGACGGTGGTGACCAGCAATTGCCCGTTCTTCTTGCCGCGCTGCAATTTATGAAGCGCGGCAAGGCGTTGGGAACTGATGGAAAGGGCCGGGCTGGCACGGTCGTATGGCAGGCAGTCCCAAGCCGGGAATTCGATCACTTCCAGCTCTGGTGCGAAGAAGGCTGCGGCATCGGCCACAGCACGCATTGCCGTATCGTCCGGGGCGACGAACACGGCCCGGCCCTTCGATGCGCGCGCCAGATCCGCCAGCACAAGCGGCTGTGCCCCGCGCGCCACCGAGGCGAGCGTCAGGGGAGAGCGGGCGGAAAGAATGCGTTGGAAATCAGGCATAGGGTTCTTCGCTGCAAACACGAAAGCCCCCTTCTCGGCAGAGGAGGGGGTTTGGAAAGGGTTCGCGGGGGAATAGCGGGCAGCAGGGCAAAGCACCACCCCGCTGCGATCAGTCTCTCATGCCCCTCCGCGCAAAAGGAGGGAGCGCAGGGTCAAACCCGGACGTAATCGATCATCTGGAGCTGGCGCATCATGGGCCCGGCATATTTTTCGGGCACGGGCTGCGCTTCCAGCGCCCAGGCGAGAATCTCCACATCGTCCTCGTCCAGCAGAGCCTCGAACCAGCTGAGCGCCGTCTCATCCCAATTGGCATGGTGCTGATCGAAGAAGCTGCCGATCATGTAATCGGCCTCGCGCGTGCCGCGATGCCAGGCACGGAATTTGGCGCGGGCGATGCGGGTTTCGAAAGCGGGAGCGGAGGCCATTACTTCGCCCTCAATGCTTCGATAATCTCGGTCGGCTGACGGCCCACCAGATCCTTGTGGAACTCGCCCAGCAGGGCGGCTTCGGTCTGCTTGTGGTAATGTTTGCGCAATTCGCCCAGAGTGCGCGGCGCGGCGATCACTACCAGCTTGTCGATCTTGTGGCCGAGCACTTGGCTGTTCAGCCATTCCGCCACGCCAGCGGCATGTGCGTCTTCATCCTGAAGGCTATCCTGCGGATTTCCCGCGCTGGAATAATGGCGGCCGCCCGAACCGTGATTATGCTCGTCCAGCTTGACGGCGGGCAGGGGAGCGAGTTCGGGTTCAGCCTCATTGCCGCTGTTGCGATAGAGCTCGAACTTTGCGCCATCGACCAGAGCGATAATTGCACCATGGGGCAGCAGCATTCACCTTCTCCTCATTCTCTCGACCCCCTGCAGGGTGAGAGCCATATGGTGACTCGATGCGGATTGTTTAATGAGCTGCGTCAATTCTGGCGAATTTTCTGTCGATGGGGCAAGGAGCCCTGATGCGGCCCGAACAGCTCAATCCGCTTTTCGTAGAAGCCGACGCTCTGGAGGGCGTCGGCCCCAAATTGCGCAAGCCGCTGGAAAAGCTCGGCCTCGCGCGGGTGAAGGACTTTGCCTATCACCTGCCGGAACGGTTCGTGCTGCGTCACGCGGTGGAGAATCTCGATCAGGCCAGCGTGGGCGAACAGATCGTGGTGGCGCTCACGCCGGTGGAACAGCGGGCCTCCGCGGGGCGCGGGCCGTTTCGCGTGCTGGCGGAAGATGCGCTGGGCAATATCTGTGCGCTCACCTATTTCGGCCGCGCTTCCTACAGCGCGCGCAAGCAGCTTCCGCTGGGAGAGAAGCGCTGGATCGCCGGGCGGCTCGATCAATATGGCCAGATGCTCCAGATCGTTCACCCCGATCATGTGGAGGAAGAAAGCAGCCGACTGGCGGGCAAGCTGGTTGAACCGGTCTATCGCCTGGCCGAGGGACTGACCCAGCCGCGCGTGGCGGGGTTTGTGGCGCAAGCCCTGTCGCGTGCGCCGGAACTGCCCGAATGGATCGAGCCGACTTTGCTCGACCGCGAGAAATGGCCCGCATGGCGGGATGCGCTGGCGCTGGCGCATAAGGACGAACATGCCGCCGCGCGGGATCGCCTGGCCTATGACGAATTGCTCGCCAGCAGCCTGGCCCTGATGCTGGTGAAGGAAAGCAACCGCACGCGGCGTGGCCAGCCTTTGCGGGGCGATGGCTCGCTGCGGGCGAAGCTGCAATTGCCCTTCGGTCTGACGGGGGCGCAGAAACGCTCCATCGCCGAGATCGAGGGGGACATGCAGCAGGGCCACCCCATGCTGCGTCTGCTGCAGGGCGATGTCGGCGCGGGCAAGACGGTGGTGGCGCTGGAATCCATGCTGGCGGCCGTGGAAGCGGGAACGCAGGCGGCCATGCTGGCGCCGACCGAAATCCTTGCCCGCCAGCATTTCGAAACGATCCGCCGCCTTGCCGCGCCCACCGGTGTGAACGTCGCTTTGTTCACCGGACGGGACAAGGGCAGGGCGCGGGAAAGCATCCTGATGGGGCTGGTCGATGGCAGCATCGACATTGTGATCGGCACCCATGCGATCTTTCAGGAGGCTGTGGCCTATCGTAATCTCGGGCTGGTGGTGATTGACGAACAGCACCGCTTCGGCGTGGGCCAGCGCCTGATGCTGACGCAGAAAGGCCGCGTCACTCCGCATTGCCTGGCGATGACGGCAACCCCGATCCCCCGCACGCTCACCCTGGCGCAATATGGCGAGATGGACGTTTCCCGCCTCGACGAGATGCCGCCGGGCAGGCAGGCAATCGATACGCGGGTGATTTCGATTGAACGTCTGGCGGATGTCGTTTCAGGGATCGAACGGCATATTGCGGGCGGACAGCAGGCCTATTGGGTCTGCCCGATGGTGCGCGAGAATGAGGGGGAGGATCTCGCCGCCGCTGAGGCGCGGTTCGCTTCGCTGCGGGAGCGTTTCGGCGATGTTGTCGTGCTGGTCCACGGCCAACTCAAGCCTGAGCTAAAAGACGCCGCGATGGAGCGCTTCGCCAGTGGACAGGCCAAGGTGCTGGTCGCCACCACGGTGATCGAGGTGGGTGTCGATGTGCCTAATGCCACGCTGATGGTGATCGAGCAGGCAGAGCGGTTCGGCCTTGCCCAGCTCCACCAGTTGCGCGGACGCGTGGGGCGCGGCTCGGAAAAGTCGGTCTGCCTGCTGCTGCGCGGGAACGAGCTGTCCGAAACCGCCAAGCAGCGCCTCGCCCTGATGCGCGAGACGCAGGATGGGTTTCGCATAGCGGAGGAAGACCTTGAGCTGCGCGGCGGCGGTGAATTGCTCGGCACTCGCCAGTCGGGGGAGAGCGCCTTCAACGTCGCCACGCTCGATCAGATCCAGCGTCTGCTGCCGCTTGCCCATGACGATGCCCGCCTGCTGATCGAACGCGATGGCGGCCTTGCCAGCCCGCGCGGCGCGGCGGCGCGGCTGCTGCTCTATCTGTTCGAGCGCGACTGGGGCGTGCAATTGCTGAGAGGCGGGTGAAGGAGAGGGCGCAATGCTGAGCGGCACATGCCATTGTGGTAAAGCGGGCTGGACACTGGAAGGTGAAGCCGGGTCGATCACGGCGTGCAATTGCTCGCTATGCCGGCGCTATGGCGCGCTGTGGGCATATGATTTCGAGGGAGAGCGGATCGCCATCACCGGGCAAACCGCCTCCTACACGCGTGTGGGCAAGGAGAATCCAGCGCTGGAAATCCTGTTCTGCCCCGAATGCGCAGGGGTGATCAGTTGGCGAGGGCTGAGGCTGGAAGAAGACGGCAAACGCCGCATGGCGGTCAATCTTCGCCTCGCGCCGCCTGAACTGGTCGGGCATCTTCCGATCGATCATTTCGATGGCCTGGATACATTCGACGACCTGCCCTCCGATGGGCGCTGCGTAAGGGATCTCTGGTCTTGAAGGGGAACTCTGGCTCAATGTTGCCGGCCATTCGACCAACGGCATATGGGGATGGGCGGGCGCTATGCGCGGCTGGCCTTTTCCATTGCCTCGCCTTCGGGGCACCTCTAAACCCCGCCCACTTGGACGATAACAACGAAAAGCAAACCGCTTGATCCTGTCACCTTTCGAATGGATGATCGCCAAGCGCTACATGCTGCCCGGCAGGGGGGAGGCCTTTATCGCCCTCGTCGCCGGTATCAGCCTTGTGGCGGTGATGCTTGGCGTTGCCGCGCTTGTCATCGTGATGAGCGTGATGAACGGCTTCCGTGCCGAACTGCTCGACAAGATCGTAGGGCTGAACGGCCATGCGATTATCCAGGCCTATGGCGAGCGGTTCGATAATTGGCAGGATGTGCTCAAGGAAGTGAAGAAGACGCCGGGCGTGGTCCGCGCTTCTCCCCTGATTGAAAAGCCGCTGCTGGTTACGTTCAATGGCCGCGTTGAAGGCGTGCTGGTGCGCGGCAATACGCAGGAAGACATCAATCGCCTCAAGCCGCAGCAGGTTTCCGGCAGCCTTGCCCAATTGCGGCCGGGCGCCAGCAAGGTTGCCATCGGCAGCAGGCTGGCGGAAAATCTCGGCGCGCGGATCGGCGATACGATCACCATCATCAATCCCGCCGGCCGGGCGACGCCTTTCGGCACCGTGCCGCGCCAGATCGGCTATGAAGTGGCCGCGATCTTCGAAGTGGGTGTGTATGATTATGACGAGAAATTCGTCGTCATGCCTATGCAGGATGCGCAAACCCTGCTGCTGATCGGCGATACGGTGGGCATGATCGAGGTGAAGACGATCAACCCCGACAAGGTGACAGAAATCCTCGCTCCGGTTCAGCGCCAGCTCGCGGGCGTGGCCGTTATTTCCGACTGGAAGACGATTAACTCCAGCCTGTTCGAGGCTCTGGCGGTGGAGCGGGTGGCGATGTTCGTCGTCCTGTCCATCATCGTGCTGGTGGCGGTGTTCAACATCCTGTCGTCGCTCATCATGCTGGTGCGTGCCAAGACACGGGACATCGCGATCCTGCGCACCATGGGCGCCACGCGGACGAGCATGCTCAAGATATTCGTCACCACCGGCTTCCTGATCGGCGCGCTGGGCACCGCGGCGGGGCTGGCGCTGGGCTTCGTGTTCCTGTTCTTCCGCCAGCAGATTGTGCGCGGGATAGAGATCGTGACGGGGCAGAACCTTTGGGACCCTTCGATCCGCTTCCTCACCGAATTGCCGAGCCGCACCGATCCGGGCGAAGTCATCGCCATCAGCATAATGGCGCTGGTGTTCAGCTTCGTGGCTACGCTTTATCCGGCGTTTCGCGCCGCCAATACCGATCCTGTGCAGGTGCTGCGCTATGAATAACGCTCATCTGATGCCGGTGGTGCAGCTGACCGACCTTACCCGCAGCTTCGAGCAGGGCGGGGTGAGGATCGACGTTCTGCGCGGGGTCAATCTGGCGATCCAGCCGGGCGAGATCGTGGCGCTGCTGGGGCCCTCGGGCTCGGGCAAGTCCACCATGCTGCAGGCAGTCGGCCTGCTGGAAGGCGGCTTTGGCGGGCGGATCGAGATCGCTGGAACCGATGCGAGTACTCTGCCGGGTGACAGGCGCACGGCGCTGCGCCGCGACAGTATCGGCTTCGTCTATCAGTTCCACCACCTGCTGCCCGATTTCAACGCGCTGGAAAATGTGATCCTGCCGCAATTGGTGGCGGGCAAAAGCCCCGCCGAGGCGCAGGCGCGGGCCAGCGAATTGCTCACCTCGCTCGGCCTGGGGCAGCGGCTCGAACATCGGCCCAGCCAGCTTTCCGGCGGCGAGCAGCAGCGTGTCGCCGTGGCGCGCGCGCTGGCCAACCGGCCCCGCATCGTGCTGGCTGACGAGCCTACCGGCAATCTCGACGAGACGACCGCTGACAAGGTTCTGGCCGAATTCGTCCGCCTCGTTCGGGGTGAGGGCAGTGCGGCTCTGGTCGCCACGCATAATGAGCGGCTCGCCATGGCGATGGACCGCGTCGTGCGCCTGCACGAAGGCGTTCTCGAATAGGTCAGGCCTGAGAGAGGCCGGAAGAGGAGCCCGTCTTGTCCGGGCTCCTCTTCTGCAGGCCTCTCTGCTGCAAGGTCGTCAGAACGCCATGCCCGGCGTGAAGAGCGCTGCGGCAATCATGTTCAGGACGATCGAGACCACGATCGCCACCAGAACGGTAACCGCGATATATCCCCCGGCCTTGTCCTGCGGAACGGCCATGACCGGCGTGGCGCCCAGGAACAGCACATAGATGCTGTAAATCCCGCCCGCGATGGCAGCGATGCCGCCCAGCATCGGAATGATGCCGAACACTCCGGCCACCCAGGCGGCAGTCATCGAATAGGCAATCAGCTTGAAGGCCGAGCCGAAATCGTCCTTGCCGCCGAATTTGGGGCTGAGGAAATTCGCGATCAGACTGACGATAAACAAGGCGATGATCGACTGGACAAAGCTTGTAATCGCGATGGTCAGCGAAAAGGACAGGCTGGGCCGGAACATCACCACCATGGCATTATAGCCGAACACCTGCCCGCCGATGAAACTGCAGATCGGCCCGATGGCGATCAGCGGCAGCGCATATTTGATCAATATGCCTTTGACGTCCCCGGGCTCTGCCGCAACCTTGGGCCATTCGGCCTTGGGCTGCATGATCATCGCCTTGGCGCGGGCGATGAGCGAGGCGGTATTTTCGGAACTCAACGGATTATCCGACATTGCCAGTCTCCCCTCGGTAACTGGACCGGGAGTGGAACCTTTTTTTCGACGAAGCGCAAGTCCGCAGGCTTTTCCCCAGCCAGCGCGCCACCGCCCTTGATCGGCGGGGTGTGCTTGCTACCTCTGCAATATGTCCTTCGCCCCCTTCGTTCCGCTTCGGGTTTTCTCTTCCTTTTCCATGCTGGAAGGGGCGATAGATCCCAAGGCCATCGCCAAGCTGGCGAAGGAGCGCAAATTCCCGGCCATCGCCATCTGCGACCGCAACGGGCTCTATGGCACGGTGGCTTTCGCGGGCGCCTGCCGCGATCAGGGTGTGCAGCCCATCATCGGCACTCTGCTGGGCGTGGTGCGGGAAGATGGCAAGCAGGTGGATTACCTGCCGCTTTTCGCGCAGGATCAGGCCGGGTGGAACAGCCTGTGCCACCTCGTCAGCCGTGCCCATCTGGACCGTCCACTGGAGATGGAGCCCCACGTCACTTTCGCCGATCTGGCCGCGCATAATGAGGGGCTGATCGCCCTGACCGGCGCGGGCGAGGGCGGGATGACGCGGCTGTTCGCCGATGGCAAGGCGGAGGCTGCCTGGGATTACGGGCACCGCCTGGAGGAATTCTTCCCCGGCCGCCTCTATATCGAACTCGCCCGGCGCGGCGATCCGGTGGAAGAGGCAGGGGAAGACGGGCTGCTGGAATATGCCTATGCCCGGGGCCTGCCGCTGGTCGCCACCAATCCGGCCAATTTCGCTGAGCCCGCTTTCCACGCCGCGCATGATGCGATGCTGTGTATCGCGCACTCCACCCAGATCGACGCGCCGGACCGGCCCCGCTCCGCCCCGGAAGCCTTCGTCAAATCGGCCGAGCTGATGGAGGAGGAATTCGCGGATCTGCCTGAGGCGCTCGCCAATACGCTGACCATCGCCCGTCGCTGCGCCGTCGCGCCGCCCAAGCGCAAGCCGATCCTGCCCAGCCTTGCCGGTGACAAGGAAGGCGAGGCGCGGATGATGGCGGAAGATGCGCGTCGGGGCCTTGCCGCCCGGCTCGAACCCTATGAGGACCTGACAGAGGAACAGCGCAAGATCTATGACGAGCGGCTCGAATTCGAGATCGACGTCATCAACCGCATGGGCTTTGGCGGCTACTTCCTGATCGTTGCCGACTTCATCAAATGGGCCAAGGAAAACGGCATCCCGGTGGGGCCGGGGCGCGGTTCTGGCGCAGGCTCGCTGGTGGCATGGGCGCTGACCATCACCGATCTCGATCCGATCAAGCTGGGCCTGCTGTTCGAACGCTTCCTCAACCCGGAACGCGTTTCCATGCCGGACTTCGATATCGACTTCTGCGAAACGCGGCGCGGCGAGGTGATCCGTTACGTCCAGCGTAAATATGGGCACGATCACGTGGCCCAGATCATCACTTTCGGTAAGCTGAAAGCCCGCGCCGTGCTGCGCGATACGGGCCGCATCCTGCAGATGAGCTACGGCCATGTGGACCGGCTGTGCAAGATGGTGCCCAACCATCCCACCGATCCCTGGCCGCTGCCGCGCGCCCTGAACGGCGTGGCCGAGTTCAAGCGCGAGTACGATGCCGACCCGGATGTGAAGCGCCTGATCGATCTGGCGATGCAGCTGGAAGGCTTCCCCCGCAATTCCTCCACCCATGCCGCAGGCGTGGTGATCGGCGACAGGCCGCTGGCGCAGCTGGTGCCGCTCTATCGCGATCCGCGTTCGGACATGCCGGTCACGCAGTTCGACATGAAGTTCGTGGAGGATTCCGGGCTGGTGAAGTTCGACTTCCTCGGCCTCAAGACTCTGTCGGTTCTGCGCAAGGCAGTGGACCTGCTTGCCCGGCGCGGGATCGAGGTCAATCTCGATACGCTGCCATGGGATGACAAGCAGGTTTACGAGCTGCTCCAACGCGGTGACACGGTGGGCGTGTTCCAGCTGGAATCCGAAGGCATGCGCCGCACGCTGGCGGCGGTTAAGCCCACCAATTTCGGCGACATCATCGCGCTCGTCTCGCTCTATCGCCCGGGCCCGATGGACAACATCCCCCTGTTCGGGAAGCGCAAGAATGGCGAGGCGGAGATCGAATATCCGCATCCCAAGCTGGAAGGCATCCTGTCCGAAACCTACGGCATCTTCGTCTATCAGGAACAGGTGATGCAGGCCGCGCAGATCCTGGCGGGCTATTCGCTGGGCGACGCAGACCTTCTGCGCCGCGCCATGGGCAAGAAGGTCCAGGCCGAGATGGACGCCCAGCGCCAACGCTTCGTCGATGGCTGCAAGACGGTCTCGGACATCGAGAAGGGCAAGGCCAACGAGCTGTTCGACTTGATCGACAAGTTCGCCGGCTATGGCTTCAACAAATCCCACGCGGCGGCCTATGCACTGCTGTCTTACCAGACGGCGTGGCTGAAGACGCATTATCCGCATGAATTTTATGCGGCCTCCATGTGCTTCGACATGCACCAGTCCGAAAAGCTCTCGGTCTTCGTGGACGATATGCGCCGCAACAAGATCGAGGTGGCCGGGCCGGATGTGAATGCCTCCGAAGCCGAGTTTTCGGTCGAGCAGACGCATGAGGGCCATGCCGTGCGCTATGCGCTGGCGGGCATCCGCAATGTCGGCGAAAAGGCGATGGAAGTGCTGGTGGCCGAGCGGGAGAGCAATGGCGCGTTCGAGAGCCTTGAGGATCTGTTCCGCCGCGTGCCGCCCGGGGCCATGAACCGGCGCCAGCTGGAAGGGCTGGCGGCTGCGGGCGCCTTCGATTGCCTTGAGCCGAACCGCGCCAAGGTGCTGGCCAATGCCGACATATTGCTGGCCGTGACCGATGCCTCCAACCGCGAGCGGGAGAGCGGGCAGGCCGGGCTGTTCGGCGGCGAGGGCCATCAGGAACAGGCCCTGCGTCTGGTCGAGACGCCGCCCTGGTCCAAGACCGAGCAGATGGCGAAGGAGCGGGAGAATTTCGGCTTCTATTTCGCCGCCCATCCGGTGCAGCAATATCGCGCCGTGGCCTCCGCCAATGGCGCGCGCTCCTATGCCGGGTTGATGGAAGGCGGCGCGCCGGGCGGGCGCAGCACCGCAGTCATGGCCGCCATGGTGGAAGGGGCGAGCAAGGGCCGGACGCGCAAGGGCAGCGAGTTCATCCGCGCCGATTTCTCCGATTCCTCCGGCCAGTTCAGCG
>MKUB01000079.1 GCA_001898545.1 Sphingomonadales bacterium 63-6 | reverse complement strand
GTCCGCGGCGGTTGCGGCGCGCAGGCGAAAACTCAAAGCGGGGCTCCCACGGATAGCCGCTGGAGGACGAGGGCGGACAAGGCCGCCCGTTCCCGCAGCGAGGATACAATCATGAATTCATGCGGCGAATGAATAGAACCGCCGCGCACGCCCATCGTATCGACCACCGGCACATTGCAGGCGGCGATGTTGTTGCCATCGCACACGCCGCCGCTGTTCTGCCAGTTAAGGGTCTGATCCAATTCTGCGCCGCAAGCCTTTACAAGATCGAACAATTTCTGCGCCCGTGCATCCACCGGCTTGGGCGGACGGGTAATGCCGCCATGGACGTGGAAGGTCACATCCAACTCGCTCGAAATCTCGGCCAGCAGGGCGGCGAAAGTGGCTTGGAAAGCCTCTGCCGCCTCGGTCGAGCGCGGGCGGATGTTGAAGCGGAGGACGGCATGATCGGGCACGACATTATTCGCGCTGCCGCCGTCGATCCGGGCGGGATTGACGCTCAATTCAGCGTGATCCAGCGCCTTGAGAGCCACCGCCAGCCGGGCCGCCGCGACCACGGCATTGCGCCCTTCCTGGGGGTTGCGCCCGGCATGGGCGGATTTGCCGGTGACGGTGACGGAGTAGTTTCCGCTGCCCCCTCTGGCGTGGGCGAGGGTGCCGTCGGGCAGGGCGGAGGGCTCGTAAGTGAGCGCGGCGTATTTCCCCCGCGCAAGCGCGGAAATCAGCGCTGCGGAGGAAAGCGAGCCGGTCTCTTCATCCGAATTGACCATCACGTCATAGCCGATTTTCGCCGCCTCTGGGGTGCGCTCAAAAGCACTGAGAGCGGCGACAATGACGCTCAACCCGCCCTTCATGTCGGCCGTACCGGGGCCATTGAGCCTATCGGCATCCAGCCAGGTAAGCGACTGGAACGGATGGTCGATGGGGAAGACCGTGTCCATGTGGCCGGTGAGGAGAAAGCGCCGTTCGGCATCCGGGCGGACGCGCAGCACCATGTGCCTGCCATGGTCCTTCGCAATCTCGTTTCCGTCGGGCGCGATGGCAGTGACCGGCGCGGGTTCTTCCAGCGTGACCTTGCCCGGCAAAGCGGAGAAGGCATCGACCAGTTCGCCCGCCATTGTCGCCAGCCCGGCGAGATTCGCGGTGCCGCTGTTGATGGCCGCCCAGCGTTCTACCTGGGAAAGCATGGCCGGCGCATCGATGGAATCGAGCAGCCGCGCCCCGGAAATAGTGGGCACCTGTTGCATACGAAACCATCTCTAACTTCCCCGGTGGCGCTCTCCAACCCCTTGTGAGATGCATGTGCCGGAAAAGGTCTGGTTGCGGCGGGAAAGATAGCTAATTAGCAGGCTAATTATATCAAAGGAGTAGAATGATGAATGAGCGGGTTGAACGCAGCGGGTTGCAGGTCGATGCGGCATTGGCCGCCTTCCTGGAGAACGAGGTGCTGGCCCCGCTCGATCGCGATGCGGCTGAATTCTGGCAGGGCTTCGCGGCGATCTGCGACCGCTTCGCTCCGCGCAATCGCGAGCTGCTGGCGATCCGCGACGATTTTCAGGCCCGGATCGATGCCTGGCACAAGGAACGGGGAGGCAAGCCGCATGATCCGGCAGCCTATGAGACCTTCCTGCGCGAAATCGGCTATCTGGTGCCTGAACCGGGGCCGTTCAAAATCGGCACGAAGAATGTCGATGCCGAAATCGCCACTCTGGCCGGGCCGCAGCTGGTGGTGCCGGTGCTGAATGCCCGTTTCCTGCTGAACGCCGCCAATGCCCGTTGGGGCAGCCTCTACGATGCGCTCTACGGCACCGATGCGCTGGATGCTGCACCTGCCACGGGCCCCGGCTACGATCCGGTGCGCGGCGCGGCAGTGGTTGCCGCCGGGCGTGCCTTCCTGGATGAGGCACTGCCGCTGTTCGAGGGAAGCTGGGCCGATCTGGAAGGGCCGGACCCGGCCATTCCGCTGGCCGATGTCAGCCAGATGGTGGGCGAGACGGACGATTCCATCGTCTTTCGCCATAACCGCCTGCTGATCCAGGTGGTGTTCAACGATCAGCACCCCGTGGGCAAGACGGACAAGGCCGGCATTTCCGACATCCGACTTGAAGCCGCGCTGACAACTATCGTCGATCTGGAGGATTCCGTCGCGGCGGTGGACGCCGCGGACAAGCTGGCCGCCTATCGCAACTGGCTGGGCGTGATCCGCGGCGACCTGTCCGACACCTTCGAGAAGGGCGGCAAGAGCGTTACCCGCACGCTGAATGACGACATCATGGTCCAGCGCACCGGGGGCGAGATGCTGGCGCTGATGGGGCGCAGCCTGCTGTTCGTGCGCAATGTCGGCCATCTGATGACCAATCCGGCGATCCTGCTGGCAGATGGGGGCGAGATTCCCGAAGGGATCATGGATGCAATCTTCACCAGCGCCATTTCCACGCTGGACCTTGAAGGCAAGAGCCGCTGGGCCAACAGCCGCGAAGGCAGCATCTATATCGTGAAGCCCAAGCAGCACGGGCCGGATGAATGCGCCTTCACCAACGATCTGTTCGATGCGGTGGAAGATCTGCTGGGGCTGGAACGCCACACGATCAAGGTGGGGGTGATGGACGAGGAACGGCGCACATCTGCCAACCTCGCCGCCTGCATCCACGCCGTGAAGGACCGTATCGCCTTCATCAATACCGGCTTCCTCGACCGGACGGGTGACGAGATCCACACTTCGATGCAGGCCGGGCCGATGGTCCGCAAGGCCGACATGAAATCCTCCGCCTGGCTCGATGCCTATGAGAAGCGCAATGTCGCCATTGGCCTTGCCTGCGGCCTTTCGGGCAAGGCGCAGATCGGCAAGGGCATGTGGGCCGCGCCCGACCGTATGGCGGCGATGATGCAGGAAAAGATCGGCCATCTGAAGGCTGGCGGCAGCACGGCCTGGGTGCCGTCTCCCACGGCCGCCGTGCTCCACGCGCTGCATTATCACCGGGCCGATGTGTTCGAAATCCAGAAGAGCCTGCCGCCCGCGCCGGGGCTCGATGCGCTGCTGGCCATTCCGCTGGCCGAGGGCGCGAACTGGAGCGAGGAGGAAGTGCGCGCCGAACTGGACAACAACGCACAGGGCCTGCTGGGCTATGTCGTGCGCTGGATCGATCAGGGCGTGGGCTGTTCCAAGGTGCCGGACATCAACGATGTCGGCCTGATGGAAGACCGCGCCACCCTGCGCATTTCCAGCCAGCACATGGCCAACTGGCTGCTGCATGGCATTGCCACGCCCGAACAGGTCATGGACTCGCTGCGGCGCATGGCGGCCAAGGTCGATGCCCAGAATGCGGACGATCCCGCCTATGAGCCGATGGCAGGCAATTGGGAAACGAGCCTTGCCTTCAAGGCGGCCTGCGATCTGGTGTTCAAGGGCGTGGAACAACCCAGCGGCTATACCGAACCGCTGCTCCATGCCTGGCGATTGAAGAAGAAGGCGGGCTGAGGGAACCCGGTTCCTATACCCCCCGGCTCACCGCGCGCCGGGGGAATAGCCGGGCGGAAAGCACCATCGCCGGGCGTTCCACCAGCTTCGTGAGCAAGGTCGCGAGGGCCAGCGAAGCCGCGATCCCGGCAAGGCTCACCACGGGGCTTTCCGACACGGCGGGCTCTATCCACTTGCCCAGCGCATAGAGGACAGGGACGTGGACGAGGTAGAGCGTATAGGAAATCGAGCCCAGCCATTGCACCGGCTTGCTGGCGAACAGGCGCCCTTCGCCATGGGTGCCCGCAAGAATGGCGGCTGAGGCCGCAAAGGGGATCAGGAAGGTGATGGGCGGGGCAAAGCTGGCGGCCAGGATCAGGCCGATCACGCCGAGCGCGGCCCAATCGAAGGGAATGCGGCACTCCAGCCTCGCGCGATAGAGCAGATGCCCCGCAATCAGCCCGCACACCGCGCGCGGCGCATACATGGAGCGGCCTTCCTCAAACGCCATCATGCAGGCCCCGCAGGCCAGCAGGGCCACCACCAGAGCGGGGCGCACCAGCCGTGCTGGAATCCTGACCGGCAACAGCACGGCCAGAAGCGGCAGGTAAAGCTCGAAACAGATGCTCCATGCCGGGAAATTCACCGGATTGCGGGACAGGAACGGCCCGGCCACGAACAGTTCCGCCCACAAATCTCCGGGCAGGCGCGGGACGACCAGCATGGTGGCCAGAGTGGTCACGTAATAGACCGGCAGCAGCCGCAGAAGCCGCTTTGCCGCGAAGATGGGAAAGCTGGTGCCATTGCGGACCGAATGCGTCAGCACGAAGCCGGACAGCAGGAAGAACACATCGACAGCCAGGTCCATCCACAAGGCGGGCATGCCAAACAGCCGGCGCGTCAATATGTTCACATCGAAATGCAGCAGCACCACGCCCAGCGCGAGGACGCCTCTCAGGCCGTCAAGGCTGACCCAGTGCTTGTTCATGCGAGATTTCCGATTCTCTGACCCGCGACGTCGCTTCGCCGCCTGTAGGGCAAGGCGCCGCCGGAGAAAGGGGAAAAGGGTGCAAAACGGGGCAGGGTGGCGGAAATCCCGCTCGGCCCGCTGTTAAGCCTATGCTAGGCAAGACATCCAGTTACAGGAGCCAATCATGCGAGCAACCATAGCCCTCAAATCCGCGATGCTCGCCATGATGCTGGCAGGCGGGGCGGCCCAGGCGCAGGATGATGACGCCACCCCATCGAGCGGGGTTTTCCGGACGGGCGAGGAACTCTACGCCAATTGCAGTTCGCAGGACGAGGCCGAAATCAAGCTGTGCCAGGAATATATCATGGGTGTGTATGACACGGTGACCTATATGAAGGACATCGGCGTCATCAATCCATCGATCTGCCCCGGCGATGTTGCCGTGGCGGAAGATCTGCGCGACAAGGTGATCGCCTATCTGGAAACCAACAACCGGGCCTATTCTGCGGTCAGCATGGTGATCAACGCGCTGACGGATGCCTATCCCTGCGCGGCGGAAGAGACGGTGGCGGAGTAGGGGCGCTTTCCTTAGGTTCAGCCGTTAGTTGAGTACGAAGGTCACGCTTGTCTGGTAAAATCCGGCCATCGGTTTCCCATCAGCATTCAGTGCTGGTTCGAAGTGGTTCGCCAAACCAGCGCAGACTGCATCCTTGAATACTTTGTCGGCTTCGTTCTGCACGACGCAGGAACTGGCCAGGCCTTGTGCATCGACCATGATCCTGACGGAAAGATAAGCGCTTATTCCGTCGTGCACCATTTGGGGGGGATAGTAACGTTGGACTTCCTTGATTGACTCTATGTGGGGGATTGGGGATCTCATACGGTTCCGTTGTAGCTCGGGATCAATACCCCAAGACTTGTAGAGATCGTCAACACAGGCGCGAAGTGCGGCCAGTGGTTTCTCCATTTTCCCCAGACGTAAGCCGATTTCCTGCCACGGGCCCAGCCTCAACATCATGGAATCGCTCGCCTGTTCGAATTCAGGCTGAATCTCCTCCGGCTCGGCAGCGTGGCGAACAATCTCTTCCCTGCTCATTTTCGAGAAGTCCTTATGTGCAATGTCGGCTGGAAGAAATGACGCGCCGAATGACGAGGCATTTGATCTGCCTGACTTACCCAACAGGGCTCGCAGATTTTGACGATATTCCTGATCGGGCGTAAGTTTATAGTCGATCTCGCCTGATGCCTTTTTCGAAGGGGGTATATAATCTCCGAATACAAGAATGCGGAATTTCTCGCGTGAACCATAGGAGTCGATCTGAAGAACGAGGCTCTTCTTATCGTCGCCGAAGCGGCGGATCAGGCTGCATCGCTCTTCGGCGTAATCGACCGTCCAGGGTCCCATGGGAGAAAGGACGGTTGGAGCCTTTCCAGTTGCAACCTGTGGGACGGCCGCGAGAGCCAGCGCTACGATGCTGGAAAAGTTCCGTATTTTCATGATTTCCCCCTTGGACTGAGGGTTATCACTCCATCCGACGGCCGCAAAGTTCCGTAAATTCACATATCAGATCACGACTTGGCTGAACGACAGCGGCTTAACCGAACCACAAGGATTGCGTGCGACCTTGTTGGCGAAAGTTAATAGGGGCCCGCTTGCGTGGAACAGGCACCGAGAATTGAGGACCGCACCAAGGTCATGATCCGGGCGCGCCTGCGGGACGCGGGGCCGGAGCGTGAGGTGTGCATCCTCAATCTGTCCTCCCGTGGGCTGGCCGCCAGTGCCGATTACGCGCCGCGGCGCGGTGAGATTGTGGAACTGGTAGTGGGGCGCAACAATCTGGTGGGGCAGGTGAAATGGTCCGGCCCGCGCCGCTTCGGCATCGCCTTTCGCAACCGGATCAGCGTGATGTCCGTCATTTCGGGCGAGGGGGAGCTTGAACTGGCCAAGGCCGGGCAGGGCAATGCGCTGAGGGGAGAAGATCTGGCCCGGCTTGGAAGCCGCAGGTTCCCGCTGGAATGCATGCTGCTGGCCGGGGCTGCCGCTGTGGCTACTTTCTATCTCAGCGGCTTTGCCGACAGCGCTTTTGGATCGCTCCACAGCGTGGAAGAGGCGCTGATGGGGGCAGGCGGCGGAACAAGCGTCAGCGCGTCAGTGCCCGGGCAATAGAAACGAATTCGGTAACGCTCAGGGTTTCGGCACGGCGTTGGGGGTCTATTCCCAGCTCTTCCAGCGCTTCCACCGCGCCGGGCACGCACTTCAGGCTCTGGCGCAGCATCTTGCGGCGCTGGCCGAAGGCGGCTTCTGTCACCCGTTCCAAGACGCGGGCGGAAACACCTTCCGGCATGGTGGCGGGGGTGACATGCACGATGGCGCTCATCACCTTGGGCGGCGGCGTGAAGGCGCTGCGATGGACCTTCATCGCCAGTTTCGCTTCGGATCGCCATTGGGCGAGGACGGCCAGCCGGCCATAGGCCCCGCTCCCTTCCTTCGCCACGATCCGCTCGGCCACTTCGAGCTGGAACATCAGCGTCAGCGAACGCCATTGCGGCGGCCAGGCCTCACCCGAAAGCCAGCCGACGAACAAAGCGGTGCCGACATTATAGGGCAGGTTGGCCACAACGTCGTAAGGCTCGTCACCGAACAGCTCTGCAGGGGAGACCTTCAGCGCGTCGCCTTTGATCACCGTCAGCTGGCCGGGAAAGGCATCGCCCAGTTCGGCCAGGGCGGGCAGGCAGCGGCGGTCCATTTCAATCGCCGTCACTCGCGCCCCGGCGCGCAGTAATGCCCGGGTCAGGCCGCCGGGTCCGGGCCCAACTTCCAGCACGGCGCGGTCTTGCAGGTCGCCGGGGATGGCGGCGATCCGGTCAAGCAATTGCTCGTCGAACAGGAAGTTCTGCCCCAGCGCCTTGGATGCGCTGAGCCCGTGGCGGGCAATCACTTCGCGTAAGGGGGGGAGGCTCATCTGGTCAGGACAGGGCTGCGCGGCGCGCGGCGCATTCGCCGGCCATGCGGATGGCTGCGATAGTCGCGCCGGGATTGGCGATGCGCTTGCCAGCAATGCCGAAGGCGGTGCCATGATCGGGCGAGGTGCGGATGATCGGCAGGCCAAGGGTGACATTCACCCCATTGTCGAAATCCAGCGCCTTCAGCGGGATCAGGGCCTGATCGTGATACATGCACAGCGCCACATCATAGGCGCCGCGTTCATGCGGGGCGAACATGGCGTCGGCGGGATGGGGGCCCGTGGCAAGGATACCCTCGGCCCGCAGCGCCTCGATTGCGGGGGCGATGATGCGCGGTTCCTCATCGCCGAACTTGCCGCCTTCGCCTGCATGGGGATTGAGCGCGGCAAAGGCGAGGCGAGGCCTGTCCAGCCCGAAATCGCGGGCAAGCGCACTGGCCACGATCCGCCCGCGCCGCACGATAAGGTCGGTCGATAGCCGCCCGGGCACTTCGGCAAGGGCGCAATGAACGGTAAGCGGCACTGTCCGCAATTGCGGCCCTGCCAGCATCATCACCGCATCTTCCGCCGCCACGCGGCATGCATCGGCAACGAATTCGGTCTGCCCCGGAAAGGTGAAGCCGACCTCGGCAAGCAGGGCCTTGGAAATCGGGCCGGTGACGATCCCGGCGGCTTTGCCCTCGACCGCCAGTGCGGCGGCTCGGGTCAGCGAGGCAAGGGCCAGCCGGGCCCCGTCGGAGTTGGGTTCGCCGGGGAAATATTCCCCGTCCTCGTTGCCCAATACGGGCAGGCCTTGTGCGAAGGCATCTGCCGCATCGGCAGGGTCCGCAATCGGCACAATGGGAGTGTCCACGCCGCGCCGCGCCGCAGCGGCGGCCAGCAGATGCTCGCCGCCGACCACGAAGAACGGTGCCAGCATGGCGTCCTGCCGCGCCGCCCAGGCTTCGCAGAGCAGTTCAGGCCCGATCCCGGCGGGATCGCCGAGAGAGGCCGCGAGCGCCTTCATCGGCCGGTCAGTTATACTCGATCACCGCATCGCGGCGAAGGTCGCGCAGATAGCGCTGGGCGCGCTTGTTGACGCGTTCATCCTCGATCTGGGCCATGACCTTTTCGAAGTTCGGTTCTTCCGCGGTCTGCGGATCGTCGCGCCCGCACAGCATCAGCACGCGCACGCCGTCATCCACTGTCCCGAACGGGCCGTAATATTGGCCGATCGACAGTTCGAGCAGACCTTGCGCAAGTGCGTCGGGAAGCGACCGTGCCGACAATTGGTCGTTGGTGATCACTTCGGCGCCCATCTCGGCTGCAATCGCGTCTGCCGTGCCGCAGCCCTTCATGCGCGCCAACCCGGCGTTGAAATCGGCGACTTTCGCCTGGAAACCTTCCTGCGAGGTGCCGGGGGGGAACTTGATCGAAATCTGCTTCAGGCTCAGCACTGCATCGCGCGGATCGGCGGTCAGCACCTGGCGTTTGTCGATCATGTACATGATCGACATGCCGCCCGGAACCTTGACGGGGCCGACCAGCTGGCCGGGCTGCATCTGGCGTGCGGCGGCAGCCATTTCCGTAGGTAGCAGGCCGGGGCGAATCCAGCCCAGGTCGCCGCCGACGGCCGCGCTCGATGCCTGCGAATATTGGCGGGCATAGGCCACGAAGCTGCCGCCCTGCTGCAGCTGATCCATGATCTTGCGGGCATTTTCAGCCACGGCCTGCTCGTTCTCGGCAGAGGCGGCGAGATAGATTTCGCCCAGGCGATATTCCTCGGTGCCCTTGGCCGCCTTCATGCGCTCCAGCACTTCCTTCACCTCTTCTTCAGAGACGTTGATGAAGGGCTGGACATTACGCTGAAGGATACGCTGCCAGGCGAGTTCACCCTCGATCTGGCGCTTGAGCGAAGCGGTGGAAGAGCCGATCTTCTTCAGATAGGCGTCCAGCTCGCCCTTGCTCTGTCCGAAATTCTGGGTCGCCACGCGTTCATAGGTCTGGTCGACCTCCGCCTTAGTGACTTCGATTTCCAGAGCCTTCGCTTCCTGAATCTGCAGTGTTTCGTCGATCAGGTTGCGCAGCACCTGCAGCCTGAGCCGCTGGAGTTCTTCCGCCGATGCTTCCTGCTTGTTGGCATCCAGCACCAGCGCCACGCGCTGATCGATGTCCGAGCCGGTGATGACGAAGCCGTTGATCACGGCAGTCGCCTTGCGCAGGTTCGGGTCCGAATTGCCCAGCATGGTGATGGAAGAAGGCAGGTTGAAAGGATCGTTATTATTGGTCGGCTCGCTCTGAGCGTGCAGCGCGCCAACCCCTACGAGGGCGGACCCGGCCAGCAGTGCGGCGGTGGCGGTGCCACGCCCGGTGTTCAGCAAATTCTTGACCGTCTTGATCACGCACTATGTCCCGTCAGCGGCGCGTTTCCGCGCCTTTCGTAGCTGTTTCCGGTTGGCCATGTCCGGCTTAACCGAAGCTGAGCGTCCCCTGCAGATTGGGGCGGATAGCCTGTTTGCGCAACTCTGCCAACGGGCTTGCCGTCCGGCAGTGCTCTGCTGTCCCTGCAAGGGAATCAGAAGCCGAGATTCTTCAGGGCAATGTGAACCTGGAAGGTATTGCCCTTCCGCGCGTCGCCGCTTGCCACATAATCGCGCCGCCAGGTGAAGCCGAGTTCAAGGCAGTCATCGGCATAGGCGAAGCCAAGGCGAGTGCGCAGCGGCTCGAAACCGTCGGAAGTCAGCGTGGGGTCCTCGTTCCGGTCGGTCAGGTTGATCACCGCCGAACCGAAGGCCGACCAGTATTTGGCAAACGCAACCCGCCCGGCAACGCGCAGTTCCTCGCGGTCCTGCAGATCCTCGATCTCTTCGGAAATATTGCGGTTGAGGCGCAGATAGCCCGCCTCGAAATAGGTCCGGTTGGACCCTACCGTCAGGTCGAATTCATTGCGGCGGACGGCAAGATTATCCTTGTCCAGCCGGAAGCGATGCGTGACCTTGAGGAAATCCTTGTAACGTACTTCCGTGCGGCCCACGAAGTCCGACACACGCTTGGAAATGCCTGTGCCGTCCGGCACAAGCGTCGGGTCCTCGCTCAGGCGGTAGGATTGGCCAACGGTGGTCTTGATCTTCAGGCCCGGCCGGGTGAACTGCCAGTCGAAGCCGTAAGTGAAGCGTACCCCGTCTTCCACCCGGTCATAGCCGGGGAAGCGGCTGAGGGCGAAGAGGTTCGAATCTTCCAGATCGATTGCGCGCGCATCTTCGTTCGGCACGGCAAGATTGCGGATCGGCGGGCTGGCAACCACCTGCACGCGCGGGGTAAGAACCTGCGTTCCGCCCAGGAATTCGCCCACGAAGGGCCATTTCACATCCACCGCGCCCACGGCCACGCCGCGCGCCTGCCAGCCGGGATCGCCCCGATAGATGGCGGTGGAGGTCAGCTCGTTCTGGTCGGAATGATAGACATCGCCGCGCACCAGCGCCGTCAGGGTGATTTCCTGACCCATGCTGGTAACGCGCCGCAAATCCCACTGGGCTCCGGCAAAGGCGCGCTGGGTGTCCTGCCCGTTGGTGCGGGTGATCGCGAGGCTGTTAAGCTGCAATTGCACCTTGCCGCCCAGCACCGGGTCATCGATGCGGCGGCGATAATCGATCATGGGCAGGACGATGGGCACCTGGCCCTGGGAATCGCCCGAGCGCAGGGTCTGCGTGGCCCAGCCCTGGATGGTGAGATAGGAATTGTCAGTGATACGCTCGACATTGAAAGTGGAGCGCAGCCGGTCGTCTCGGCTGATGTCGTAGCGGCGCAGGAAGGTGCGGTCACTCGCCACGCGGGCCGATGCCGTCACGCTCCATTCGGGTGAAAGCTGGAAGCGACCATTGCCGAAGAAATAGCCGCGCCAGTCCTGCTGGGTAGTCGTGCCGGTTTCGCCGCCGATGGGTATGCGCGCGCTGCGCGTGGCATAGCCTGTCAGCTGGAAGGCGCCCTTGTCCACCAGCGCGCGATATTGCGCGCCCAGCATCGGCGGGGCTTCGGTATAGACATAGCCGGTGACGTTCAGATCCTGGCTGTCCGACAGGCGCTGGTAATAGCTCTGGCTGATTTCCACCCCGTTGGAGGGGGAAACGCGCAAATTGGGAATCATCAGGCCCGAAATGGCGCGGCCATCGGTGGCCACTTCCAGCCGGGGAATCGGCAGCAGGCGCGCGCCGAACAATTCCAGCATCGCGCCCTTGAAGCGCACGCGGTTCGCCTCGGGATCGTAGACCACCCGTTCCGCCACGATGCGCCAGCTGGGAGTGCGCGGGCAGCCATCGTCATCTTCCACCGCGCAGGCCGAATAGGCCGCCTGGGTGAGGATAACGGTACCATCTTCCGCGCGTTCACCGCCATTGGCCGCCAGCCTGCCGCCTTCGCGCAGGGCGAGCAGCATGTTCTTCATGGCGCCGACCTTGAGATCGTCGGTCAGCGTCAGGCTGTCGGTATAGAGCACATTGCCGTCGCCATCGACGAAACGGATATTGCCGGTGGCCGTGATGGTATTCGCCTTGCGATCCCAATGGACCTGATCGGCGCGCACCGATTGGTCGCCGCTGCGCATGATGACGTTGCCCGATGCGGTGACGAGATCGTTATCCGTGTCATAACTCAGCTCGTTCGCCTCGAAGGCGACTTCGCGCTGTTCCTCGGCCGGGGTGCCAAGCGTCTGGGCCGAATCCTGCCCCGAATCCCCTGTCTCCCCTCCTGCCTGCGCAGGGGCATCCTGCGCATGGGCGGGCAGGGACCAGCCTATCGTCGCGGCAGCAAGGGCCAGCGCCAGCGCTCGCAGGCTGGCGCCATGCGCGCCGCGCACGGTGGAAGGACAGCAGTTCGGATCATGCAGTGGGTGCTGCTGGGTAGGGACCATGGCTTGCCTATCGCACCGGCGGGTCTTAACTGCAACGGCACGTATCACGCGTGGCGCACAGGTAAATCGCCCCGGCGCATTTCAGGCCGGCGCATTTCGGGATTGTGGCCATTGCAAGCATATCCGGAGTTTCCATGAAGTTTACATTCTCCACTGCCTCCGATGCCTCTCTTCCCCGCCTGCGCGCAATCGTGGTCAATCAGGACTCGCTGCCCGCGGATCTCGAAGCTTCGGCGGTGGAAGGCGCGAAGGCGGCTCGTTTCACCGGTAAAACGGGGCAATTGTTCGAAACCTTCGTTGAGCGCGGCGGCACTGTGCTGCGGCTTGCGCTGGTGGGCGCCGGGCAGGCAGGCGCAGCCGATCGCGATTCCGCGCTGGAGAGGGCAGGTGCTGCCCTTGCCACGCGTTTCCTGCTTTCGGGCGAGACGGCCATGGCGCTCGACCTGTCGCGCCCCGGCCTTTCGCCCTTGCAGGCAGCCTCCGTCCTGCTGGGCCTGGGCCTGCGCAGCTGGCGCCACGATGCCTATCGCACGCGCCTGAAGGATGAGGACAAACCGAGCCTGGCGGACATCGTCGTCAGTGCCGCCCCTGCCGATACCGAGGCTGCATGGGCCGATCTGCAGGCACTTGCCGAAGGGGTGGAATTCACTCGTGAACTGGTGACCGAACCGGCCAACATCATCTATCCCGAAAGCTTCGTGGAGCGGTGCCGCACACGCTTTGCTGGCACGGGTGCAGAGCTGGTGGTGCTGGATGAAGACGCCATGGCTGCCCTCGGCATGGGCGCTCTGCTGGGCGTGGCGCAGGGTTCCGCCCGCAAGCCGCGCCTGCTGGCGGTGAAGTGGAACGGCGGCAGGCCCGGTGAAAAGCCGGTCGCTTTCGTGGGCAAGGGCGTGACCTTCGACACGGGCGGCATTTCGCTCAAGCCCGCTGCGGGCATGGAAGAAATGAAGTGGGACATGGGCGGCGCAGGCGCCGTGGCTG
>MKUB01000078.1:11226-13259 GCA_001898545.1 Sphingomonadales bacterium 63-6 | reverse complement strand
TGCTGCTGCTGGTCGCGCCGAATGAGCGCAAGGTGCGGATCGAAGTCGGCTATGGTCTGACGCCCTATATCACGGACATCCTCTCCGGCCGGATCATCCGCAACGACATCACGCCCCGCTTCAAGGATGGCGATATGGCGGGCGGGATCGAGGCCGGGGTGAACGCCATCGTCACTCAGCTCGATCGCTCTCCCGAAGATGCCAAGGCCATAGCTGAAGCGGCAGCAGCGGCCGAAAAGGATCGTCAGTCAGATAGCGCACCCAGCATTGGCGGGATCATCTTCTGGATCGTGCTGATCGTGTTCTTTGCGCTTGTCTTCGGCCGGCGGAACAAGGGTTATCGCCGCAGCGGCTTCGGCAATGCGGTGGGCAACATCATCTTGTGGGAAGCGCTCAACGCGGCAACGCGCCGCGGCGGTGGACGCCATGACGGCTGGGGTGGAGGCGGCGGCGGTGGAGGCGGCTTCGGCGGCTTTGGCGGCGGCATGTCCGGCGGCGGCGGTGCCTCGGGCAGTTGGTGAGGGGACAATCCATGGCAAGCATCACCCTTTCCGATGAGGAGCGCCGCAAGGTTTCCGATGCCGTGGGCGCGGCAGAGGTGCATACGGCAGGCGAGATCGTCACGATCGTGAGCGACCGCTCCGACGGTTATGTCGACGTTGCCCTCGCCTGGTCGGTCGCCATCAGCTTCCTCGCGATGGCGTTGTTCTCAGTATTTTCCGAGTTCTACTTGTCCCTGATCGACCAGATTTTCGGGCTCTGGGGGCATGAATGGACTCACCGTGAGCTGCTTGCCATCGTGATGGCAGTGGGCGTGATCAAGTTCATCGCGATGATGCTGATCCAGCTGGTTCAGCCGGTGAAGTTCTTCCTAATCCCTTCCGCTGTCAAAGCCGCGCGCGTGCGTGACAGGGCAGTCAGTTTCTTCAAGGTGGGGGCCGAACGGCGCACCCATGGGCACACCGGCATCCTGATCTATCTTTCCATGCAGGAACATCGGGCGGAGATCGTGGCAGACGAAGCTATTACGGCCAAGGTACCCGCGACCGTCTGGGGCGAGGCCATGGCCGACATGCTGGGCCATATCAAGGATGGCCGGATCGGCGACGGCATGGCAGTGGGCGTGGCCGACGTGGGCGCGATTCTCGCCCAGCATTTCCCCCGTGGGGAAGATGACAGGAACGAATTGCCGGACCGCCTGATCGAAGTATGACCCAGAACATCATTCCCCATGCCGCCACCCTGCCCGAGGAAATCCGCTGGCAGGGCCGCTTCATCACAGCCAAGACCCGCGGGACGTGGGAATATGTCAGCCGCGCGCGCGATATTCGCGCAGCCGTGATCCTGGCTCTGGATGGGGACGAGGTGATCCTCGTCGAACAGTTCCGTGTACCGCTGGGCCGCCCTTGCCTGGAACTTCCGGCAGGCCTGATCGGCGATGAAGACGGCGCGGAAGGGGAGCTTCCGCTGGATGCCGCGCAGCGCGAGCTGGAGGAAGAAACCGGCTATCACGCCGCGCATTGGGAAAATCTCGGCGAATATTATTCCTCCCCCGGCATGGTGAGCGAGAGTTTCTCGCTGCTCCGCGCTACCGGCCTCACCAAAGTTGGCGAAGGCGGCGGCACGCCGGACGAGAACATCACCGTCCATCGCGTAAAACTGAGCAAGATTGCCGAGACGGTTGCTGAATTCCGGGAAAAGGGTCACGGGATCGACGTGCGCCTGTTGATGCTGCTGGGTGGAGCGATTATCGCCGGGTAATGTCCCGGTCCGAGGAATTGCTCGCCCTTTTGCCTGCTGGCTTTCCAGCCAACCAATCCTCGGCCGAGGCTGCTTGCCTCGTGGCCGAGCGAATTGCCGCTCTGCCACGTGATGAGGGGCCTCCCGTCATCGGCATCAACGGCGCGCAGGGTTCCGGCAAATCCACGCTCACACAGCTCATCGGTCTCGCGCTGGAGCAGTTCCACGGCATGCGCCCAGCGCTGCTTTCACTGGACGATTTCTATCTCGGTAAGCCGCCGCGCCTCCAGCTT
>MKUB01000078.1:0-11187 GCA_001898545.1 Sphingomonadales bacterium 63-6 | reverse complement strand
CCCGGCACGCATGATACGCAACTGATGGCCGACACGCTGGATGCACTTACCCGCGCCGAAGCTGATAGCCGCATTCCCCTGCCCCGCTTCGACAAGCTGGATGATGACCGCGTCAGCCGCGAGGCTTGGCCGGAATTCGAAGGGCGCCCCGATGCCATCCTGCTGGAAGGCTGGTGTGTGGGGCTGCGGGCTGCCGATGTGCCGGAATGGTCCTGCCCCATCAACGAGTTGGAAGCCGCTGAAGATCCGCAAGGCGAATGGGTGCGCTGGTCCATGAAAGAGCTGGCGCGCGATTATCCGGCCATCTGGGATCGCTTCGCCCTGCTGGTTTCCATCGAAGTGCCCGATATCGAAACCGTCATCGCTTCGCGCCTGAAACAGGAAGACGGGCTGGCCGCAGGCAGCGACCGCCCCCGCATGGATCGCGATGGGGTAACCCGCTTCGTCCAGCATTATGAGCGCTTCACGCGCGCCATCTGGGCTTCCATGCCCCAACGCGCGGATATGCTTTTCCGCCGGACACCCGATTTCGGCTACAGCCTGGTCAAGTGACCGCGATAATCGCGGCTAGGAGAGAAGAATGAAGATCGCAATCGTCGGCGCCGGCGCCATGGGCTGCCTCTATGCCGCCGCGTTCCATCGCGCGGGCTGCGATGTCACGCTGGTGGACGTCAACCGCGAACATATCGATGCGATCAACAAGCATGGCCTGGAGCTGGAAACCCGCGCCGGCCACGAGGTGCTGCCCCTGCCCGCCCGGCTGCCGCAGGATGCCGAAGGGATCATGGATCTGGTGCTGGTCTTCACCAAGGTGTTCCACACCGAAACGGCCATGAAGGGCGCAAAGCAACTGATCGGGCCGGACACCTATGTCCTGACCCTGCAGAATGGCCTTGGCAATGCCGAGAGGATCGCAGCGCATGTTCCGCACGAGCGCGTGCTGGTGGGCATCGCTTCGCTGCCCGCTGATCTGGAAGGGCCGGGCAAGGTCCGCTCCATGGGCGAAGGCGGCTCGCGGCTCTATCCGGCCTTCACGCAGGATGAAGCTTTCGCCTCACAGGTGGCTGCAAAGCTGACGCAGGGCGGCATGACCGCTAAGCTCGAACCCAAGATTCACGAAGCAATCTGGGAAAAGGCGATCTTCAACGCCGCCATGAACCCGCTTTGCGCCCTCACCCGCCGCACGCCGGGTTTCTTCAAGGAAAAGCCGGAAGCACGCGGAATGATCCATGCCGTGGTTGAAGAAGGCACCGCGGCGGCCAACGCCAATGGCTATGCCATTTCCTCAAAGCCGATCCAAGATCTCACGTTGGTTTCCATGACCGACCATGCCGATCACGAGGCCTCGATGTTGCAGGATGTGAAGGCAGGGCGCCGGACAGAAGTGGATTCCATCAACGGTGCCATCGTTGAAGCCGCAAGAAAGGCGGGGGTCGAAGCCCCTGTCACTGAAACGCTGTGGCGTATGGTAAAGCTCGAAGAGGCCAAGCTGGCGGAAGCAAGGCCGGGAGGATAGCCTCCCGGCCTTGCCCGGAACTCAATCTTCCGGCGCAGTCACCCGGCGGCTGTGGAACAGCCACTTGCCATTGACGCGCACGACATCGTCCACGCCGTTACCGGCGGCCAGCAGCTTCGGCGGGTCTTCCAGCTTGCCCGTCTCGCTCAGGCGATAGGTCTGCCAGTAATAATGGATCTTGGCCGTGTTCGGCCCGGTGAACTCGATCCAGTGATTGCTGGTGGCGTGCTGCAGCTTGGGCGCGGCCTTACCGTCCTTGGTGAAGTCCGTAATCATCTTGCGCAGCGCCGCGTGGCCCTTGATCTCACCGAAGGAGCCATCCTCGGTGAAGGCTGCGACGTATGCATCGGCATTGAACTTGTCGAGCGCGCGGTCATAGCGCCACATCAGCGCCTCGATTTCGTCCTGGTCCTTCGCGCGGCGCAGTTCGACATCTACGCTGCCCACCGGCGGAGCTGCGCCTTCAGGCAGGCTGGCGGGGTCCCAATGCTGATCCGCCTTGCCGTCCACGAAGCGCCAGGTATCGAACCAGGTCGTGGTGTAGGTCTTGGTCGGATCGCCCGGCAAAGGCAGGGTCCGCACCGTCAACACGGTAACGTAATCGCCTTCCGCCTGCACCGCCACGATGGGCGAAGTGAGTGTCTTGCACTCCTTGTCCTCAGGGCGTTTTGCGACATTGATGAAGTAATCCATCACGCCCTTCAGGCCCGATGCGGCGAAGGGATTGTGCTGGATATAGCGGTCCGTGATCCATTCCGGCGCACGGCTCCACTGATTGCACTGCAGCAGCTCCTTCATGATATGGAGCGCGGCCTGCTTGTTCTTGTGCAGCTTGGGATCGCTGCTGTTGAACAGCGACACAGGGTCCGGGTGAGCGATCACAGGATCGCTGAGCGGTTTCATCTGCGCGGATGCGGGCGCGGCGGCCAGCATTCCCGAAGCCAGCAGCGTTGCTGCCAGCATGGAAATCTTCGACTTCATTTTATTCCCCTCTGACTTCCTGATTCTCCCGTCTCAAGTCGTGTAGCCGCCCGGCCCGTTCTTTCAAACTATTGCGGCCGTCGAGACAGATGGGGAAGCGAAGGGATTACTCGTCCGGATCGGGAAGGCCAGTGTCCAGACGGCGCAGTAATTCTTCCAGAAAGGTGTTGATGAGCTGTATCTGTTCGTCGGTAAAACCATCGAGCAGCCGGGCACGCATGGCATCGGTGACCGCGAAGATTTCCGCCAGGGCACCTTCCCCGCCATCGGTCAGGCGCAGCTGGTTGGTGCGCCGGTCATTGGGGTCTGGGAGCCGTTCAACCAGGCTGTCCTTTTCAAGAACGTCCAGCATCCGGGTGAGCGTAGGCCCTTCGATCCTGAGGCGGCGTGCGATTTCCACCTGCGGGCTCAGCGGCGGCGAATTGAGGATGGCGGCCATGGCTTCCATCCGGGCGGAGCTCTGCTCGATTGGGCGCAGCTTATCGTCCAGCAGCGAGCGCCAGCGCCGGGCGGTGAGCACCATATTGACGGTAAGGCGGATTTCCGGCGTCGATCGCCCTTCGCGATAGAGCGTGAAACTGCTCTTCACGCTCCGCCTGCCCTTCGTTCCGCCTCGTGACGCCATAGATTGTCCAATCCAGCCTTTCGCCTGCGGATCTTGTTCGATGCCTTTGCCCATACGCTTCCGAAGGGCAGATGGAAGTGGGTATGTGGCAAGCTGGTCCGCTACCGTGCGCGCCATGCGCAGGCGCATTGCGCCATCCCGTCGCTTGGCGATAAAGCCCGCCTTCTACAGGAGGAGAGGCCAGTATCATGATTACCGTCTATCACGTACCCCGCACCCGTTCGCTGCGCGTCGTCTGGCTGATGGAAGAACTCGGCGAGGAATATCGCATCGAGAAGCCGGGCTTTCCGCTGCCGCCGGAATATCTGGGAATCAACCCGGCCGGCACCGTCCCTGCAATCGATGACGACGGCATTCGCATGGGAGAATCCATCGCGATCCTGCAATATATCACCGGACGCCGACTGCCGCAGGCGATGGAATTCACTGTCGGCCCGAACCCCGACCCGGCAGAATATGCCGCGCATCTCCACTTCCTGCACTATGGCGAAGCGAGCCTGATGGGTCCGCTTTCCGTCATTTTCCGTACCACCAAGCTGGCCCCGGAAGGAGAACGGGACAATTTCTCCGTGCGCGATCTCACCACTGCCCTCCAGCGCCGCTTCGCCTTGCTCGATGCCAGGCTGGAGGATGGGCGCCAATGGATCATGGGGGACAAGTTCACCATTGCCGACATCTCCGTGGGCTATGCGCTGACGATCGCCCAGGCGCTCGGCATGGATGATCTGCTGTCGGAAAAGATCACTGCCTATGTCGAACGGCTGACCGCCCGCCCTGCCTATCAGCGCGCCATCGGCAAATAGGCATTGCCCCGACGGGACTTGCATCGGGCAGCCCGCCGGGCTTCAACTGCGATCCGGCTCGACAGAGAATCGATGTCTTCAATGGGGGAGTTTTGCAAATGACGCTCAAGCAGGGGCAATATCGCAAGGGTTTACGGGCTGGCCTGGCCATCGCGGCAAGCGCGGCGGCTGCGGCAATCGCAAGCCCTGCAGCGGCAAAGGACTGTAGCGACCTCGTCGGCCTGAAGCTGGACAAGGGCCGGGTCACTTCAGCTCAACTGGTTGCACCCGGCGCGTTCGAGCAGCCGCCTGCCCCCTTCGGCCCGCCGCCGGGCGTCGCCAATGCAGCCTATAAGAACCTGCCCGCCTTCTGCCGGGTGCAGGCTACGCTTACCCCCACTTCCGATTCCGATATCAAGGTCGAAGTATGGCTGCCCGCCAGCGGTTGGAACGGCAAGTTCGTGGGCATCGGCAATGGCATCTGGGCTGGACAGCTCAGCTATTCCGAACTCGGCAATCCCTTGTCGCGCGGCTATGCCGTCGCCACGACCGATACCGGCCACACGGGAAGTGGACTGACCGCTGAATGGGCCGTTGGCCATACCGAAAAACTGATCGATTTCGGCCATCGCGCCGTCCACGGCATGACTGTGACCGCCAAGGCCGCGATCAAGGATTTCTATGGCAAGGGCCCCAGCCTGTCATTCTGGAACAGCTGCTCCACCGGCGGGCGGCAGGGCCTGATGGCGGCCTTCCGCTATCCTGAGGATTATGACGCGATCTCGGCCATGGCTCCGGCCAATCCGATGACCACGCTGATGACGCAGTCCATGTGGGTCGGCTACCAGTCTCTGCGGACGCCGCAGTCGAAGCTGACTCCTGCCTCGCTCGGCCTGATCCACAAGGCTGCGGTGGCGAAATGCGACAAGGTGGATGGACTGGCCGATGGGCTCATTTCCCGCCCGGATGCCTGCACATTCGATCCTGGCGAGTTGCTCTGCACCGCAGGCTCGACTGACAATTGCCTCAATGCCGATCAGGTTTCGGCCATGCGGGCCATCTATGAAGGCGTGAAGGACCCGCGTTCGGGCCAAATCCTGTTCCCCGGCTTCCCCGTGGGCTCGGAAATGCAGCTGGCCGCACTCACCGGCGGCCCAGCCCCATTCCCGGTCGCGCTGACCTATATGAGCATGCTGGTGTTCGACAATCAGCCCGGCTGGGACTGGCGCAGCTTCGATTACGGGACGGATTCGACCCGCGCCTATATGTTCGGGAAGGACATTCTCGACGTGACGCCACAGGACCTCAATCCGTTCTTCGCGCGCGGCGGCAAGCTGCTGATGAGCCATGGCTGGGGCGATGGACTGATCCCCGCCACCAACACCGTGCAGTTCTACGGCAAGCTTCGCCAGACCCTGTCGAGCGATCAGAACCGCGACCAGTTGCGCCTGTTCATGGCGCCGGGGATGCAGCACTGCTCCGGCGGGGAAGGCCCCTCCTCCTTCGATACGCTGGGCGTGATCGACGATTGGGCGAGCACCGGCAAGGCGCCCGAGCGGATCGTGGCTTCGCGGGTTGCCGCGCCGGCCATGGGCCCCGGCCCGGCCGCACCGGCGCTTCCCCCGATGACGCGTCCCCTCTGCCCCTATCCGCTGGTGCCGATCTACAAGGGCAGCGGCGACGTGGCTGAAGCGAAGAACTTCGACTGCAAGACGCCGCCGAAAGACGCTTGAGGATAATGATAGGCGCGGGCGGAGCGCATCCGTCCGCGCCTGTTATGCGGGATTTGCGGCGGGACCCGCATCCACCCGCTCGCCGACGATGCGGGGCGCGGTTTCGCGCAAGAACAGGGCAGTCAAACCGCCCAGCACCGCCAGCGCGATGAGAAACCACAGCAGCGCCTGCAAACCGTAAATATCGGACAACCAGCCGGCCACGAAGGGCGAGAGGACGCCGCCCAGAATTTCCCCCACTCCCATCACCAGCCCCATGGCGGTCGCCACCTGATAGGGGGCGACGGATTCGGTCGGCACGGTGGCCATGAACATCGGGAAGATGCCGTTGAACATCCAACCGGCAAAGAAGATCGCGCCCAGAACCACCACCGGCCCATCATAATAAAGCGCCCCGAGCGGCAGGAGCACGCCGATGAAGGTGCTGACCACCATCACCGGGCGGCGTCCCACAAAGTCCGAAATGGTCGTGACCACGAAGCTTGCAAGGAAGGACGATACACCCAGCACCGCCATCAGTCCGGCAGCGGTGCCCTCATCGATCCCGCGATATTGCACCAGCACCAGGGGCATGAAGGCCCAGGTCACCACCAGATAGGAAACGAGCAGCACCGCCATGATCGTGCAAGCCACGACATTACGGTTCGTCAACAGTTCGACCAGCGGCGCGCGGCTGCGCTCCGGACGTGGCGCAGCCTTCGGGATCGGTCGCTCCACCACGAACAACACGATCAGCAGGGCGGAGATCAGCCCCGGCACTGCCGCCAGGAAAAACGCCTCTCGCCAGCCCCATGCCAGAGCCACCGGAACCAGCACCAGCGGCGCCACGGTCGATCCCAACAGGCTGGACCCGACATTCTGCGTCACCCCCATGGCGAGCGCGCGCCATTTCGGGGAAACCTCCGCCGCCACCATCGCATGGCTGATGGGCATCACGCCCCCTTCGGAAAGGCCCATCACCAGCCGCGCGCCAAGGAGCATCAGGAAGGATGAGGCAAATCCCGAGACGACCGAGCAGGCCGAGAACAGCAGCGTGGACAGGACGATCAGAATCTTGCGCTTGCCCGCCTTGTCCGAAAGCCAGCCCACAAAAACCGCCGCGAGCGCCCAGGTGAGCGAGAGCGCCGATCCCAGCATGCCGACCTGCGTGTAATTCAGCCCGAGTTCGGGCTGCACGAAAGGCATCAGGAAATTGAGGGCATTCCGGTCAAAGAACAGAATGCCGAAATTGAGGCACAACAGAGTGACGAGGAGAATTTGATACCCGCCCGAAGATCGCTGTGCCCCCATCGCCTTCCTCCTATGTCAGTCTGTTATGGGCCTCACGCAGGTGTCTTGCAGGTGAAGCTGGAAGCCTTGTCCGGATCCCCGCCTGTATAATGCGGATAGGCGGGATAGGGGCAGAGCGGCCTGCTGGCCGGAGAGCCGGTGCGATGGGCCATCACTTCCTGCGGCGCCTTGCCCTGTTCCACCCAGTCCACCAGCTTGCCCAACATGTCGAACTGATCATAGGCATTACCGCCACGGCAATGGAGCATCCCCGGCACCATGTAGAACCGGCTGGCATTGGTGAAGGCGCCCCCGTTGGTGGCCTGCGCGCGCTGATACCAGTCCCACGTGGCGAAGGGGGAGAACCAGAAATCCGATACGCCGTGGAAGAACATGATCTTGCCGCCGCGATCCAGATAGGTGTTGAGGTTCGTCCAGTAATTGGTGTCGGTCAGCCGTTGCACCGGGTCCTGCCGGATCGCGTGGATACGCGCGTCCAGATCGATCGAGGTGGCGGTGCTGGGCGGCCCGAACGGCCCCGGCCCGCCAGTGGGGAGATAGCCCATCGGCGTGGACACAATCCCCGTATCGGCCGCCATCCGGGCATAGAGCGGATAGCCTGACTTGTCGCTCGGCCCTGCCAGGCCCAGTTCCAGCGCCCGGACCTGCCCGGTGCTGAGGCAGCCATCCTTCTTCTCGCCCGTGCATTGCAGCTTGGCGGGCTTGAAATCGCACTTGGCGACATTTTCCACCATACCGTCCTTCAGCCCGTCCAGTGCGTCGCACTGGTCCAGAATGCCGTTGAGGATCGTCGTCCTGTCGGCCGCCGTGAGTATGCGCATGAAGTCCGGCTTGCCATCCGCGCCGAGCGGAGCAGCCTGATTGAACAGTACCTGCGTATATTCCACGCCGAGGTTGGAATCCCCCGTGCGCATGGCCGGCGCGCCGACGATGATCCCGTCGAACAATTCCGGATAACGCTGGGAAGCAAGCATCCCTTCGCGCCCACCGGTGGAACAACCGGTCATATAGCTGTGAGCGGCAGGCTTGCCGTAATAGCTTAGCGTTACCTGCTTGCCCAGCAGCGCGACCGTCCGCACCGAGCTTTCCGCGAAATCCAGCGCGGCCCGCTGATCCAACATGAAGCTGTTGTCGAAACCGGCGCCCTGATGCCCGCTATCGCTGGAAATCACCGCAAATCCGCGCGCCAATGCCGGGCGTCCATCGGATGCCACCGGCCCCAGCGGCGGGTTCACCGTGCCGTTGAGGCCGCCCCCGCCCTGCAGCAGGAAGCGCCCACTCCATTCATCCGGAAGGGCAATGGCGAAGCGGATGCCATAGGTCTTGCCGCCCGCGCCTTTGCGTTCATTGACCACGCCTTCAACGCGGCAATGGGCGGGGATGGCCGACAGGGCCGTGCCTTCAGGATCGGTCGCGCCCTTGGCAGAGGCATCTACGTGAGTAGCGGAAGTGATCCGCACATCCGGCCCCAGCACGGTGGCCGCGAATGCTGCGCAGCCCTTTCCTGCAGAACTGGCCGACGTATTTGAGGAAATGGCAGGCGCTCCATTGCCGAGTGACAACGCTGTACCGGCACAAAGAAGGGCATAGCCGCCAAGCTTCCAGGATCGCATTACTCTTCCTCCCCACCGAGCCGCATCAGCGACTCCTCGCGCATCGGGATTAACCCGTTCCCGCGTCAATGGTGGCTTTCATTCCACGATGCGTCGCCGGAGGCAAGCATCTGTAAAAATTGCGCTGGGAGGGGTTGGGACGGAAGGACAAGGGGCATCGGCCTTCCGCCCCACAAAGCAGGAATCTGGCGACGACAGCCGCCAGAAAGAGCACCGAAGCCGGGAGCGGACAAAACCTGCCGCGCCTTGCTGTGCCTATATTGTCCAGACGGAGCCGCTGCGGGGCACCCTTGGCGATGGAGCCGATTTATCCAATCGCGTCGCGGTAGGGGATCGCCTTCAGAAGGCCGCGTCCAGCCCCAGCCTGATCGTGCGCGGGCGCAGCGGGGTGATCTGATCGCGCCCGGTGGTGAACGGCGTGCCAAGGGCGAAGCGGTTGCCTTCCTCATCGGTGAGGTTCGTCAGGCCCAGCGTCACGCCCATGGCATCGTTGCCCACGCGGAACGTCAGGCCCGTGTCGAGATAATTGCCCTGTTCCTCGCCCAGTTCGGGCCCGACGCCCAGGCGGGACTTGCCGACATAGCTTGCCCAGCCTTGCCCGGTCAGGAACAGATCATCGCCAATCTCACGCTCGTAACTGAAACCGACGCGGCCAGAGACACGAGCGATATTCGGCACCTGGCTGATCCGGCTGGCGCCAACGTCCTGCAGGGGTGGCAAGATAATATAAGAACCCGAGTAGGAACTGGAGATGGTCCCGAATTTCAGCTCAAGGAAAGACGATGTCTCATCCACCCGGCTGAAATTATATGTCAGCCCTGCATCGAGCCGGAGTTCCGGCGTCACGGCCACGCTTCCGCGCAGGCTGGCCGACCAGATATGCCCGTCGCCAATATTGGCCGTGGTCGGGAAACCGGCGCTGTCGATATAATCGGCCTGAATGTCCTTCCAGCGCGTGTAGGAAAGGCTGGCGGACAGATCGAACGGCCCCTTCCCGGCATTGCCGTGGCGAGCGCCGATTTCGAAAGTGGAAATCTGGTCGTTCCTGAAGCGGGTCACGATGTCACCGGCAATGGCAAGCCCCCCCGGCCGGAACCCTTCCTGATAGCGCATATAGACCGTTGTCTCGGGCATGACTTTCGCCACGAGTGAGGCCGAAGGAAGGAAGGCGCTCTCCTTGCGGTCAACAGTGCCCGCCGCAAGCATATCCGCTCGCTCGGCAGTGAGGCTGGCGAAGGCAATGTCGGTGCCCTCCCCGCTCAGCCAGGAGCGAGTGAAACGGCCACCGGCAGTCGCCAGAAGATTATCCGACAGGCGGTAACTTATCTCGCCATAGATGTTGAACTCATCCACGGAATTGCGCACGCCGGTGGTGGGGAGGAGCATGTCCGGGTCGCCCAGCGAACGGGTCAGCTTGGTGCGATTACTGGTGAAACTCGCCCCTACTACCCAGCCGATATGTTCCCCGATCGGCTTCCAGAGGCGCGTCTCGTTGGCGATCATGTGCGTTTCGTTGCGCTGCACGAACAGGCGAGGATCGCCACCCGCCGGTGTGGCGTCGTACCGTTCTTCCAGCCGCTGCCCCGTGATGCCGGTGGAGCTCTTGAAGCGTATGTCCCCCAATTCGCGTGACAGGACGATCTGACCCTGCCCGTAATCGGCGTCGAAACCTTCTCCCACGCGCGCTGCGCGGGAAAGAGGGGGGCCATCGCGATCGGCATATTGGCTGTCATGCGCGCTGGTCGTCTGGCCGATGCCCATGAGGTCGACCGTCCAGTCCTCGCCCACTTCCACCCGCAAGGCCGCGCGCCCGCCCAGAACGTCGGTGCGGTTCACATCCTTTTCGCCCAGCAGGGGCTTGTCGATATAGCCACCGCGCGTTTCCGCATCGAGCGTGACGCGCAAAGCGGCCACATCGCCCACGGGCAGGTTGACCGTGGCGCTCGCATCGCCGCCCATGGCGCCATGCTGCGTCGCGCTGCCGCCCACCGCGCCCGAGCCCGATGTAACGCCCAATTGCGGCGCATTGGGCACAATGCGCAGAATTCCGCCCAGCGCGCCCGCGCCGTAAAGCGTACCCTGCGGCCCTTCGAGAATCTCCACTCTCTCCAGATCGGAAAGGCGCAAGTCAGGATCAGGCGCGTTGTAGCTCAGGCGCAGATCGCCGAAATATTGCCCGACAGTAGCCTGGGTTGGGCCCGTAAAACTGGAATCCGCGATGCCGCGAATGAACAGCTTGTTCCGCCCGCTGCCCAGATGCGTGGAGGAAACCGTCGGCGCCCGCTGGATGATCTTTTCCGTGCCGCCGGGCCCGCCAAAGGCAAGATCCTTGCCGTCCAGCATTTCCACCGAACCGGGATAGAGCGCCAGCTCGATATCCCGCTTCGAACCGATCACGATGATGTCCTGCGCAGGCGCGGAACGGGGAGGAGGCGCGGGCCGATGCGCGGCGGTGCGGCGCCCTGCCCCCGGCTGCGGCGCAGAACGGCGAGTGTTTGTATCCAGCACCAATCGCCAGCCGGAAGCCCCGGCCGGAATTGCCCGCGCACCCAGCGATCTTGCCAGCTTCTTCACCGCTTCCGATGCGGAATAGCTGCCCTTGATTGCCGGCACGCTGCGATTGGCGAGTGCCGGATCGGAAATCACG
>MKUB01000077.1 GCA_001898545.1 Sphingomonadales bacterium 63-6 | reverse complement strand
ATCACCATTCCGGCCAGCGCGGCCGTGGGGGCGCTGTTCTACGGACTTACCCGCCTCTGGTGAAATTCCCGGCTGTGCCGGCGGCGCGACCGTCCTGCATTTCCCAATGTTCGACCTTCTCGGGGATTTCGAGCAGGAAGTCCTTGTCGAAATAATAGGAACGGGGCCGGTCTATGTCGGCCCCGGCAAAGGCCTGGATGGCGTCCCAGCTTTCCCAATGGCTCACCATGCGCACATGGACCACATCGTCCTGCCGGCGGTGGAGACACCATGCGCCGCGATTGCCGGGCGCAGAGTGATAATCGGGCAGCATCACTTCCCGCATAAGGCGAAGATATTCGGGCGATTTCAGCCTGGGCACGCGGCCTTCCCAATTCCGCACGATCATAGGCGTCGCTCCGGATATTCTTATCAGCTTATAGTCGCGCTTGTAACTCTCGTTAACCATGCAGGCAATTGCCGAGGCAGAACTATCCCGTGCGCTGACGAAACCCGCTGCCTTGAATGCTGGAAAGTGCCGGAAACAAATGGTCGGGGAGACAGGATTCGAACCTGCGACATCCTGCTCCCAAAGCAGGCGCGCTACCGGGCTGCGCTACTCCCCGACACTTGTTTCGCCGGCTGCGGTGGTGGGCCCGGCAGGATTCGAACCCGCGACCTAGCCGTTATGAGCGGCCAGCTCTAACCGCTGAGCTACAGGCCCCCTTTGCCGAACGAGCCGCGACCTAGCCGCTAAGTTGCCGCAATACAAGCGTGGCTAGACTTCAATTGCGTCCATAATCTGCCCGACATTGCACGGCTGAACCTCGCGCTGGCGCAGATAGGTAAAAATCCGCCGCCACCAGTCATACAATGCGTCCAGATCATATTCGTTCTGGACATAGGGCGTGTGCCCCGGGCGAAGGGAAGGGCTGTGGAAAGAGAAGACAAGCAGCGGCAGTCCGTCATCCAGGGCCATGTCGATGCCACGGATCGCCTCTTCAACCGAGACCCCTTCGGGCGTGAGGGGAATACGTTCCAGCAAGGCGAGGCGGGACAGCAGTCCGCGCAAGGCGGGCGCGCGCCACATCAGGGGGTAAATCCAGTCCCCCTGCCTGCGCAGCATGCCCCAGAAGATGGTCGTCAGCGGCAGTTCCAGAACCGTATGTTCGGGATCGAGCCAATAGGGCACCAGCGGATGCTTGCGATAATCCGCGCCGCCTTCCGCCGAATAATCGAACTTCGCGCGCACCGAACTGTCCATGGCGATGCCGCCTTCGCGCAGCATGGCCCCGGTATGCGGCCCCGCGCCATAGCGGCCCGCGCGATAAATCTTGGGAACGCTGCCGAAATTGGCCTCGATGGCGTTGCGCAGCCGCGCGAACTTGGCCTGTTCTAGATGCGCGGGCAGGTTCCCGGCAAAGGAATTGCGGTTGTTCACTTCCTCGTCAAACGGAGGATTGACCCAGGGGTGAAGCTGGACACCGATTTCCGCGCGGCCCTGTGCGACGGGCTCGGCCAGAATATCCGCCGCCAATGCGGAGGTCGCCACCGGCCAGTCGATCAGATAGACCGGGCAGACGCCTTCATTTTCGCAAAATTGCTGAAACTTGGCGAGGCGAGGCAAATGGTCCAGCCCATGGCCTTCGCGGCGAATGGGCTTCGACCAGTCAAATTCCTCTTCCGTATCGATAGTCAGGATGAAGCGCTGGCCAAAGCCGGGCTTGAACCTGGCCTTGTCGATATTTGCCGGCGCTTCGATGATCGAACGCATGGCGCCCGCCGCTCCCCCAAAACAACTCTAGATCGCAGTGTCCCTCAGCCCGTCTCGGCTATCTGGCCGCGCAAGTCTACCTCGTAATTGCCGCTTTCCTTACCGGTAGTTGCGGCCAGAGGCAGGGTGAGCAGCAGCGTGTCCCCTTCGCGGCAGAGGTCGCCGCGTGTCGCACGCGCTTCTGCGCGGGCAAGGCGCAGGGTGAAGCCGGTGCCGAACATTCCCGCGCTAACGGCCTGGGACAGGGCAGGGGCCGTGCTTTCGAAAAGATCGTCCCGCCCGACAAGGGCTGCCGGCAGATCCATGGCGAGACTGATGCGGGGGCCGTCCTGCTCCAGCAATACCCGCAGTTCTTCGCCCGGGCTGATTGCGCCTGCCAAAGTGGCCACCATGCGCCATACCAGCATTTCCCCATCGCCGCGCGTCAGTGGCACCGGGGCAGCTCCGTCACTGCCCTGCAGGCACAGCCCCGCGCTTCGTGCGCGTAGCACCCGGTCCAGCTGCTCCACCGTGCCCGCCAGAATGGGGCGGAGGTCGCAGCTTCCCTCATCCATTTCCAGCGCGCCGCTTTCCAGCTTCACCAGCCGGTCCAGCTCCTCGAAACCGGCCAGCATTCGCGCTGCATCGCCCGCGATGGAAGCGGCAAGGGCGCGATATTCATTGGGCGTAGGACCGAACAGCTGCTGCTGGATAATCTCCGCAAAGCCCTGAATGGCGTTCACAGGCGTGCGCAATTCGTGGATGATCTGGCGCATCCGGTCTGCCGGGCTATCCACGGGGGAGGTCGGGGCGAGGCCCGCATCCTCCTCCACCAGCCGCCGCATCCGTCCGCGATAGCCGGAAAAACGCCCCCCGCTGGGCGAGAAGACCGGCATGGCATCGATCCGCCATTTGCCTGCGATGGCCGGGGCGCCTTCCAGCACCAGATGGCCGCCCCGAACAGGCTGGCGCCTGCGCATGGACACAAGGGTTCCTGCATCCGGGCGAGCGGGAGAATCTTCCTTGCGTCCGGCCAGCATCATGCCCACGGTCATCGGGGCCACATTCTGCTGGGCCCAGCTAATGCGGCCATCGGCATCGGTGGTGAAATCGAAGCTCAGGGGCAGTTCGTCCGCACCGTCATTCGCATGTTCGCCAAGGGGAAGGCGGGGGGCATCGACATGGGGCTGCGTGGCGGCGCGGGCACGCTGGAACGCCTCAATGCGCCGCACGATCGCGCTGATACCCGCCGCGCCATCCTCGCCTGCCAGAGCAAGGGCCGGGTCGAGGTCGAGCACGCTTGCGGGCTCGGGCTCAGGCTGGTGTTTGGGCTCTAGTGCCGGTTTCGGCATTGGGCGCGGTTCTACCTGCGGTTCGCTCGCACCTTGCCCCGGAACTGCTGGAGCGGGGGCGGGCTGAGCCGCGCGGCCCGGCTGATCGATCACTACCGAAGCTGCGTCCGGCTGTGGCAGCACCAGATCGCGCACGCCCAGCAGTGCTAACAGGTCGCGGATCGCCGGGGGCAGGTCGGCACGCTGGCGCAGATGGGCGCGGACGGGCACCGGCAATGCGGGAATTAGGGCTTCCCACTGCGCCTCGTTCAATCGGGCATTGCTCATCGCCGCCATGGCAATGGGCAATTCCTGCGAGGCGAGATAGGCGATGAAGGCCGGATTGCGCAGCCGCAGGCCGGGATCGCGAATCATCGCGGCGCGGATTTCCGCGGGAATCTCGGCAGATAGGGCGCTCAGTCGGTCATAGGCGCGGGCCAGCCGGGCATCGTCGGTACTTTCAGGAGCGCTGCCAGCCAGGTCCAGCAGCTGACGGAACTGCGTGTGCGCCGCCCGCACACCGCCGGTCTGCATGCGCAGAACGGTAGCAAGGCGGTCGTCAAACTGCATTCAATCTCCGATAGAGCGGTGTGCCGGGATGGCCGGGATAATCTGAAAAGTCCTACCAGTTTCCCGCGAGCTAGGAACGCAGGCGGTTCCGGCGTTGCAAAGCGGGACATGTCCGGACATATATAACAATATTGCTGGCTGCGATCAGTATTCGTGCTACTCCTTGCCCACCAGATGGGCATAAACTTCGCACATGAAGCGAGCGGGTTTTCGATTATGGCGAATCTCGACGCAATCGACCGGCGTCTGCTTGCCGAATTGCAGGCTGAAGGTCGAATTACCAATGTCGAACTCGCGCAGCGCGTCGGGCTGACTGCACCGCCGTGTCTGCGCCGCGTGCGCGCGCTGGAGGAAGAGGGTGTCATTCGCGGCTATCATGCCGATCTTGATCCTTCCAAGCTGGGCTTCGCCATCACCGTATTCGCCATGGTCAGCCTGAAAAGCCAGGCAGAAGAGGATTTGCGCGCATTCGAACAGCATATGCGCGATCTGCCCGAAGTGCGCGAATGCCATATGCTGAATGGCGAGATTGATTTCATCCTGAAGATCGTGAGCCGGGACCTGCAGAGCTTTCAGGAGTTCCTTACCAGCAAGCTCACCCCGGCGCCCAATGTGGCCAGCGTGAAAACCTCGCTGACGATCCGTACTGCCAAGCAGGAGCCGGGCGTTCCCCTCGAATAGCTGGCATCATCCGGTTCAGGCCCTGAGAGCCGGGATCGGTTGTTCGCGCAGCATGTTCGGGATGGCATGGGCTGGCCGCGCCTCCGAATAGAGATAGCCCTGGCCGGTATCGCAGCCCACTGTCGCCAGATAGGCTTCCTGCGCGCGGGTTTCCACGCCTTCCGCGATCACTTCCAGCCCCAGGCAGTGGCCGAGATTGATCACGGTGGTGGAAATGGCTTCCGCATCCGGGTTGCAGCCGATCTCGCCGACGAAGGAGCGGTCGATCTTCAGCAGGTCCACCGGGAACTGGTTGAGGTGGGATAGTGAGGCATAGCCAGTGCCGAAATCGTCCAGCGCGATGAGGATACCATGCGCATTGAGGTGCTTGAGCGCATCTTCCACATAGCTTGCCCCGCGCCCCAGAAAGACGGTTTCGGTCACTTCAATCTGGATGCAGGAAGGCGGCACGCCGTGATCGTCCAGCCGCTCCAGCAGGCGTTCCGCAAAGGAACCGCGCCTGAAATCCGCCGCCGTGACATTGATCGCGACATGCCCGAAATCCAGGCCCTGGCCGAGCCAGTCCCGCATGTCATGGAGCACGCCATCAAGCATGCGGTCGCTTAGCGGGCCACTCAAAGCCGGGTCCTCGAAGGCTGCTTTGAGCACGTCCGGGCCCTGTAGTCGCCCATAGGGGTCGCGCCAGCGCAGCAGCGCCTCGAAACCGACAATCCGCGAATTGCTGAGCGAAACCTTGGGCTGGTAATGCGGGATGATCGAATTGGCCTGCAGGGCGCGGCGGGCGGAGGCAATCATGCTTTGATGGCGTTCGACCTCTACCATCATCGCCGGTTCGAACAGCTTGAGCCGCGCCCTGCCGCCGGCCTTGGCGGCATAAAGCGCGATGTCCGCGGCCTTCATGATTTCGGAGCGGCTTATCCCGTCGCGCGGGATCATGCTGGCGCCGATGCTGGCCCGGCATTCCAGCAGGCGGCCTTCATGATAGAAGGGTTCGCGCAACAGGTCGAAAATCCGGTCGGCCGCAGCGACCACATCGTCTTCTGTCGTGGCTGAAACGATCACGGCGAATTCATCGCCCCCGGTGCGAGCCACCAGATCGCCTTCATTAACCGCGGCGCGCAGGCGATTGGCGAAGGTGCATAGCAATATGTCCCCCGCATCGTGGCCCAGCGCATCGTTGATCGTCTTGAAATTGTCGACATCGAGGATGAGCAGCGCAGTTTGTTGGCTGGCGCCGAAATCGGTCAGCACATCTTCCAGTCGGCCCTGCAGCAAGGCGCGATTGGGCAGGCCGGTCAGGGCATCGTGATGTGCCATCCACAGGGCATGTTCCTCGGACTTCTTCTGGTGAGTTATGTCCCGCGCCACCACGATAATGCGGCCTGAATCGTCGCTGATGCGGTTGGCGATAACATCGAACCACTGGCATTGCCCGTTGCGATCCATCTGATGGGTAAGGACATTTCCGGGCAGGCCGGATTCCGCCATGCGCAGCGCCGCGATGGCATGCTCGCGTTCCTCAGGCGGAATCAGCGAAGGCCAGGAGAGGCCGACAAGCTCTTCCGGCTGTGTCATGCCATTGGGGATGTTAGTGAACAGGATGCGATAGGAACTGTCCAGGATCAGGGTACGGTCAGGGCTGGATTTGAGGATCGTCTGGTTGAGCGTTTCGCTACGCTGAAGATCGCTGAGCACTGTCATGCGCGACACCAGCATTTCCTGAAGCGAGAATCCCGCAGCGAAGATCGTGAACATGTAAGCTGGCAGTTGCAGGGCGATGATCGTCAACAGGCTTTCGTCCGCAAACACGCTCACAATCCCGCAGGGGGCCAGGATCAGGAAGCACATTATGGCCGAAAGGCGCGGCGTGCCGAAATTGCGCAGGCATACGCCGCACACCATGCCGGCGGCCGAAATGCCGGCAATGCAGGCAAGCAGCCAGTCCCCGCTATCGAGACATAGGGCGGTGCCCATGCCAACCGAAGCGGCCCAGCAACAGGATAGTAACGCAGCAAGGAAACGCGGCGGTTCGCCCCCGGAGCGCAGGACCGCGCGGCCACGGGTCAATACGCCGATCCTGACGAGGCCCAGGGCGATCTCGAACAGGAACCATACGAGGAAGGGAGGGTAGGGCTGGCGCCATGCCGCCACACCCGCCACTGCGGTGGTGTTGATGACGCCGCCGAGGAAAATCGGAAGCGAGGCGAACAGTCCTTTGGTCAGTTCGGCATAGATTGCCGGGGGTACCGGTGTCCGGGCGCCCAGCAGCCAAGCTGCGACGCCCTCAAATGGTTTCCCCCGCATACTCATCGGCTCTCGATAACCCCCCCGGTCTGCGAGGCAGGCTAAGGCCCAATGGTTAACAACAAACGCCGAAAAGTGACCGAAAATTCAAAATTCGTCGCATTTTTTCCGAAGGATAGGCGCGTTTACCCCTCGCGCTTATCCAGCCATTCCTCCAGCCACTTGATCGAATAGTCGCCGTTAAGGATATCGGGCTGTTCTAGCAGGGCTTCGTGCAGCGGAATGGTGGTTTTCACACCTTCGATCACCATTTCCTTGAGCGCCCGCTTCAGCCGCATGATGCAGCCTTCGCGCGTGCGGCCATAGACGATCAGCTTGGCGATCATGGAATCGTAATAAGGCGGGATCGAATAGCCGGCATAAAGCCCGCTATCCACGCGCACATGCATGCCGCCTGCCGCGTGATAGGCCTTCACCTTGCCGGGCGAAGGGGCGAAGGTCCACGGATCTTCCGCATTGATGCGGCATTCGATGGCGTGGCCTTTGAATTCCAGCTCTTCCTGCGTGACCGACAGCGGCTTGCCATCGGCAATGCGGATCTGTTCGCGCACCAGATCGACGCCGGTGATCGCTTCGGTAACGGGATGCTCCACCTGCAGGCGGGTGTTCATTTCGATGAAATAGAACTCGCCGTCTTCCCACAGGAATTCGATCGTGCCCGCGCCGCGATAGCCCATTTCGGCCATGGCCTTGGCCACCACGCCGCCCATCCGTTCCCGGTCTTCCGAAGACAGGACGGGGGAAGGGGCTTCTTCCATCACCTTCTGGTGGCGGCGCTGCAGTGAGCAATCGCGCTCGCCTAGATGGATCGCATTGCCATTGCCGTCGCCGAAGACCTGGAATTCGATGTGGCGCGGATTGCCGAGATATTTTTCCAGATAAACGGTGTCGTCGCCAAAGGCGGCTTTCGCCTCACTGCCGGCCTGTTTCATCAGCGTTTCGAGCTGGTCGGGGCTGGGGCACACTTTCATGCCGCGCCCGCCGCCGCCCGATGCGGCCTTGATGATGACCGGATAGCCGATTTCCTCGGCGATCTTGGCTGCCAGCTTGGGATCGCTGATCGCGCCGTCCGAGCCGGGAACCAACGGCAGGCCCAGCGCGCCGGCGGTGCGCTTGGCCTCCACCTTGTCGCCCATGGTGCGGATATGTTCGGGCTTCGGCCCGATCCACGTAATGCCGTGGGCTTCCACGATTTCCGCGAATTTGGCATTCTCGGACAGGAAGCCGTAACCCGGATGGATCGCATCCGCGCCCGAAATCTCGGCCGCCGAAATGATCGCCGCGATATTCAGATAGGAATCGGTCGCCGCGGGCGGCCCGATGCAGATGGCCTGGTCAGCCAGGCGCACATGCATCGCATCCGCATCGGCGGTGGAATGCACCGCCACGGTTTCGATGCCCATTTCATGAGCCGCGCGATGAATGCGCAGGGCAATTTCGCCGCGATTGGCGATCAGCAGGCGGGTAATCGGCATGGCGCAGCGCAGCCTTTAAGCGATCACGACCAGCGGCTGGTCATATTCGACCGGCTGCCCGTTCTCTACCAGGATCGCCTTGACCGTGCCGGGCGCGGTGGCGGAGATGGGGTTCATCACCTTCATCGCTTCCACGATCACCAGCGTGTCGCCTGCCTTCACCGTATCACCCACCTTCACGAAGGGGGCGGCGCCGGGTTCGGAAGAAAGATAGCAGGTGCCGACCATCGGCGATTTCACGGCATTTGCGTGATCGGCCGGTGCGCTTTCCGCCGGTGCCGCAACAGCAGCAGCCGGAGCGGCTGCAGGTGCAGCGGCAACCGCCACAGGAGCCGCGGCAGCCGCAACGGCCCCGCGTGAGACGCGGATCTTGCGATCGCCGTCTTCCACCTCGATTTCAGTAAGACCGGTATCGGCCAGCATTTCCGCCAGCTCGCGAACCATATCAGTATCGACATTCATCCGGCCGTTACGGCCCGATGCGCCCTTGCTTTCGCCCATTCGTTCCTCGTGGGTATCCAGTTTTGCGGCCGCTATGCGCAGACAATGCCGGGCTGGCAAGGGGTGGCGGCCCGATTTCCCCCTTGGCCATGCAGCCCGGCGCGCCGGTTCACAGCGTTGCTGCGTGTTCCAATGCGACAAGATAGCTCTTGGTTCCCAGACCCTTAACGGTCTTCACGGCGGCCATGCCGACATAGGAAATATGGCGGAATGCCTCGCGTGTTTCGGGATCGGAAAGATGCACTTCGATCACCGGAACCTTGATGGACTTGGCCGCATCCAGCAGCGCGATGGAGGTGTGGGTATAGGCGCCGGGATTGATCAGGATGGCCTTTGCCCCCTCAGCCTGCGCTTCGTGCATCCAGTCGATCAGGTGGCCTTCATGGTTGGACTGGCGCATGTCGATCTCCAGCCCCAGCTCCCGCCCGCGATCTTCCAGCATGCCCGCGACATCGTCCAGCGTCTCGGTGCCGTAAATCTCCGGCTCGCGCATGCCGAGCAGGTTCAGATTGGGCCCGTTGAGGACATAGACAATGTTGGCGGACATGGCAGTTTCTCCTTGGAGGCGCGGCATAGCGGGAAGGGGGGCAGCGGGGAAGGTGCTGGGAAACTCCTCTCTGCCTCTTCCCGATCATGAGAAAGGCAGTGGGGTGATATCGGGTTCTACCCAGGCCCGGCGCGCCTCCACGCTGAAAAGCGTTTCGCGTTTCCAATAGGAATTGAGCCAGCCGGGATGGCCGAGCGCGGAGGCAAGGAGCGATTCCAGCACCCGATGGAGTGGTTCATCGGCTGGGGAATTGCCCAGATGGGCCATGGCCGCACGCATGGAAGCAAGAGTGATGGTGTGATGGTAGCCGCCAGTGTCGGTGTTGGGCGTGCCCGTTGCCTCATTATAGCCTGTGATGAGCGCGCGGATTGCATCAGGTGCGGTCAGCTCGGGGCGATGGCGTGCAAGCCACAGCGCCGCCGCAAAATGGCCCGCATGGGTCCATTCCGCTTTGGGCAAGGTCCGGTCGATAAAGCGCAAGGCGAAATGTTCGATTGCGCCATCGTCGCGCAGGGATGCAGGTAAGGGCACGATCTGCCGTCCTTTCGGAAAAGCCCAACCGACCGGGTTCCCGCCGATTGGGCGGGTGGTAGTGGGCTTTGCGATGCAGGAAGTCTGTTTCAGCAGTCCCCTGAACCCGATGCGCCCACCCCAGCCGCCAGATGAAGGCGGAATTGTTGCCGGTGCAGGATGGGCGTTTCGGTCATGGGGCTGGGTATCAGCGGGCGGGCCGCTGCTCAAGCGGGGGATTTACCGGGCAGGCCTTGCGGTAGAAGCCTAGCCTATCGCTCCACTCCCTTGACCTTCCCCCACTGGCGCGCGGCAGTATAGCCCAGATAGCCGGTGCCGAAGAGGGCGTAGAGCGGTTCGGGCAGGCCATTGAGATAGGCGTTCATGCCGCTGGCGATGTCCCGCGCCATTTCCGGGCGGAAGGCGGCGATCAGGCCCATGGGGATCGCCCATAAGAGCAGCACATAGATGACATAAAGGAAGCTGGGCCGGGCGCGGCTGGTCCATGGATCTTTGGAATTGGCTTCGGCTACGATGGCGGAAAGCTGGGCCTGGATAAGTTCCATTTCCTGTGTGCCCTCCAGCTTCATCAATTCCAGCTTGGCCTTTTCCCGCGCGGCCTTGTCGGGAATCACCTTGTCGATGATTGCGGAAACGGGGCCGATCAGAACGTCGAGGATCGCCATTGCTTAGCTCCTTGGATGTGATTCGCTGACCGAACTAACCAAATAGGTTTGTGTAGGAAAATGCTATTTCCGGCAGCTTTCCTTCACCCTGTGCAATGGGTCGCTGGTGTGCCTTTGCGGGCTTTTGTCGCGCATCTCTGTCGCTTTGTGCCCATGCCCGCGCTAGGCTCGGAAAAACCTCTGGAAGAAGGGATTTTGCATGCGGCTGGCGCGGTTCGAGATCGATGGGCAGATCGACATTGGCGTGGTGGAGGATGAGGGAATCATCAGCCTCGGGGCGGCCGGATGCCTGTTTCCCGATATGCTCTCGATCATAGCGGCGGGCGATGCCGCGCTCGATCAGATACGGGAGATGACCGATGCCATCGCCCCGCATCACCGGCTGCAGGATGTCCGATTCCTCGCGCCTTTACGGCCCGGAAAATATCTCGCCATCGGCATGAATTACGCGAAGCATATCGCCGAAATGGGGCGCGATTCTGCGCCGCCCCATCAATATTGGTTCAACAAGCAGACCACCTGCATTTCCGATCCCTTCGACCCCATCGATCCCGGTGTTTCCACCATGGTCGATTACGAAGTGGAACTGGGCGTAGTGATCGGCGCGAAGGCCAAGGGAGTGCGCGCGGATGAGGCTTTGTCCCACGTCTTCGGCTATGTCGTGGCCAATGATGTTTCCGCCCGAGACTGGCAGAAACACACGCCCACTTTCACCATGGGCAAGAGCTTCGATACGCACGGCCCCATCGGCCCCTGGATCGTGACGGCCGACGAGATTCCCGACCCTCAGACACTGGCGCTGCGCTGCTATGTGAATGGCGAGAAACGGCAGGAAAGCACCACTGCCAACATGATTCATTCCATCGCCAGCCAGATCGAATATCTCTCCACCGCCTTCACGCTGGAGCCGGGCGACCTGATCGCCACCGGCACGCCGGAAGGGGTGGGCATGGGGATGAATCCCCCGCAATTCCTGAAGGAAGGCGATGTCGTGCGCTGCGAGATCGACGGTATCGGCGCGATCGAAAACCGCGTGACAAAAGCGGGCTGAACACACCCGCCCCGGCTGAAAGCCGGGGCTGCGTCTGACGATTTTGGGGTGAGTTAATTCCACTGGTCGGGACGAGAGGATTCGAACCTCCGACCCCCACACCCCCAGTGTGATGCGCTACCAGGCTGCGCTACGTCCCGACAGTGGAGGCGCGCCCTATAGGCAGGTGTCTGCGATCATGCAAGCACGGGTTCAGGCATTTTGGCCGGGTTGAAAGAAATGTCCTGTGGGAACGCTCTTTCCGGGTGCCGCGTTGCACCCCCAAGGCTTTGCTGCTAGGCGCGCAGGCTATTTGCCGGAGCCTTGAAATCCAACATTCCGGCACCAATTGAACGCGAAATTTCTGCCGAACGAATTGAGGGGCGTACCTGATGCTTGATTACCTTTCCGCTAGCGCCGGAGCCGGCGGCATGCAGCAGATTATGGGTTTCCTCCCGATTGTCGGCATGGTCGTGATCTTCTGGTTCCTTATCCTGCGCCCGCAGATGAAGCGGCAGAAGGAACATCAGCAGAAGGTGCAGGGCATGAAGCGCGGGGATCAGGTGATCACCGGTGGCGGCCTGCTCGGCAAGGTGATCAAGGTCGATGATGTTTATGTCGAAATCGAGATCGCCCAAGGCGTGAAGGTCAAGGCCGTCAAGCAGACCGTAACCGACGTGGTCGCCCCCGGCGGCGCTCCGGCCAACGACTGATCGGGGCGCAGGCGATGCTCGATTTTCCCACCTGGAAAAGGGCCTGGCTCTGGTTCCTGACCCTCGCGGCGGTTGCCGCGGCGCTCCCGACGCTTGGTTCGCTTGGCGGTGTTAGTATTCCCGGGCCGCAGGTCAATCTGGGGTTGGACCTTGCTGGCGGCAGCCAGATTCTGCTTGAAGCCAATACCAAGCAGGTAGCCCGCCAGCGACTGGAGAGCATGGAAGAAGATGTTCGCCGCGTGTTGCGCCAGGCATCGCCTGCTATCCGCATTGGCGATCTGTCGACCAGCAATGGCCGCATCAGCTTCCTGCTGGACAATCCCTCCCAGGTCGATCGAGCACGCGAGGAACTCCTGCCGCTGGTCAATGGCAGCGGCCCTGTGCGTGAATGGAATCTCGAAGTGGTTGATGGCAGCCGTTTTGTGCTGACGCCCACCAAGAATGGCCTCGATCAGGCTATCACCAATGCGATGGATACGGCGACCGAAGTGGTTCGCAAGCGTATCGACGCTCTGGGTACGCGTGAACCGACCATCATTCGCGAAGGCGATACTCGCATTTCTGTGCAGGTTCCCGGTCTTAGCGATCCCGAGGCGCTGAAATCGCTGCTGGGCCAGACGGCAAAGCTCGAATTCAAGCTGGTTGATACTACCGCACTGCAATCCGACGTGGCGCAGGGCATTGCCCCTCCGGGTAGCGAGATCGTGCCTTATGCTCCCGGCACACCGCTTGCAGGCACCTCGATTGCGGTGAAGCGTCTGGGCGGCATTCGCGGCGATTCGCTGACCAATGCGCAGCAGAGCTTCGACCAGCGCAACAACCAGGCCGTGGTGGACATCACCTTCGACCAGGCCGGTGGCAAGAAATTCGCCGACCTCACTGCGCAGAACACCGGTAAGCCCTTCGCCATCATCCTCGATGGCCAGGTGCTTTCGGCCCCCAATATCAATGAGCCGATTCTGGGCGGCAAGGCCCAGATTTCCGGCAGCTTCACCACCGAATCCGCGAACCAGCTGGCGATCTCGCTACGCTCGGGCGCGCTTCCGGTGGATCTCACGGTGGTTCAGCAAGGCACTGTGGGCCCCGAACTCGGCGCGGATTCGATCCGCAAGGGCCTGCTCGCCATGGCGGTAGGTTCGGGCCTTGTGCTCCTGTTGATCGGCTTCACTTATGGCCGCCTGGGCGTTTATGCCAATATCGCGCTGGTGCTGAACGTGCTCATGCTGCTGGGTGTGATGGCGGTGTTCAAAACCACGCTGACTCTTCCCGGCATCGCGGGTTTCGTGCTGACCATCGGTGCGGCGGTGGACGCCAACGTGCTGATCAACGAG